>JAEOTX010000249.1 GCA_016839605.1 Candidatus Thorarchaeota archaeon | reverse complement strand
GTAATCCATCCAGTGGCATATGCTCGGTCTGCTCCCAGGCAGCTGGCAATCCATTTGATTCCGTTCTTCAGCATCTTATGTTTATCAAAGATTGCCCACAGTTTCTTCATTAGCCCCGGAATTGTTGTGATCGGTCTGAGGTGACAGGTGTTCAGCCAGAACCCATTGTTGTAGAGAGGCTGAACTAGATTGAAGAGCTCTGTCCAATGCATCTGAGAGGCAAAATTACCTAGATCCTTCCCTCCATGTTCTAGCGCGATTTCCCTCACTATCTCCATCTTACGCTGAGCCAGTTGTTCGTCAGATTCTTGCACAATGGATGCGAACATAGCATGGATTTCGGGGTGGCTGTCCAAGAATCCAGGAAAGAATGTATCAGTTGATTGTCTGTCTGCTAATAGATTGAGTTCTTCAGTTAGTCCTCGCTTCTGAACCTCAAGAAAGGCGGCGGTTGCCTCCTCAAGTGTCTTGAATCCAAAGTCTCCATATGTTATGTGCTCCGCCTTTGGGTAAATCTTGAGAGTCACTTTCGTCTTGATTCCGAGAGTGCCATGGTCTCCAAGGAATATTCCAGTCAAGTCATTATATGTCGAGTATCTACCAAAGAGCTCTGCACCTTTGTTCCAGCCAGTACCTGTCTGAATGACCTCGCCATTTGCTAGAACAACTTCGAGCGAAACAACTCCTTCAGTTGATGGGCCATACTTGGAAGCTGCATATCCAATACTGTTTATGCTAGTTGCGCCCCCAACGGTTCCTACATTCCCGCCGTATGGACCTCGAAAGCCCAGTTTGTAGCCCTTGTCATCAAGTCGGTGGATGAGTTCTGCCCACCTCTGTCCCGCTTCAACTGTCACCGACATGACATCGTCGTTGATTTCAATAATCTCATCCATCTTGACCATATCGAGCATCACGGCATCTGGTACCCGAGGAAGGCACGCACCGCATATTCCATTCCTTCCACCTGCAGGCACAAGCGGTGTCTTGGATTCTCCACACAGCTTTACAATAGCTTGAATCTCTTCCACACTCTCGGGCATGACTACAATGCCAGGTCTCTCAGCTGTGATATGACATGCATCCTGACTATATGCTGAGATAATCAGCTGATTATCATTGACTCGGGCCTCACCGACTATGCTCTTGATCTCTTTGTACAGGGGATGTGTACCTGAAGGCTCGACAATTGTCATAGGATTCCCTCGAAGCACGGTGGGTTAAATCTGCTTTAAGTAGTCAGCGTTTGTCTTCCACTTGGAATCTAGCCATCGAGAACTCTTTATCTAGCATTGCAGAAATCACTAGATGTGCGTGACGTCGGAATGAAGAGAATAGCTGTTGTCTTAGGTCGTGGCGGTCACACAGCGCAGACATTCGCCCTCGTCGACCTTCTTGGTGACCGATTTAGCTATCTCTATTTGATTGGATTCTTAGATCGTCTAACTCCGACGAAGATTCGCATCAAAGGTAAGATACGGCGTGTCTTTGCACCGAGACTACTACCTCAGGACTCTCGCATCTTGTCAGTGATCCGCACTCTATTCACATTGATAGCCTCTATCATCTACTTTGTCTTGTATCGCCCAGTTGTTGTAGTGAGTTGCGGGACTGGTCTCACTGTGCCAGTGTTCTATGCTGCGCGTCTCCTAGGCATCAAGACAGTATTCATTGAGAGCATGTCAAGAGTGGAGTCTCTTTCGATTACTGGAAGACTGCTAAGAGGAAAGACTGACCTCTTTCTGGTTCAATGGCCTGATCTTGCCGATAGGATCCCAGAGGCGGTCTATGGAGGTCAGCTTCTGTGATTTTTCTTACAGTTGGCACTGCCATGTTTGACCCACTCGTGAAGGTAATGGACAAGCTGGTTAGAGATGGAATCATCAAAGAGACTGTTGTGGCTCAGATTGGTCGAGGACAGTATGAACCAAGAAATATGCGATTCTTTCGATTCATCAAGTCACTCAACAGGGCTTACGAAGCAGCTGATATCATTGTGAGTACGGGGGGAGCAGGTACAACCATTGAATGTGTGACAAAAGGAAAACGACTGGTTGTAGTTGAGAACACTACTCTGATGGAAGGACATCAAGCACAGTTGATTGGGGAGCTGGCAAGAAGAGACCATCTCATCTGGTGCCGCGATCCTGATTCACTAGAGGATTGCATCAAAGAGGCACGCTCAAAGACATTCGTCCCCTTCGTATCAGACAAACCTCGAGCACACGGGTTAATCCTGAATATTATTGGCGATTCTGACTGACCTCTCCCTATTTGGCGCCAAATAAGAAATAGCATATCGAGGCCTATTTCTTGGAGGGGTCCGATTTCATACCCGGATTAGTATGTACGTATTGCTCCAGCTACACGCTGCTATTGTCTGGATTTGATGTTCTCTTTATATTGAATCCATACCCTTATTTCCATCGGAAACGAAGGTCAGTTGACACTGATACCTCGGAGAACATGAAACACACCGAGTTGAGACATCTTGAGCAAGACAACGAAGAAGAAAAAGAAGAAGCCGGAATTACTGAGACCCACAGGCGTGGGACTTTCGGTAAAGCTCTACAAATACGAAGGGACCAAGAGCAATGCTGCTCAGATCGCGACAGCACTAAAAAAGGTCAAGTATGCACCTAAGAGCAAGAAACATGCTGGAGCAGGATTCTCCAAAGTTAGTGCAACAGGGAAGACTGTTCAGGGAGAAATCATTGCAGGGTTCAAAGTGCCTATTCTGACCTATGGCACAGGTGGCAGATTGGAGCCCGTGCACTACATAAGCGTAAGCAAAGCGCAAGTGTTTGTCAAGACTGGAAAACGCACTGTCGAAGTCAGAGGATCAGAGCGTATCGCAAGAAAGTTCCGAATGTTAATGGAGGAACATACAGGCGCTAAGCTTACACCTCTAAATCTCAATTCTGAAGGCATGAAATCGATATATGGGGAGGCCACTGATATCGCATCCGTCATGCTATCTGGCGTGGAGAGGGGCAATCTCACCCAGGCTGAGTTCCGTGGCGTATCTATCAAGAATGAAGCAGAGATAGGCCTATACACTCGTAAGTATAGAGGAGAGATTTCGCGCTTCCGTGGCACGTTTCCATATCCGAGTGGCGCACAGCATACAACTACCGTCAATGCAGATCTTGGTTCGTTGATGATCTATCGTAGTGGCGAGGGCATCGCAGAGAAGGATCTCAAATGGATTGTAGGATTGATGGAGGACGCCGCTCTAAACCATGGCTAATTCTGGGTGGGCCTAGGCGGCCCTCCCGGTCCTCGCTCTGCTTCACTCATATTAGCTGCGGCTATAGCCGTTCATCTGTTTCTCTCTTGACGCCGATGATGGTACGCGTGTTTTCTAGATAGAATCGAGTCTTATCACGGAACTTCGGCCAGAACTCGAAGAAGCGTTCTGGATTTTCGACTTCAATGAATAGAAACCCACTCCAGTCACTTCCCCATGCATGACGATAGTCCCCCACGATTTTAATGTCGCTTGGCCAATCATCCTTTGAGAAGATTGTCCAGAATTTCTTGGCCTTCTTTGCCTTTTCCTCATCCATGAGTTGGAATCGGTAGAACACAATAAACGAATACGTCATCTTAGTCCCCGAAATACTATGAGTTCGGTGAATTAAAAAGATTGAGCACTAGCTGTAATTCGGTGAGTCATGTCATCTAGGGAGCCTGATATCGCGCGACGTGAGTTCAAGCATGGAAAGGTTGCTTATGGCTTTCAATGGAATAAGACGCACCATGAACGGCTCGGAAAACATGAGGGGGATCTCGCTTCACTATGGGCTCATATGATAACTATCACCTCAGGCAAAGTTCCATCTGAACCATTCTCAGATCCATTCTATGCTAGAGCATCCTCACTCAAACTACCGAAAATGAATGCTGCCAAAAAGGCAGCGTTGAGAAACCGTTTTTTCCGTACTGGCTCAGTGAAGCGTTTCATCGATAGTGACCTCGTCGACAAGCTAAGGGATTACCATCGGGCAACTAATGATTTGTCTTACAATGCTGACCATAAGATAGTGAGAGAGTTTCTGTTTCGTGATCCTAATACAATTGCCATCGAAGTCCCCGTGTGGTCTGACCGATATCGTCTCTCCGGACATATAGACCTGCTTCGGTTTGTGGGTGATACCGTTGAAGTATGCGATTACAAACCAGGTCCTATGCGATCCATTGGTAATCGATTCTTAGAAGTAATGCCACAAATCGCGGCTTATGGCGAGATGATGGCTCATCATCTTGCTGGAACCCTTAGAAGCGCGTTCGATGCTCCGCTTCTGCCTAAAATTCGATGCTGCATCTTTGATACACATGGATGCTGGGAATTCGGCGCTGAAATGTTTGTGACCCTATTGGAGTCTGGGAAGATTTCTGGCTTCTAAGCATGATTGTTTCTAACAATCGCCATTGTCACATTCTCTTCGATGCTTAACAATCCCGAGTCTAAGTTGCTCGTTTTTAGTTGAATTGTGGGTCTTTGTGATACAAGTCCCTCTCGAATTCGAGAGAAGTAATTCTCACTGAGAACACCAAAACGACCCAGGGCGGGGTCCACCGGCACCCATCCATTATCCTCAAGGAAAATCTCACACCATGCATGTGGCTCTGGCTCGGGTTTCCCTTTGAAGAAATGACCGATTACTCTTCTGGAGGGAATGTTTACAGCTCTAGTGAGTGCGATGAATAGGTCTGCATGTTCATCACAATCCCCCTCCTTTTCTACGGCTGCTCTGGCCGCGCCTCTCCTCTCATCAAGATGAGTCTTCAGTTTCACTTGCTCTCGAACCACCTGAAAAGCAAGCTTGCCAAATGTAAAATCCCCGTCACTCTTCTCAGCGATGCTTTGAGATAGGGATTGAATTACTGGGTTGTCAATTTCCCAGTACTTCTGCATCGAGCTATACATTCCAATTGTTGATTTTCTTACTGACTCCGGGATTCTTTGCTGTTTGATTAACCAATCTCTGGATGTTGTATCAATCCGTAGGATTGCAGTGGGTGAGAAGGCTTCTCCTGGACTTATTTCAGGAACCTTCATGATTGCAACGATGTTCTTTTCTGCCCGTTGCATCACGCGTGCAGGAGGAAAGACATCAATCATCTCTACGAATTGATTGTCCATGTCTGTAAAGAGATGCCAAATCAGTCGTCCGTTGTGAATCTTGGATCTACCCCGATTTAGTACGTCAGCTTGCATCTCTATTCGCAGTCTCACTACCCTGCCTCACTTAATTGGAACAAGTCGTTCCTACTGCGAATAGATTTATGTGTTGTCTGCTACTCCTGACCTATTGCCTCGACGAGTGATAGGTGAGTGAGGTTCGCTTATGAGCAAAGATCCTAAGGACTCCCCCGACCGAACGGGAGTGGTCGACGAATTGCTGGAGGAACTCGGTGTCGATGATAGTCTGAAGAAGGAACTCATCGACTCAGGACGGTTGCAGACTGACGTATTCATGGTCGAGTCTGCAGAACAGGTTCGTCGTCGTTTGGAAATTGAACGGAGTGCGGAGAGACTCAGAGATAGTCTTGTCCTCCTTGAACGTAACATGATGAATGTTGATGCAACTGTTGACAGGGTTGAACGTGACCTTGTTCCTGTTGTCCTCTCCTTTTTGGTCGGACTGAAGGGGAATCTGGTAAACCTCAGAACGACTATTATTGGAAGGAGCAAACGTAGAGCTAAGACCAACATGCAGGCCTCTTATGTTGAGACCGAGGTCAAGTCCATAGTTGATGAAGAGTTTGAGAAGGTCGAGGAAACTCTCACAACTGGAATGTCTGCACCTGTAATGGAGAAAGTGAAGGATATCACTGAAGGTCTCAAGGGTTCCATGAAGACTACCTTCGAAGAAATGGGCACACTAAAGACAAGCGTGGATGGTTTCACGCAGAGAGCAACCACCGAGCTTGAGTTTCTCTCCAAAGAGCTACTAATGAAACCCAAAGAAATCACTTCAGTAGAACTCACTAACAGAGTTAAGGAGCTGGATCGACAAGTCGAAGAGCTCACGCGTGATCTAGGAGTAGCCGAGGAGCGTCTGAAGAACAGGGAAGAGGAAATAGCTCGAGTTCAGAGTGACTTCATCGAAGCAAAGGCCAAAGAAGACTTGCTTGAGGAGACAATTGCAAAAATGAAGGCAACCCCTCAAGTTGACGCAGATGTCCTAGTTGATCTCCGGCAAAAGGTGAAATCTCTTGATACTGAACGTGACCTTCTCACAAAGAAAGTAGGTGAAGAAGAGAGCCGAGCTAATTTTGCAGAGAAGGCTTCTGCTGAACAAAGAGGAATGGTTGCGAAGAAGGAAATTGAGATTGGTGACTTGAAGGCTCAAGTAACTGGACTACAGACTCAGATTGATGCCACAAGGGAACAACTACTTGAGGTCGATGATCTTCGGGGCCGTCTTCGGTCTTACGAATCGGGAGATAAGATGCGGGAGCTGGAACGTCTCCAAAGCGAGCATGAACGGATTAACGCGACTCTTGAAAGGCTGAAGACAGATCACAACAAAACCCTGGCACGTTTGCGATACACTGAGTTTCGTCTAGATGGATATCTCGGTCTGATGGAAGCGACCGACAAGACAAAGGGGTTCTTGATGGTCGAAGAAAATACTGAGATGTCTGTGAAAGCGATAGCAAGTGCATTAGGTGTTTCTCAACCAATTGTCAGAAAATGGGTTGAGGATTACCAGAAGCTGGGAATCGCAAGGATAGAGGCTGACGGACAGACTATAGTTTTGGACAAAATGCTAGTAGTGCTGGAAGAAGAAGAGGAGTGATAGTCTAAGCCTTCTGTACTTTTCCGAAGAACTGGACCACTTCCAAAAGACCATCTATCTGTAGTACACACTCATAGAGTTTCTCCACTCTAGTTGAAGTTCCTGAACTGTTCATATAATCCTGCATTGCCGGCCTCAAAATATTCTGTACATACGTTCTCCTAAGACACTGGAGAGCATCAACAAGTTCAGGGCCGAGCTGGCCTGACTCAAGGGCACTCTTCACGGCATGATACTGCTCCTTACATTTCCTTTCTGAAGCAATCTTCTTCTCAGGACCTTCTAATGCTTGCTTAGCTAACGCAAAATACTGGTCAGTGGCTTTGCTGAAATCTGTCACAGCTAGATACTTCGTTTCAGAACACCGATTAAGAAATGGTCTAGTTCTATCTGTCACAGATCCAAACAGACCGCTGAGTGTTTCTAGATTCTTCGGCGCTCTCATGAGAGAAACCATCTGTAATAAGATGTAATCTCATTTTAATCTTCACACGCCCTTTTGCGATTACGCACCATAAGACGAATAAGAGCCAGCGGGAACGATAGCCTGAATATGAAAGAGGCCGTGCTTTATTCCAGCTTAAAAAAAGGCGTCAGATGCGATTTGTGTGCCCGCAGGTGTGTCATACATGAGGGTGAGACTGGCTTCTGCAGAGTTAGGAGCCTGAAAGAATCCAAGCTATACACCTCTGTTTATGGGCTTATTGATGGAATGGCTGCTGATCCAATTGAGAAGAAGCCATTATTTCATTTCGCACCTGGTTCTAGAACGTTTTCAATAAGCACTTCATCATGCAACTTTAGATGTCAATTTTGTCTGAACTATCACTCCTCCCACAGAGAGAATCCAGTAGGTCGTCAAATGAGTCCTGAAGCAATCGTGACTCAGGCTCAACAGACTGAGTGTGCTGGAATAACGTACACATACACAGAGCCAACAATCTTCATGGAGATTGCGCATGACACTGCAAAGATAGCAAATTCGAAAGGTATGTTCAACACCTTCGTCACGAACGGTTACATGACTCCAGAAGCAGTTGATTACATTGCACCGTTCCTTGATGCGGCATCTATAAACCTCAAAGGAAGTGCGAACAAGGAGTTCATGCAGCGATACATGGATGTTCCGAAATCTGAGCCAATATACAATTCAATGGTTCGCATGAAAGAGAAGGGCATCTTTATTGAAATCACGAATTTGATCATTCCAGAGATCGGTGATCATGGGGATGATACTGGAACATTGGCAGAGTGGGTTGTGGAAAATCTTGGCCCTCGGACTCCTCTTCACATTATAGCATTTTCTCCCACATTTAAAATCACAGGTCTACCACGGACTCCAGCAAGAATGTTGGAGAAGCACATCAAGATTGCGAAAGAAGCTGGACTGACGTTTGTCTATTCTGGAAATATTGGTGGGCATGACTATGAAAACACATACTGTCCAGAATGTGGATTCAAAGCAATAGAACGCTACGCAGTATATTTGAAGAAGAACCATTTGAACGACCAAGGGCGATGTCCCAAGTGCAATGCAGACCTGAATATTCAAGGAGTGCGATGGATGGGCGAGGGCACATCACGCTTGAAATTCTTCTAGGAGTCTTTGATATGCAAGTGATGAACGTCTTGTGGAGACCTATGAGTGGAGATTTCTTTGAATCCGGACTCAGAGTTTGGTCAGATGATACAGACGCGCCCCGCTTCTTACCTCTACCATCAGGATACGAAGTAGCGTGGACAATCCATGGACCAAAGCGTTGCATAGGTAGTGTAGACTCAAATGGCGTTCCGATAAGATGTCCTGAGAATAGCCTAGTTCGACGAGGGATGCGTAGATGTGGGCCATGTTCTGCAATGGATGAGATGGACCCATGCATTCGATGCGATGGCAGAGATTGCAATGCGAGCGATTCACGAAAAGAATGGTGCCTATCAACAGAATACGCAGTTTATCTTGCAGTCTTCAATGATAATACGTTGAAGATTGGTGTTTCTTCGAAATCAAGAGTCGTCACTCGCTGGGTGGAACAGGGAGCTGACTTCGGTGGAATCATTGGAGTTGTCCAGGGTGGTTTGAAAGCGCGTCAGATTGAACGTAGACTAGGGACTAGCCCCGACGTCAAGAAACAAGTCAGAGCTGAACGTAAGGCGATGCACCTACTGAAACCTATTGGTGTGGAAATCGCTCAGGACATCGCCCAAGGATTTCTCAATTCGGTCAAGGAGATCGAAATTGAATCAGAGGTAAGGCTGCAGGACTTATCGAATCACTATAACATTGATTCATTGAATGCGGAACCCCAAAGGTGGCGGACTGGGAGAACCTCTATTGAGGGTCTCCAGATGATGGGACAGGTTGTAGGAATGAAAGGTTCACTACTTGTGACTAGGATTGACTCAGCTTTCACGGTAGCCAACCTGTCAGAATTGATTGGCTACGAATTAGATGACACATCTGACGTGAGAGTAGTGTCCCAAACAGGCCTTCTTGATTTCATATGATGTTCAGACAAGTTATATCTGGTCAATTGTCCTGCAACTAATCATAATGAGTGACTCCAAAGACCAAGGTGCAAAGGTCCGCTACCTCTCATTGGTGAGAAGGGAGGGAGGTGAGCCAATAATTGGCATCCCCTATCGTGAGATGTCAGTGGATCCGGACTTGGTCGCGAGTTTTGTGCTGGCCATCATCATCTTCGAGAACCGGCAATTGAAGACATTTACTAAGGAAGGCTATGTTGTAGTCATCGAAGAAGGGCAGTATGTGGTCGGACTTCTCATTATAGATAAAGTGGACGATGATGCCGAGTATCGTCAAGCACTCATCAAACTCATTGAGAGATTTGAATCGGAATATGAAGTGCATTTGCAGAACTGGAAGGGTGACATCCGCCCATTCAGAGAGTACGCACTCAACATTCTCGAAATATTCCAATACAGAAAACTGGATTGGGAGCTGGTTCCTCGAATGGTAACTAAATCTGAAGCAGCACCTGATCTTCAGGCTGTTATACCTTGGAGTGTTGGCGAAACTGATGAGAAATTACAGCGAATCTCTGGCTTCATAAATGGGAAACGAACTATAGGCGAAATAATCGACCAATCTGAGCTGCCGGAAGGTGAAGCATTAGCATTACTCTCAATGCTTGACCGCTACAAATGGATCACATTGAATAGACGTTTGGAAGAGAAGAGTATACTTGTGAAGGTGATGGAGCCTCCTCTTCTACTGCGAGGAGTATATGGGGACCAACTGACAGCTCTTGTGGAACTCTGTGATGGCACGAGAACACTCCATGAAGTATGCGAGTCCTTACCGTATAATATGGAGGCGGTCAAAACAGTAGCAAAAAACCTGATCGATGCGGGGGTGCTGGGTTACCATGATCTGGAAACCGCGTAGGCATTGCGTTGCCTCTTCACAGACAAAGTCTATTAAAATGGCTTTGTCTCTCACAGCATACCACACTAGTGAACATAGGATAGGAGGAATGTTTCAGCATGACTGTTGACACAAAAAAGGTCAGATATATCTCTCTTATCCGAATGGAAGGTGGAGAATCCGTTCTCAATGTTCCCTACGCTGAGATGACCGTTGACCCAGACCTTATTGCTGGCTTTGTCACGGCAGTTATTATCTTTGCCAAGACACCTATTAGGACAATCAGGAAAGCAGCATACGATATCCTGATTGAAGTTGGAGATACAGTACTCGTTCTTCTTGTAGTTGATCCAGTTCCAGACGAGGCACCATACCGTGAGAAGCTGCAGAAAATTCTGCAAAATGTTGAGTCAACGCATGGCAGAAAGCTAAGAGATTTCGAGGGCGATGTGAGAATCTTTAGGGACTTTGCACTTAATATCATCAAGGAGTTTCCATATTTCGATATTGACCTTGATTTAGTGCCGATTCGCAGGTCTGGGGGAGTTCGAATCGGATTCCGTGTGGGTGATGTTGATAGGAAGCTCGAGCAGGTTGAGGCTTTCATCAACGGAAAACGCACGGTCGCAGAGATATTGGACTTAATCGGCTTACCTGAAGAGGAGGTTCTTGGTGCAGTTTCTGCTCTTGCCAAGTACAAATGGATCGGCTTCAAGCGCAGGCTTTCTGAAAATGATATTCTTGTATGTAGTGATTGTGATGACTCTGATCTGGACAAGCTTCGAAGCCAATATGAGACCAATGCTGTAGATAGTCTATTTGCTACTTTTGATGGTGTCAAATCAATCAGTGAGGTCTTCGAGTCACTACAGAACGACCGCTACGACCGCAATGCGCTTTGGTTCCTAATCAACAAGCTTGTGGAGTATGGTTGTCTCACCACGGTCTGATACACTCTATAGGGGTGTATCATCTCCAGGGATTCCTACAACATCACTTCTGCATTGATAACAATGATGGAACTGGTCGATAAATAAGGAGCCAACTTGCCTTGCCTTCTCCAATTCCACTAGAGATGGTGCGGGAACCTTCATCATGTTGGCAGTTGGAACGAGGGGCACGATATTTTGAAGTGTAGCCCCAGCTTTGGCAATTCGTCTAGCCAAATCACCAATATCATAACCGTTGATAGAGGGCATTAAAATAGTATTCACTTTCACACGAATGCCTGCACTTACTGCTTTACAGATTCCTTCTAGCTGCTTCTTGATAACCGCTTTCCCCATCTTTTCTCCTCGCAGCAGTTTCCCATCAATCACTGCCCATTCATAGATTCTTGCTGCAGAGCGAGGATTAGTAGTACTTGTTGAAACAGAAACTGTTTCAACATCCAACTCCAAAAGCCTTGAAACCTGGTTTGCCAAAAGTATCCCATTTGTGCTTATACAGAAATGAATGTCAGGGATTGCTGCTTTGATTCCTTGGAGAGTATTGAATGTTTCATTATTTGCCAATGGCTCTCCTGGCCCTGATACAGCAGCAATCTTGAGGTTGGGTCTTTTTTCAATTTCCTCAAGAGCTCTGTTCACAGCTTCTTCAGGGTTCATTAGAATTCGGGATGACCCAGGTGCTGGAGTGTGGCAGCTTGAAGTGTGATTCCAATCACAGAAGGCACATTTTACATTGCAGGATTTAGCAACTGGGAGATGAATCCGCTCCCAGATACGGAACCTGGAATGAGACCAACATGGATGACGTTCAGGAGGATAGGCTAGATCCATTGCTCACTCACTCAAGCAAGCTCTCGGATAATTTTGCTTGCTTCCCTTGCTGCTCGTTTGGCATCATTGAATATTAGACCCAATCTCGCATTTTCAGGAGCAGTCACTGCAAGGAGGTAATCTGAGGGCATCGAAATAACAAGGGTGGCACCTCGATTCCCTTGAATGATAATGGATTTGAGATTCCCCTGACGCAACTCTCGAACTGTCTGCTCTCCGGCCGAATGGATGCCTGCCACCATCGCAGCAACAGCAACTTCTTCGGTTCTACCATGAAAATGACTTACAAGTGGTAATCCCTCCACGGATAGGATGGCAGCACCAAGTATTGGCGAATTATTGGAGAGCTTCTTCAGAACCTCTTTGAGAATGTTGGGCACTTCTTCGGCGCCAGGTTGTACCAACTTCCATCCCTCGGAATAAATAGGCCATCTCTCAGACGGCACTACTATTTGATTGGAGGCTGGCAGCAAATAAAGCTTGGGAGCATATGTCCCACCGAGTAGTTTCGGTCTATCCTATGAGCCTGACTGATGTCACCGTGTCACTATGTATCGAACGAGCGGGAGTTTTCATGATTCTTAATACGTTGTCTGCATGCTTTTCCATTCCAACATCACAAAGCATGTCAACAAAATCGAGCCCTGTTGTTACAGCTAATCCTTTCAGGGGTTTGCCTGCCTTACAGGAGTCTAGCAGGTCAGCTGCGGAGAATACCTTACAACGCAGACCATCACCGACATGTTTCTGCAGGTGTGAAATCCCTTTTCTGGCAATACCCTTGTTTTCCTTCTGTTCAGATGTATAGACCCTTCTTTTTGAGATATTGCGGAGTCGTGCTAAGCCTCTTTCAATAACTTCCTCTGAACTTATCGTGGTGCCGTATAGATTGCTTACATCCTTCGTTGTCGAGGTCACTAGCCATGCAGTGCCGTAGGCAGCTTGATATCGCATCCCTTTTAGAATCTCTGACTCACTAAGAAGAGTAATTGAGCGATACCCCTTATACTCAACTGAGATTGTCCATGCTGGGTCTTTGTGCTTGACCATAAGATCAGGGGTAAGTCCTTCTCCGGTTGAAGGAACACTTGTTTCTACATCGGGGAACAGATGAGTGATCAAAGCGTGAAATGCCTCATGGAATAGGTTATGCCTGAGGTTCCGCGCTTCCTGGGGATGGCGAAGACCGGCTTCTTGGTAGAGGACTGGCATCTCCATCTTTTGACCGGTCTTAAGCCGAACCTCGCTCTTAGTTGTCAGTCTTCTCCGAGCATGATTCTGTTGTACTAGGCGAACCGCTGCAGTTCTTCCAAGCAAATGAAACATTGCTTTTCCAAGTTCTATGCCCTGTAGTGTCTTTCTCCCTTCTTGTTTCCTTTTGGATTCTTTGAATGCCCAGTTTACTACGTTTTGTGCATCGTTGCCAAGAAGGTAGAAAATGGAGCTGAGTTTCTCTCCCAGATTGTACCTTCTCACGTACTTCTTCAGTTCTGGTGCATACTTTATTCTTCCCACAGGTTTACACTCTCAGGGTCAATCGCCAGATGCTTCTCTGGACCTACATTATTTCCTTTATCAGCTTGACCTCTTGTGTATCATCATCGTAGGAAACAAGCTCAGCGTTCCTTAGATCATGGATTGCTTTCATAACAGCTGTAGCCATAATCCCTGTACTGGATTCGATATTTTTCCTAGTGATGGCGGTCTTTGTGTTGTGCAGAGTGTAAAGCACCCTTGCGTGAGGCTTGCCACCGAAGATGTTCTCAATTAGAATAATGTAGATTGCCAGCAGGTCACTCACATCTACTTTCTCTTGGAGTTTCTCCTTCTCTGCCGAAGTTTCCCGATACAGCTCGGATACTCGTGCAAGCTTTGAATTTATCTCATCCATCTCAGATCTGAGCTCATCACGCTCCTTTCTGAGGTCGTCTATCTCGGAGTCTTTTGTTGTATCAGACCTCAGAGTCTCCAATTCCTCGGTAGAACTCTTCAATTTGGACTCTGACTCCTCGAGAGCGCTCTCCGCTTTGTCCGCTCTTTCCTCAGCCGCCCAGGATTTTTCCTCAGCTTCTCTCTTTGCCGAACGGAGCTCTTCTGCTTCACTTGAATAGCTGTCAACCTCACCAGTTAGCCGGTCATGCTCATCCAGCAATTTGACAACAGATTCTCTCAATTTGTCAAAATCTTCGAGCGTATTCTCCTTGTCCATTGACATAGTATCTCCACCAAACATGCTTGATTATTCAGTATCTTATATCAGTTTCA
The DNA here is from genome assembly GCA_016839605.1 of Candidatus Thorarchaeota archaeon. Lineage (GTDB taxonomy): Archaea > Asgardarchaeota > Thorarchaeia > Thorarchaeales > Thorarchaeaceae > SMTZ1-83. Next base: position 972 of record JAEOTX010000249.1, on the reverse strand, counting down.
CATCAAAGCCTCGTGCTTTGGACTGAATGTATTTCATATATGCGGTTTTTAATTGATTTAGTGGGAGCCCAAATGCTTTGAACGCTTCAAGTTCTCCTTTCCTCTTCTTCTTTAGCATCGTATCATTCTCACGTTTCAGTATTTCATCCTGGCTTATAGCTGGAATGGATTGGTTTTGACGTGCACACTTGATATCCGAGCTGCTCATCATCTCAAGTGAGTGTTCGATGTCCTTGAGCATTCCCTTCTTGCGCCAGAAATCCTCAATACTTAGCCCAATTAAACGAGCCTCAGGCGTCGCAAGTCCTCCGATATTAGCAAGTTCGATAGAGTTGTTCCTTATGGTCGAGAAGATTCGCAGCGACCAAGGCGACATGTCCACGAGAACCAAAATCGGAACACCGGCATCTGCTAGCCTTCGAATCCAGGCTCGCATGTTTCTCCCAGGCTGACCAAACAATGATCCTATTCCGAGCTTCATGTCTTCAGGGATTCCTAGCTCGATGAGGTTTCGCGCCATGGCTTCTTTCTCCACGAGTACGGCTGCATCTATGTTGATGTCATGAATCTTCACTTCAAAGGGTCGCGATGAAATGAACCAACCATACTCCCCAGCACCTGCACAATTGATTTTCTTTCCAGAAAGGTCTGAGAGAGTCACATCACCATAGAACGTGCCTTTAGGAGAACTAACGACACCGAATTCCTCACGCGGAATAGATTCTCCGTTTGACCTGAGAATTCGTTCACAAAGGTTGATTGCTCTATTGGTCTCATTTTGTGTGCCAATGCTGAGTGCTGCTTGAACTCGTTTCACCTTGTGCATGTAGTAGTAATCTCGAAGGCTCATGGACATCCCCTGCTCAAGGTGTTCTTTGAATCTGGTGAGGCCGTAGACCAAACCTGCTATAGTCTTGGCACTCTCAACTTTTCTACCATCAAGGAATGAAGCAGTAGCATCGATGTGATTAT
>JAEOTX010000057.1 GCA_016839605.1 Candidatus Thorarchaeota archaeon | reverse complement strand
TGATGAGATTGAGTCCCATACCATAGTGCAACTTGTGACCCGGCCTGTAAGAAGGTTTGAGATACTTATTTGGCGATACATTGCCACAGTCATTGCGGGTACAATCATCTCCATAATTGTGACATCAGGATTCTACATCTCCGTTACTTTCTCAGATGAAATTCCATTTGAGATGCTGACTGGTTTCTGGTTGGTGTGCGCAGTCTGCAACGCTGTCTATTGCGCGATATTCATGCTACTTGGCATCGCTCTGAAAAGACCTCTAGTCTGGGGAGTTGTCATTACGCTCTATGAGCAGCTCCTTGGTGTAGTAGCCATATTCTTTGAGGGAGCTGTCTTTTCTCTATCAGGGCACATACTGAACTATGGTCAGCTCTTCGTGGACTACAGCTACAGCATCCCCGATTGGAGCCCGCTGTTGTCAGGATCGATTCTTGCTGTGATAGTACTGGTCTGCATCGCGCTCTCTGCAATCTTGTTCAAGGTTAAAGATCTTGCATAGTCGAGTGGATGGTTAATATCTGGTCACTCGGCAGTTCGACTAGTGCCATTTTTATATCCAGTAATGCGACAAGTGCATGACCACGTGCTTGGCATTGAATATGCAGATTGACGCCAAGCGATGAGGGAGGTCCTCAGGATGTCACCCAAAAAGAAGGCAGATGAAGAAGAAACTGTAGATTATGAGGATTTCGAGGAAGGCGAAGCCGATGAGGAACTCGTCGAACTCGGTACTGAAGGAGAATCAGGAATAGAGGTCACTGACCTCCCAGGGGTAGGCCCCGCAATCGCCAAGCGTTTGTCTGAAGCCGGCTATAGAAGTGTTGAGGCAATTGCAGTAGCATCTCCATCTGAGCTAGCAGCTGCAGGATCAATTGGAGAGACCACTTCGACCAAGATCATAAAGGCAGCACGTGAAATGCTCGACATTGGTTTCGAAACAGCTGACCTTCTTCTTGAGAGGCGAAAGACAGCAGGAAGAATCAGCACTGGTTCTACTGCGCTTGACGAGCTTTTCGGGGGCGGACTTGAGACCCAGAGCATCACAGAGATGTATGGTTCATTCAGGTCCGGGAAGACACAGATGGGACATCAGCTAGCTGTGATGATTCAGCGTCCAGAGGGTGAAGGTGGATTGGATGCTACAGCAATCTATGTCGACACAGAAGGCACATTCAGACCAGAGCGTCTTGTGGACATGGCTGAACCATTTGGCATGGATCCAAAGAAGGTCCTGAAGAACGTTGTTTGGGCTCGTGCTTACAACTCTGATCATCAAATTCTATTGTGCGATCAAGCAATGGAAATGGCGACAGAAAAGAATGCCAAGCTGCTTGTTCTTGACTCGGTCACTAGTCATTTCAGAGCCGAGTATACAGGAAGAGGCACACTTGCTGCGAGACAGCAGAAGCTGAACAAGCACTTGCATCATCTTCAGAGAGGTGCTGAGATTAACAACATGGCAGTCTACATAACAAATCAAGTGATGTCACGACCGGACGCTTTCTTCGGAGATCCTACTGCTCCAGTTGGAGGCCACGTGTTGGCGCATGTGCCCCAGACACGCTGCTATCTAAGGAAATCAAAAGGTGAACGAAGAATATGTAGACTTGTGGACTCGCCCAACCTTCCAGAGGGTGAGGCAGTCTTTACTGTCACAAAAGACGGAATACGTGACGTCTAAGTCACTACATGTGGAGTTCTTGCTGAGGTGGACTGTTCCACCTCACCCAAACTCTGCAGATTCTATGATTGCAAGAACCGAATCATTCCATTTCTCAAGCGCTGAGGGATTCGAAGGATAGGCGTCATAAGTCTTTGAAATTTTCTTCATGAGACCTGAGGCTTTTTGAAGGTCCCTAAGAAGACTTAATCGACTCACTCCTCTTCTGAACCTGCGAAGCTTGTCAACAGTTCCAAGTGAGAGTCCATCTCCTCTGTTAGCTGCCATTAAGTCACCAGCTTCGAGGATTCTCTTCTCGAACCCAAAATCCATATCTTCATCTGAAACCGCCTGAAGAAGCCTGCGAAATATCTCCAAGGACGCCAACCTCTTTCCAAAATTAGTTTGATAGCTAATGTTGTAGTGCCAGAGACCCTTGGCACTCAATTTCTTCCTAGCTATCGCCCTTTTGGCTACTTCTCCAAGAATTATTCCGGCTCGCATTCCAGCACCAATTCCGCCACCATGGATAGGATTGACCTGAGCTGCTGCATCTCCAACAAAAGCAACTCCATCAGCGACTAAGCTCTTCAATGGCCTCCTCACAGGCACTGCTCCTCCTGCTGCATCAATGACTTTACTCCTGATGAGCAATGGGTATTCCTTCTTAAACTTCAAAAAGTGAGACTTAGGTGAGCCTTTACCTGATCCTCCGGCAATTCCTACTCCCGCATTGACCTCCTGCATTCCCTTGGGGAAGATCCACGCATAGCCTCCAGGCGCTACTCTTCCCCCCAATAGAACTCGGGCCACTTCTGGTTCAGCCATTGGCATCTTGAGTTTCACGATCTCTCTGTAACAGAGTGCCACATCTTCCTTGTCAATGGTCTTCTCAACAAGCGGATGGTCTAGTTTGTTCCTTATAGTTCCAGCAAAACCACTGGCATCTATTACCAGCTTGGCGTAGGTCTTCTTCTCCTCACCCTTATCCTTGTACTCAATTCCAACAACTCTGTCTTTACGGAGTATGGGGCTGCCTACGCGATTTTCTGCCCTAAAGGCAACACCCGCATCAATTGCTTCATTGAGAAGTCGTTGACCAAAACTTAACCTATTCACTGTCCAGCCATCAAACTCTGTCCAACCTCTGACCTTGAGTTCATTACTCATGCTAGGGGGATATACATCTGCTCCAGCGATAGGGCTTGAGATTTCTTGATCTTTTGGAAACTCAATTCCTGTCGCCTCAAAATGAGATTTGCTGATCTCGTCCCCACAGACTTTCTGTCCCACTTCTGAACGGGGTTTCTTATCTAGGAGAAGCGTCTTCAGTCCCATCTCTGCGCAACGTCTTGCAGCAACGCATCCTGCTGAACCAGCGCCAACAACAACAACATCGGGTCTTCTCAAGGTCTTTCGAAATCTGAGGTGCGCGTTTGAATATAAAGACGCCGTCGTTTTGAGAGTCTGTCAGAGGTCAAACGTGCCTAAACTCGATAATCACAATGGACAAAATCACGATCGCTACGATCAATACGAGTAATGGTGGCATCCAGTTGATGAATTCGATGAAGTAGCCAATGAGAGCAGGCAAGGTTAATGGATTCTGAACAAGAATTGCGAGCACGAAGAGAAGCCCTGAAGCGGCAAAGATTGGGAAAAAGACCGGTCCCCCACTGATTACTAGGAGGAGTGTGATGACTCCTAGTCGACTCTTAACAGGATCTAGCAGCGGCAATGGCAAAGCCTCATCGTCATTAAACAAAAAATAGTAGCTGATGAGTAATGTGGGCATCCTAATTCTGATTAGCTCCAGAACCTGTATGCCCAGCTGAACGGATAGCAACACCGTTGTATGAATGACCATGTATCCAAGCACTAGAGCTGTGAAGAGCGGCAACTCGATAGCAAGAATCTGAAAGCTCTCCACCAGTCCTACAAAGACGAGAAAATTGATGATGAACAGGATGATGTGGCCAACTGCTCCTGTTAGTACTTTCCTGCTTGTCACCATTCCCGTTCAGTCCAATAGAAGCGAACTAAACTCCCAGTTTAAATGGTTTGCTTGGTCCATCAGCTGCTATTGGGCCCAATTGACGCTGCTTTTCAATCGCACGCGTGACAAGCTCAGTGAATAGCTCATTGATGTTCTCGCCAGTCTTCGCGCTAGTCTCATAGTGCAGAACATCAAGCCATTGCTGAATCATCTGCCCCGCAGCAGGAGGTACTAACCTATCCTGCCTGTCAATCTTGTTAGCGACAACAGAAACCACAGCATTTGGACAGACTGTGATGAACTTGGTGAACCACTCACCTACGTCAAGAAAAGTCTGGGGTCGTGTGACGTCATAGACAATGATAGCCATTGTTGCGCCTGCCATATACCTTCGTCTAAGCTCATTGTATGTTGGCTGGCCAGCGAGGTCCCAGAGGACCACTCTAGCAGTGACTCTATTGCCGTCAGGCATAGTCACGTCCACCGTCTTGAGTGCAAAAGTAGTACCGATGGTAGCGATATATCTCTCACTGAATGAGCCCTCGGTATATTGCTTGATACAGGAGGTCTTTCCAACTGCACCGTCACCAAGAGCAACTAGCTTAAACATGTGAGATATTTGCTCGGTGGACACGGTTCTTCCGTCCTTAAACACACTACCCTGTCATTCTGCCTCGGATTGCTATTTAATAGTTCTCGGAATGTCCTCGTAGTATTGCTATTATTCTGACGAGCGCGATAAACATCCGACAAACCCTTTTCTAGAGCCCAAACATTTAGCAACCATCAATAGAAGCAGGGAGTATGCAAAATGGCAGAGCAGTTTCTTAGTCGCCTCAAAGACATTGAGAAAAGCATTGGAGCTCTTGATGATACATTGAAGCGAATGGTGACGATACTGGCGAATATGGATGAGATTCGGTCTGATATCAGACTCACCAAGGATGAGATCCTTGAAGCCATTAAGGCCACACCTGCGCCAAGTTCAGACTCTGGTGGTAACCTAGACCATGTTGCTGTTCTTGTGAAGGGCCAATTCGATCAAATAGCCACGTTCATCGGAGAAGCACTGGAGGCCATGAAAGACGATATGGTGGTTGCAATGAAGGAAATTCAAGCAGCTGCACCTCCTGTTGTTATGGCCGCACCAGCGCCCAAGGCGGCCACCGCACCAGCTGCACCTGCACCCGCACCTGAACCTGAGATTGTAGTGACTCAGCCTGCACCAATGCCAACTACAGTTACTATACCTGCTGATAAGGCCATGAAAATAGCTGATGAATTAGACAATATCATCGCTAGTTTGAAGATGGGCTGCAAAGCAGGAGATGTTATTGATCAGATAGATGATTCAAAGGCCAATATCCAGAAGATTGTCGAAAGCGATCCAGTCATGATTAAAATAGACCAGTGGAAAGGAATAGTAGCTGCTTATCCTAAGAGAAAGGAGCTACAAGCGCGTGATATTCTCAAAATCAAGAAAGGAATACGTGCTGAGGTTCCAAAGTACCGACCTGCTTAACTATAATGCCTTCCTAGCCTGATTTGAATCGTGAAGTTTATAGCAAGAAAGAAGACTATAGACTTGAGGCTAGAGGTTGATTCGTAGGAGGAAGAAACAACAAGAGGTTGTTCCACCGAATCCCATCAAAGTGCTTCTTGAGTTCACTGAGGAAGATAAGCAGTATGTCAATATGATGCTCAAGAAATCTGCAATGAGGACACTTGAAAGGTATAAGAAGAACCACCTTCCCGAACCAACTCAGTCAGCAATTAATCCTGAGCTTGACAGTATGCTATCAGCGATTGAGGTAAGAATGGGTCTCCTCAATGCGCCTATTGGCCCGATCAAGAATTGCAGAAAATGCTACTTTTCCTCCTCTTTCAGAATCATAGGTGATAATTGGTACTCCCTCTGTACCAATATCGCAAGAGCATCTGGCCTACCACGCGGCAAGTGGGTGCGTTGTGAGAGTAATCTGCCGTGCTGGAGAGAACCATAGTCAATTCTATTCCTTCAGGAACCTTCGGATAACTCCTTCAACGAGTTTCAGATGTTCATCATCTAGGATGGCTACTTTCGAACGAATCCAATCGATACGCAATTTCTTGTCAACCAGTACTTGTCTCCCCTTATGTGCAACAGTCCTTCCAGTAGAGTTTGGTGGTAATTTGGCCATGAATGTTCCTAAACTATCTGGAAAATAAGTGAACTCCTCATAGATTAATACCAGACCACTTTGCTAAAGAGGGTTCGAAGCTAATTGCATTCCATCTAGATTATGCATCAAGACATGGAGACGTTGTCTAGTTTGGCAAAGATGGAACTGGAGATAGTCAAATCTAAAGGGGAAGCAAAAGTCGCTCAAGTCGATAGCGAGAATGTTAGTCTCTCCTGGCGCAATATCCAAGCAATTGACCTATCTCCGCTTGCAGAGCATGATGAGCTCAAAGAAATCCATCTGGGAGAGAATCAGCTCGAAACGATTGACCTATCCCCCCTGTCAGATTGCTCCAACTTGCGTGTACTGGACTTGTTTGGGAATAGACTGTCAACTGCAAATCTCAAGCCGCTTGGCTCATGTAAGAGTCTTGAGATTCTCAGGCTGAGCTGGAATGAATTGGGCCATATTGACCTGACCCAAATTGAATCATGCACTAGTCTTCAGGTTCTGGACCTCTATAACAACAAGATTAAGACCATTGACCTCTCGCCAGTTAGTTCTCTTCCAAATCTCAGGGAAATTCGATTGAACGAAAACCAGCTCAGCGATATTGACCTCGATCCAGTGAAGGCATTGCACCGCTTGCATGAGTTGGATCTGAGCTGGAACCAATTGCAGGAAATCAACATATCCCCCTTAATGCGTTGTTCTGATCTTCGTTCTGTAAGTCTGCAAGGAAATCAACTCACAGATATCGATCTTACCCCCTTAGGATCATGTCAAAAACTTGAGCGCCTTCGCTTGTATAGAAATAATCTCCACCAGATTGATCTCCGACCGCTTTCACATTGCACCAATCTTATCGAGCTTCACTTGAGCTGGAATCAACTCAAGAGCATCGATCTTACGCCTATCGGGGCCTGTAGGAGGCTGAACGAATTGCATTTGGATGAGAACAATCTCACAGGGATCGATCTTAGTCCATTAGCCTCCTGTCGTGGCTTACAGGCTCTTCATCTGAATGGGAACCAGCTAGGCAATGTGGATCTCACATCTCTAGGTTCTGGATCTTGTTTGCGAGAGCTCGGGCTTAGTCATAACTCGTTACAGCATATCGATTTGTCACCTCTCAGTTCATGTACTGCCTTGGAGAATCTTGAACTCAGTGACAATCAAATAGAGCACATTGATTTCACCGCACTCGGAGGACGAGGTGTTCATGGGAAGATTGATCTCTACAATAACGATTTGAAAGCAATTGATTTGAGCCCCTTGATATCATTAGATCACTGGGCTGATGTTGGCGTTGACCTTCTAGTCTCAGTAACGATGGACCCAATATTCTCTGGAGAAGACTTGAATCTCAGGCTCTATCCTGACCGAGATTGGAATATTCAGTGGCACGACTACCAAGACAGAATAGAAAAGCAAGGATGGTCCGTACTGAAAGGAACTGTAATAGACTACCTAAGTAGGTTGTCTGGACGCCACAGATTAGCAGGCCAGAGCAGCTTTCTTGAGGCCTTAGGCATAACCGAGTTCAGAGGTTATGATGGCGACCTGATTCCCCTCATAGAATTAATAGATAATGTCACCGGCTTAGGCCACCTCGTCGATGAATTATACGAGATACTTGTTGAGCGACTTCGTGATCAAGTTGGTTCAAGAGGCAATACTGTTCTTTTGGACATTGAACTGATGCGAGAGGGTATGGCTGCTGTCCTAATCACCGATATTGTAAAACGTCGACAAGAGGAGATTCTGGAAACAACGGTTCAAATCTCAGATGGTGTAGTTGACTTAGAACCTCTTCTCCTTACTGCATATGGATTCGCAATTCTTACGAAACTGAAGATGCCACTACAAATTTCTACTTGGGATCTTGAGAAGGTTCAGAAGGAATTGAGGTATATTGATCTCTCGTTCAAGACTACAAGTGAGAGCATATCTGAGTACCCTGTGACAACCTCGGAGGATATGAAGCATTATCTAAAGCGTGTCTACGCAGAGTCTCTAAAGCAGACGCCACGTCGGGCAAAAGGAGTTTCAGAGTGAGCCGGATATCTGCTACCATCGCTTTCTTGTTCTCCTACGTCGTGATCGAGTCCATGCTTTCTTGATATGATGCGCTCGGTGACGCGCTCGAGATGAAAACACCTGTAGGTTCTTCGAGCGATTATCTAATCTGATTTTATTTCTGTGATGGACTACTTCACCTGAACGGAGTTGCCGCCCCAATTTCTTCTCAGCTACCCATCGATGGACTAGTTTCCCAGAATCCTTGAAGCGGAGGTAACCGTTGTTGTCTCTGTATGTCTTCCTGCCCATAAGATAGCTAGATGGAGTTAGGTCTAATAGTTATTGTCTTAGTGAAAATCTGCGGAAGGGGCAGTCAAAACGCTTTAGTAGAGTGATGACCAGAATTAACGTGGTGGGTTGCTAGCAGGGATCAGGTATTTTGCTATCAAAGATACCACACCCAACGAAGCCTTGCTGGCTCTCACCAACTGGCTAGACATCTTCTTACAGCTAATAGTTAGTATCGAGCCCTCAATTTAAGCTCCCCACTATTCAGGAGCTCCGTCTGCAAGATGTTTCATGGTTGCTAGAACTCGGATTACGTCACTAGTGCTCACAACACCGATTATAGAATCTCCTTCGATGACTGGAAGACACTTCACACCTGCCTGATTCATCACCGCTATGGTCTGGCCTAGATCAGCATCGGGACTAATCGTGATAACTGGGCTTGTCATAACATCCTCTACAGTGAGTGAGAAATATGCATCGTCTGAGAGCAATCGTGCACTGATAATCTCCTTTCTCGTGACTATTCCCGCTAAAAGATCGCTCTTGGTCACAATGAGGCTTCCTATATCCTCAGCTGCCATAAGTTTCGCAGCTTCCTTTACCGGTGTTTCAGCCTCTGATGTGACAATCAGAGACGTCATGAAGTCTCGGACCAGCACCTTTGTTCCTCCTTTGCAGATACGTGTTTCTTCAGCTACATCTCCGAGCTCTTCTTTTCAGCTCGGACTTGTCTGAGGACGAGCTTGGCTAGCTTGTCAAATACATCCGTGACAGCAGCTCCTGTCTTTGCACTCGTCTCATAATAATCGGCTTGAAACCAGTCACGCAGCATCAGTCCAGGTTCTACGGGCACTATTCTACTATCCAATAAATCTACCTTATTGGCGGCAATGACTACGGCTGCATTTGGACACGTTTCTCGGAACGATTCAAACCAGTTATTCATAGCCATGAACGTCTCTGGACGTGACACGTCATACGCAATTATCGCTCCGGATGAACCCTTCATAAACTGCCTACGTAACTCTCGATAAGTTGTCTGGCCCCCCATATCCCAGACAATTAAACGCACCTGTCTGGTATGGCCCTCGTCATCAGTCACGCTAACATCCTTAGAGGCAAAGGTGGTTCCAATGGTTTGCTTGTACTCCTCGTCAAACGAGTTTTCAGTGAATCTTCGAATCAGAGAAGTTTTGCCGACAGCGGCCTCACCCAAGAGAACTACTCGAAACTTGAACTCATCAGATGATTCATCTGAGGAGTCTGCTGCTGAGGGAGTTGGACCTTCCGTCATTCATTGGTGCCCCTTTCCAGGGTGCGCAATGCACCTGTTGCCTGACTTGCTGTGCTGCTTCTTATATCTTTTCTGCGGGGAGGTAGTTATAGGGTTCGCGGACCCCATTACCACTGTCCATCCCTTGGCAGGTATATCTCGAAGGCTATAACTGGAGTTCCCAGCTCCAGATTTGAGAGAACCTTGGGATTGACCTCTCCAAATAGACCAACTGGCTCATCATCCAAAAGAATGTCCGCACTCCTCCCCTTGATGAAGGTCGGATCTTCTCTCTTCTTATATGCGAATCTTGAATCGAATCCCATGTTTCTTAGAAGGAACCCGATTTCATTAGCCAAGTCTGTGATGTTGACAGTTGTGTCTGTGACTAATCCACATACAGATGGGATTTGCTGTATCCGAGTCTCCATCATCTCATCGGGCACTGCGACGTCTCCAACTTCGAATATCCTCTGGGGATATTCAGCGTGCTGATTTTGGGAAGCGAAGGCAAGCAGAATCGGGAGGAGTGAGTTCCTTAATACTGAATATTCGCGACTCTTTGGATTTGCTGTCACAACCAGTGGCCGGTCTCTGAGCACCTTCTCATTCAGGAGTTCCGGAGAACTCATGATATAGCTCATTATCTCTTGATAACCTGCGCCAACCATGAGGTCTCGCACCTTGTTCTTTAATCCGGTCACAGGTTTTGCCTTCCCAGTCGTCATCGTCTGTGGCATACCAGGCTCAATTCTATCGAATCCATAGCCTATTGCAATATCCTCAATCACATCTACTGGATGCAACACATCTACTCGATAACTTGGAATCAGGACTTCAATTTGGCCTGCCTTTCTCTGTTTTGCTCCATAGCCAGTTCTTCCCAATGCGTCGATTATACCCGTCTTGTCAAGATCAAAACCGCTCAGTTTATTGATCTCATCTTTTGAGATCATCATCTCTTCTGGGCTGAAATCAGGGGTTTCGTGAGTAGTCCCATCGGGATAGACAACAGTTATTGATTCCACTCTGCCGTTTCGTTCCGCTAGTGATGTTGTCATAATATTGAGTGCTTGATTCACCGTAGGAAGGTGCGTTCCAGTCACCTCGACGAATAAATTGTGTGTGTCAGTCGTTATGCGGCCAAGGTCATTACTATTGATGATAGGCGGCAGACTAAGGACCTCTCCTTTGGAGTCGTAGAGCAATGGCCACTTCTTGAATCCAGATATTATCGAACCGAAGTCTACCCCTTTTTCGTGGTCGGTGAGGATTGTTGGCCCATTCATCTCAATCTCATATCCCAAGGGTACGAAAGCGATGTCTTCTGGTTTGCGAGGACCATATATCAAGGGGAATTCAATATCATCGAAAACGTATAGTCCGATGCTTGCTTTCTTCCTGTTTCTTCCATGTGTGGCTGTGAGAGCCTCCTGCAAGTGCATGTACTCTTTGATAAGCTCGTCATCTGTTTCCACACCCTTGATTATCGAACATGCTAAGTATGGTCTTATCTTGGTTAGTCCTTGCTTGACTATCGCTTCTAGTCCAGACTTCTTTGTGGGATATTTGACGAGTCCAGAGTCAATTCTCAGGAATGCTCTAACCGCTCTAGCTATTCCCTCAGTTGATAGCATATCTTGACGGTCTGGATTCACCTCTATCTCGATGATGTTTCCTTCAACTTTTTCAACCTCAGCTTTGATCAAGAAGAGTGCATCTTCAAGTTCCTCGAGAGATAGCTTCTTTCCAATGAGATTGAGGAGGTCATCAATTCTGCTTTCCACATTCATTTATACCGCCTCCCTCGCGAAGCTGCTCTTTCTTAGCCAATTGAGATCCCTTGAGAATAGTTCCCTGATGTCATTGATACCCATTGCTGCCATGTAGAGCCGACCAGAACCGATTCCCCACGCTAAGACAGTATCCTTAATCCCAAGTGGATAAGTGACCTCAGGTCTGAAGATTCCAGATCCGCCGAGTTCAATCCACCCAAGCTTCTCATGTTTTCCAAAGGTTTCTACACTTGGCTCAGTGAACGGAAACTGACCTGGCTTGAACTTGAGCTTCTTTATTCCCACAGCATTGCATATGGCTTTCAAATATCCTAGAAGATCCCTAAGTGTGAGACCCTTATCCATGATGATGCCTTCGCACTGATCGAACTCTTGACCATGAGTGGCACTCAGAGTTTCTGATCTGAAGTTGCGATCGATGATGAACATTTTCTGAGGGCTTTCCCGATGCTCCCAGAGATATCTCATCGAAACAGGAGTAGTATGAGGGCGAAGACAGAGCCTTGTGGCAATCTCTCTGCTAAACGGCCAATCCCATCCCTTGGAACCTGTATCGCCTCCATTCTCATGTACTGCCTTTACAGCTCTGTAGTACTTCTTATCTCTGATATCTCCGTGGTCGTACGGTGACTCAATCCGGAATTGATCCTGAACCTCTCTAGCTACATGATCCTGGGGCACGAATAGCGTGTCATGTGCCCAGAACTCGGTCTCGACATAAGGACCATCCCACTCCGTGAATCCCAGTCCAATCATAATTTCTCGGAGCCAATCATTGAACTCGGCATATGGATGCTTCTTGCCATAGTTTGCGTACGCTGGCTGCAACTCAACATTGTAGGGTCTGAAGTCTTTGCCTTCCCATGTCCGTTCCACCAGCATTTCTGGTGTCAAATCTATAATGCCGCTAACTTCTTCCCCAATGAGATTCTCCGCTATTCCTCGCATTTCTTCAGATACCTTTGCTACAAAGACCTTCGCTGTTTTGGCCGTGATTAATGACCGCTCCAAGGCGATCTGTAATGATGGTTCATGCCTTCTAGGGAATCGATGTTCTCCTTTATGAATCATCGAGAGGATGCTCTTAATTGGAGTTTCGACGACCTCAGTATTTGCAGAAAGGAATGTAGTTTCATTCTCTTTTGATATTGCGAGCCATCCATTCTTTCTTGTCCAGCTCAAAGCAATGCCTTTGGATTTCTGAGATATCCCGCTCTTAGATACGGCGTTGTCTACACTAGCCCGACCACCAAGCTCAACGACTGCTCGAAACAGCCTAACTTCTGGAAGTCCTCTCTCTGCGTATTCACGCCCCTCATCCGAAAGATAATATGATACAATTTCCGATGTTTCAAGTTCAATTAATCCTCTCTGTGAGAGTGAGTTGAGAATTGAGACAACGCGTTCTTCTTTCTCATCAAGTCCTTTGGCGAGAATCCTCGATGTTATCCTCTCGCTGATGTTGACAAGTTCTTTGAGAACTGTTCTCTCTCCTTTTGTCAGCTGTTCGCTCATCTGTATATCAAAACTCCAGAGCTACTGTTAGGATGGTTGAAATGTGACGCCACATACGAACTGGGTTCATAGAAGAAGCAATCCTTTGCTACAATGATATAAATTGGCGGTACATCCCTTCTTCACCTGTATACTGCAGGATGTCTAGTGTTCGCCTTTTTAATTTGTCGCCAATCTCTGCTATGGTCCGCTACGTAACGTTAAAATACGGACTTTCATGGGATGAGCCTGGCGGTTGCCTGACGGCCACTCGTTCTTCAAGAAACCCGTCAAATCAGTAGAGACAAAGAGGTGAAACAAATGTCTGCCGAGCGTCAGAAGCTCAAGAGAAAGGTCCAACAACTAAAGGCACTCCAGGGTAGACATAGCTCTTTCACCACACTTTACATCCCTCCGACAAAGAGTCTAGTGGATGTGACAGGCTTTGTGAAAGCTGAGCTGGCAGGTGCTGATAACATCAAGAGCAAACCGAATAGAAAGAACGTGCAAGACAATCTCACAGCAATCCTTAGCGAGCTCAACCTAATCAACTCCATGCCTGAGAATGGCGTGGCGTTCTTCTTTGGAATCGTTGAAGAGGGTGGAACTACCGAGGAGATCCGTGAGATGGTCATTCCTCCATCCCCAATCTCACAGTTTACTTACATCTGTGGTCGAGAGTTTATCACTGATGAGCTTGAAGATATGACTCTACCCAAGAGTCTGGTTGTCATCACGTTGATTGAAGGTGGTAAGGTTACCATAGGCTATCTACGTGGCAAGCACATGGAACTTGTCCGTGATGAGGACTTCTATATCATCGGAAAGACTCGCGCGGGCGGTCAGAGTGCCAAGCGGTATTTGCGTATTAGAGAAGAAAAAATGATGGAGTTCTTCCGGTACGTTGGAAGGATGCTAAAGGACCTTCTTCTGGAGAATATAGACAACGTGGATGCCATAGTCCTAGGAGGCAATACAATTCGGTGTCAGGAGTTTCTTGAGAAGGGTGACTTAGACTATCGAATCCGTGAGAAGATTGCAGAGACCATCATACCAGTGAGCATCATTGATGAGACTGGATTATTTCAAGCTATGAAAGAGGCTTCACGTCTTCTCAAAGAAACAGAAATCTTTGCTGAGCGACAGATATGGGATAAATTCATGGAAGATCTGATGAAGGGCGAGAATGCCGTAGCTTATGGCAAAAAAGAGGTCATGGATGCCCTCAGAGCAGGCCGCGTTGAGACCATTATGATTTCTGAAGATCATACCGAGCTCATCGATTCACTATATGATGAAATCAGTGAGTATGGCACTGAGCTCATGGTCTTCTCTGGACAGACCGAATCCGGTGCACAATTGAACTCATTTGGAGGAGTTGCTGCACGACTTCGCTGGTAATGACTAGTCCTTGGGTATGCGAGGAATTTCGCGAAGCATATCGATGTCCTCAGCCCATGCGACTAGTTCAGTCCCCATATTCTCCAAATATTGGAGAAGAATAACCTGATATCTATGTAGATGATGCTGCTCCAGCTTCTTCTCCTTCTCGACGTAGTCACTCAC
Source organism: Candidatus Thorarchaeota archaeon (assembly GCA_016839605.1). Lineage (GTDB taxonomy): Archaea > Asgardarchaeota > Thorarchaeia > Thorarchaeales > Thorarchaeaceae > SMTZ1-83. The sequence goes on along the minus strand of JAEOTX010000057.1, from coordinate 18,189 downwards.
TCTTCGGGGAAGTCCTGCACTCCACCGCCTAACTGACATCTCAGCTTTCCTGTCTCCAAGAACTCTCTTGGCTGTCTTTGATCTTCGCTTCAAAGTCAAAATGTGCTCGAGAGTTCTCTGAACTGCTATTATGGCTGCGACAAGCTCCTTCGCATCAGCTTTCAGATTCTCATCTCGATTGGTGTAGTATATCTCTTTGAGATATCGCTTTGATTTGATCACGTAGTTCAGGAGTTCCCTCATCTCTTGCATGTCTTTAACCTCTACATCAAGGGAGATTACTCTTTTGCCTAGGAACTGTTGCTTGTTTTTGGTTGAGTGAACCAACAAGAAACTTCTGCGTTCCACCTTTCTCACGACTGCTGTCACCAGCTTCCAAAAGACTTTCATCTCTTGAAATGACGGGAGCTTTGCCCAACTTCAGCGGAACATTGTTCCTCTGTCGGGACCCGGCTTCTGTCCGCTGCATTCCTCCAGCGCTACCAGATTTGCTGGATGCAGACGGTTCTTCCACAGCTTTTACCATGGCGGGGTCTTCACTGCTCGCAAACTCCACAAGTGAGGTCTGGTCACTGCAGTCAGCCACGGACTCCCCTTCAATCGAAGCTGGCAACTTCTGGGGGAATGAGGACTTCCCTTGAGATGAACGAGTCTTCCTCCGGGCTTTCAGGATGGCTCTGTCCTTTGGAGTGAGCCACATCCCTAGTCCTTTCTCATCTCTCAGTGAGCGGATGAGCATGATGAGGCGCTTCCCAATATTGATGGCGCCGTTCAGGTCGGCGTTTGCACGATATCCACAGGTGTGACAGATGAAGAGATTCTGTTTCGGTCGCATTCCCTTGTGTCCGCACTTGTGACACATGATTGAAGTCCATTGTTCAGGAACAGCTCTGTAATGCTTGCCATCAAAACCAAGCGTAGCGAGCTTATGGTCCAACATATCGCGAATCCTGGCGAAGGCCCAGCGGTGAATCATACCTCTGAACTTACTTCCCTTGAAGTTGCCTCTTCGAGCTGTGTTCCTTATGCCCTTCACCTTGCCAATTGAGACATAGAGGTCGAATTGGTCGGCCATCTCTTGGATGTGTTCCGAGATGCCCTTGACCAGATTCTTGTCAAGCTCTTTACTAACACGCTGTCTTTTTCCGCTCAGGCTCCGGAGTTTTCTGCTGACTGCATCAGCATTCCTTCCCTGTGAAAGAAGTGTTTCCTTCTCCCTCTGAAGAGAAGCAATCCTGTCATCCAACGCTCTCATTCGTCGAAGCTTGTCTTCCTGTTTCCAGTATCTGACTTGCTTGTATCCTTTCTGAGTAAGAAGCACGGAGCACGCAGCCTTGTCGATCCCCAAGTCAATAGACAAGACTGCAGGAGGTTTCATAGATGATTCCAGGACTTCTATATCGAGCGTCACAGTGAAGATAGCCCACCATTTGCGACGGGAGTCCTTGAAGATACGAACAGTCTTCACCTTACCCTCTTTCATCTTGTTTAGATGATAGGAGGAGATTGAGAGAGGGATCATGAGTTTATCATGCCTTTTACAACCCGCAGAAACGGAGTCTAACGAATCACGAAGCTTGAGCCAGTGTCTTATCTCGAGCTCTGGTGCGTAAATTCGCTGAAAACGTTGAGCGAATGCATATCGAGGAATCTTCCTCGTTGAGTATCTCTTCGCACTAAGAGGCTTTCTGCGATTTAACTCAAGGTAGCTCTGCCACATGGCAATCGCAGTATCGCGACACTCCTGAAACTCATTCACAGAGATGTTGGAAAACCGTGACTTGAAGTCATGAGGCACATGACTCCTGTCTGCCTTTCCCCGTGATGCAGTCAAGGTGAGCTTATCCAATAGGGAAGCGTTTATTCTCGTCCGTTTGCGACCTGTCAGCAATTCGTTCTCATGGCGTTCAATCACTCCAAGATAGGCCTTGATGACTCGTGTGTCTCTACCTGTGATACGGTTGAGCCGAGTCTTCTGCCTATCAGTCATGACTCCCCAACGGATTGGGACTTTAACGCTGATTATCGTTCCCTTGGAGCGACCCATTTCATACACCTGATGAATATAAACTTCTGACCTGTTTCTTTGAGAGTTCACTCCAATCCTCGTCTTGAGAATCGGTTTTGAACTCCTACCAAATAGTAATACAGAATGAATATAAACTTATTAAGATTATAATGTTATAATAGCCCAATTTTATAAAATTAGGCTTATCATGGCTTAAATTATGATTTAGAGTAATTTTGGTTACCAACGAAATTAATTATATTTATATGTGCCTCTTGATACTATTTCAGCGATGAGGGGTCGAAAAGGAAAGATCGACAATCCAAGTGGTACCATCAGTACTGCAATATACATGGGCCTTGTAGCATTGACTCGAATAGCTCGGAATAGAGTAAGTAGGAAGACTCGTAGGCACTATCAGAGCATCGAGAAGATGTGGAACTCAGCCCGTAAAGACTTCGAACAGGGGGGTACCGACTTTTCTCACGTCCAGAATGCAGAGCCAAATATGCGTGGCCAGTTTCTCAAGATTGTATGGACTAGCACTAAGCGATTCGGAAACAAAGAGCTCAAGCGGGTCTATAGCTGGCTGGAGGGAACCGTCGGTCCACTCAACGCTCTACTCAACTATGCAGGAGCACGACTTCGCGATATTGCTATGACCCTCTACCCATTTCCAAGACCGCAAGCATTTCAGATTCGTGAATATCTAGATGGGAGCAAGAGAATATTCACTAAGACTGAAGCTGACGAAATAGTGGATGATGGCGCTACGAAGATTTACTGGCGATATGGGTACGAGCGAGAGGCAAAGAGCCCCCGGATATTTCTATCTCATCCCACCCTGCCAGGACTAGATTTTGTGGATATGATCAGGGCTCATTGTGTCGAACTCTGTCGGCAATGTTTCATCTATCATGTCCCTATGACTGAGTCGCATCGATACATTCAGCTCCTCATTCATCGACTGAAGCCTTTCCTTGATTGGATATACACTGATGGAAGGACAGGTAGACCAAACTTCAATCCCCATGCAGATTATGAGCTCAGGAAGATTGTCCTTGAGATTCGGGCACTCTACAGGAAACGTAGCAGGACTCGTCAGCGAATCTCAAAGACACACGGAGAGAGCTCGATAGACCTGTCCATCGAAAAGATTCGAAAGAAGGCTATCAGGCAGCTCAAGGAAGCAGCTGACAAGACTGAGAGAAAGTCAATGGAAGAGCTTTTGGACTACATTGATACTGATGAGGGAATGGTTGCAGACAAGGATGTTGAGAAACTCATCGAACACGTATTAGCTCTCAGTCAGCGAGAAGGAAACAACTGGCACAGGATACTCCTCTCCAATCTCCACCATCCCGTTTCATTGAGACAAGTAGTGTTCTCAGGGGACAAAATGCTCGATTCACTGACACCAATTCTTGTGGTCGCTGAGTTGCCTGTTGCGAAACGCTCTGGACATGTGGACCTAACCATCTTCATAAGACGAGAGGTCACAGATCGAATCATCTGGACACCTGTGATGGTACTTGAGGTCAAGACCAAGACCGCCTTTGACTTCAGCCTCTATGGAATGGAGATCATCCGCAAACGAAAGAGATCAGTCACTCCTGCCTTCTATGCTTGGAAACGCGCATTGAGCGAAGCCGAATGGAATTCTCTCGTCACATCGAGTCCAGAACCAGATGCACTTCAGCAGCTACACACCTACGAACATGAGATGCTTGCTGATTATGAGAAGCTAGTGGCTTTCGATTCGACTCCACCAACCTCTCTGTGGAAAGGTGTCATTGTCCTAGATACAGACCAGACCCCAATAGAGATCTTTCCAGCCTTTCAGTTCCTCCTTGAAGAACTGACGACAGGACTCATTCATCAGCTTGTCAACCAGGACGCACCTATCTCAGTTTCACCAGAATCTCTAGGGACTGGAGATGATGTTCCAAGAGTTGGTCTACTTGTAGCCCCCTCCCGTGGACCAACCGACCTCTTGGATGAGATGGTCATTCCATGTAGTCTACCTGTGGAGAGCCCCTTCAGTGACCGAGAGGCAGACGACCGCATCCTCACACTCTATGTGTCAATTCCCTCACCTACCTCCTCGGGAGTGACGGCGGCACGACTCTCACGAAACTGGCACCTCCTTCATCATATACAAGAGTGCCTCGAGACCTCAACGGCACCTATCGAAAAGGTCGTTTGGTTGGATCTCAAGGGGGACTATAAGACAGATGAACTGGTAGGGAAGCGATTCGGTCTTGATTCTCTGTTACGTGAGAAGATGATCTCTAGCATAGACCACCGAAAGCTCAACGCTACCCTCAAGTCCATCGAGTTTTTAGACTTAAGCGCAAACATTACGGACATTCTGACAGAAGGAGCAGAGGCACTAGACAGACTGGACCAGCACGTCAGGACCATTCTTCCTGAGGAGAAGGAGGATGAGCGTATCATCATCCTTGATGGCTGGATGGAACTCAAAGAGATGGTTCCAGCATATCAGCAGAGTCTCGTCCGTGCCCTTGAGCAGCATCTGCTTGACTCTCTTCCCCAGTCGAATGTCAATATCATCTGGATTGACAGTGGAACCCCTCATACTCGAATGAATGTACATTACCAGCGCAAATGTGTCAATCCAATCAGACATGACTCGCCTCGTAGAACCCATCTTGACGAGGTCATCTATAATATCTCCACGACGCCCTGGGGATTTGGTTGGTCGACCCCTCATCAGGAGAATGTTCGAATCATTGTGCAGGACACCCCAACCAAGGCTGAACCCTGGAGAGCTGCAATCCACGTCCCCCATCTTGTGGGATTTGCAGAGAAGTTCAGAGGACTTGCTAGACGGGACAGAATCGTCGCTCCTGAGGATGTGATCGCATACACTACTGAAGCTCAGTCCATGTACGAGAGAGGAGTGACCCTCTCCAGCATCTATGCTTCTACTGGGAGTCTATCAGGCGAATCATTCTCTGAGGTCCTTGAGGATGCACTGACACTTGTGCCCAGCGTCCTCAGGAGTAGAGACCATGTGTCTGTCAAGGAAGTAGAAGAAGAACCCGTAGAACCAACGAAGAAGCCTCAGTGGCAGACGATGGTCCAGACAGTGAGCTCCACAAGGGGCTCGACAATGGGTGAGAGGTTGGTCCTCGATGTCACAAGACCTCCACCCATCCCGAGAAGAGGAGAGAGAAGATATTGTGATGTTCTTACAAGCCCAAAGAAGAAAATCACACGACGCTGGTTCTATGAACTCACGCCTAGGCAAATTGATGATGAAGAAGAATCCAATGTGTTTACTCACACTCAAATGTCTTTCAACATCGGGGCTAACGGAATCGATACCCTTGAAACCCGCGAACTTGAGCTCAGGCGGCTCTATCATGCGACACGATATCTGAGGAAACAGCATTTCCTATCAAAGAGTCTGAAGGACTGCTGCAAGAGAATAGAGAAGGTCTGTGAAAAGCAGTTTGCCCTTCTCAAGGAGAACCCTTCCCTTAACGGAAAGGAGTTCTTCCTTGGTTCACTCAGGAAGATTCAGCTTATCATCCTTGAAGACCCCAAGAGAGCTTCAGTCTGGCAAGATCTTCTACCCCTCAGACAAAATCTTCACGAAGTCTTGAACTCCGAGAACAAGCAGTCCATGGAGGAGATTGTTGAAGCGACTCCTGACCTACTCCTCCTGTATGGCAACAACCTGTTCTTAGCTGTCTTAGCAGCTATAAAAGACAGGAATCAGGATCTTGCAGAACATCTCTGGAACTCAGTAGGGGAATGGACATTCTACCAGCTTGGCATGCACACGCAGGATAGCAAATCTAAGTCAGTGTATAGCTTTCAGGCAATCTTATCCAACCTCAGAACTCGAACTAAGACTCTCTCACAGCTCAACCTTCCTGAGAGAGCGACAGATGAAGAACAGGTTGGTGCAATTGTGTGGGAGGAGTCCGAATCTGGATATGACGGTCTTATCATTATTCCTTATGATGATGGAGTCCTAACAGGATTTATTGAGGGGCTCAACGATAGATGGATTCCGTCGAAATGGCATCAGTGCGTGACCGCTCCTCAGCGGTTGAAGGAATTTGCAAGAGAAGCCCTATCGTCAACCGATAGAACTTCACTTATCGTAACCACAGTTCAGGACACTAAAATTCTCTGGATTCCTGTACTAAACGAATATGAGGAACTTGAATGGGCTTCATTCTCTCTTATCCATGGGAAACCTAGCGGGCGGCAGAATAGCATTCCTTGGATCAAGCTGGAATCAACAGCTGGCTTCGTGCCTCCTACTAATGTGCCTGAGGTTCCAGATTATATTGAGGAGGCACTTGTTAAGCTATCCCGAGTGAAACACAAGACCATACCAGTGAAACTAAGGGTGAATGTCAACGATGACCTGAGGGTTTATGAGGTCAATATTGAGGGTGAATCAGTTGAGGAACGACATGAGTTTGGAAGGACGCAGGAGCTTGTACACTTCCTCAGAACTCCAATCCGAATGGGAAAGGGATATTGGTCACTGGGCAATACCCTCGCATGGGATTACAAAAGTGATATCGACTATGATGACGATGTACTCTCGTTTCTGAAACCTTTAGTTCATCGAAGCCGATTCTACCCCGATGAGTTTCATTATCCAAGGACCTGCAGGGAGCTTCTCGCCTCGACCAACGGGGATGATGTCACTTTGGTAATTCGGCGGCTAGATTCTGCCTATCATGTCCAGATGGAGGATTTATCGCAAGACTCATCCCTGAGAGGATTGGAGGAAGTTGGATTCGATATCTTTGCTTTAGCGTTGCTAGCTGAATGCAAGGCGCTCTTTGATTCGCGGAAGGGGACGTGGCATCCTGTCAGACTTAATGCTAACGCCATCATGGACCTTAGGTTCTCGAGGCTCCACCAGTACCCACGGTTTGAGGAAGCAATTCGGGCTGCGGATATCGATGAGTTCGATTGGTCAAGTGATACCTGGAGGCTTTCGAACAGGATAAAGGGTAATCAGCTGGTCTGGTCTATTATATCGAAGTCCACACAAAAGGCATGGATGAATAAGTCATTCACGTTTATACTGACTCCAGGTAGGCCGCCTGACGAAGAGCTGGAGGCATTTAGACAGGAAGTCGAATCTGTGATTCCTACCTCCTATCTCAACAATCTTGATGATGAATTTGAAAGCCACAGGATAACTCTAGCTGAGAGGTATGAGGAATTCCAGTCAACATTGGATGGTGCCATTCCTTTATACGAAAGGAATTGCGTCTTCAGGTACAGGGGACTCGAAATCAGGAAATTGCAATCTAACACGGTGGTCATTGTTTTTTTGGAGGCAGATGAAGGGGATAATCTGGAGGTCTGCGTGGTGAATAATGTCAAGAAGTATATGGGTAACTCTCAATATGCAAGCGCTATATCCTCTGAGCCTGTTGATAGCGAGGTGAAGAACAATCTCTCCGCCTTTGATCTTGAGGAGGATATGCTTAGCACCATCCGAGAGGAGGTCATCAACGTCCTCGAAGGAGAAGGTATCAGTTTCTATGAACTCTAGCATCTAACAACCGTTTGCAGCCTAAGTTGACAGTAAATAATATACTTGGGTCAAACCAGTGTGTGAATTCTTAGAATGATTTTAGTGGAATCTCGCTAGGGGTTAGAGCGATATGACAACCAGCGCAAATACTAAAACAAAGCCCCTGGATGATACTATTGAATGCAAAGTGCTGAAACGGGTTGAGCAGCATATTGAAAAAGAGGTATGGCCAACCCTGTTTAGGAAGTCAGCTTCTACTTACTGGAAAAAATAAGCTTGCTTCCTGATCCTGTAATTAGAAAGAGGGAAAATCACAGGAAGGCCAGCTGAACCTTCGTTTAGTGCCTACAGAGAAGAAGACCATTATTATTAGAAGTGAAGGTAATTCCAAATCTCATTTGATAAATCAAATTGTTGCTTTCTCAAGCAAGTACAGCTTCAGCTCAGAAGACCACGGACCGAGTTTCTTATTAGAATTGCACAAGAATGATAGAGGCGAGGGGATTGATTCAGCATGCAGGAATTTGTTGTGTCAGTTACTGATTTGGTGAAGGACTTTCGTGAGGTAAGGGCTCTGGACAACGTGAATCTGGATGTCGATTCAGGAATCTTCGGACTCATTGGCCCAAACGGAGCTGGAAAGACTACTCTTCTTCGGATACTGCTCGGACTCATCAGGCCTGACGTCGGTGGAGGCAAGGTCCTTGGCCTCGACATACGCAAGAACTCACTGGAGATGAGGAGAAGAATCGGAGTCCTCCATGAAAGACCCTCCTATCCGAAATCAATGACAGTCGTGGACTACCTAGACAAGGTTGCAAAGTTGTATGGAAGCAACAAATCAGTTGAGGCCCTATTGACCATGGTTGACCTTGCCTACGCAAAGAACAGAAAGATTGGGAATCTCTCAGCCGGGATGCACCAACGACTTGGCATTGCTCAGGCTCTGGTCGGGAGTCCTGAATTGGTGTTCCTTGATGAGCCCACATCAAACCTAGATGTGACTGGTCGTGATGACATAATGGATCTGATTGTCAACCTTCATCATGAATTGGGCGTCTCGTTCTTCGTGTCTTCACACATCCTCTCAGAACTGGAACGGGTATGCCATCAAGTCGCGTTCATAGATGCTGGTAAGATAATTGAGAGGGGATCAGTACGGGACATCATTGAGAAGTACACATCGAATACTTTCCGGATCATAACATCTGATTCTGCCGGACTCATGGAGATCCTAAAACAACTTCCGGGCTTGATACGCCCCCGGGTTTCGGGAGCGAACTCCATCACCTTCAATCTTGAATCAGGTCAGATCAGTGACATTCAGGCAGAAGTTGAGGATGCCGCCACGTCTTTGGGAATCAGATTGTATGCAATCGAGAGGGCAGGCAGCCTTGAAGCCGCCTTTAAGGAGCTTGTGAGAAATGAGTGAAGAGAGGAAGAATCTTCGGGCCTTCGTTGAACTGGAACTGGACTGCTCGTACTACTTTCCAATCTTCGAGAGTATCACTGCAATCCTGCTGTTCGTGGCTCTTGTGAGTGCAATAGCTGTGGGTAATGACTCAATGCTGATGGAACTCAGACCAGGCCTATCATGGAATGGGACTATGATGATCGAGCACTACTCCGGATTCTTGGAGGGTTCAGTTTCTGCGTATGCAGCCTCTCTGTCCGGCCTCATTTCCATTCTTATCCTGCTGATCCCTATGCTAGCTGGTTTCAACCTAGCAAAAGGCTTCGAGGATGGAACTCTACAGACCTTTCTCACGTATCCAATAACCCGTTTCAGAATCCTGATATTGAAGGTAGGCACGATACTGCTCCTAACAGGTTTGCCTGCCACAGTGTTTTCGCTCCTTGCAGTTCACGTCTTCATCCCCGGCAGCATGCAGCTTGTCCCCATTCTCGTACTAAGCGTTGCGCTTTGGATATTCATCTTGATTGTTACTTCAGTGGCTGTACTGATCTGCATCGTTTCAAGAAGAGCAGTTGCCAGTGCTGCTGCAGGGATGATGACTTGGTCAGCGGCTCTGACACTGGTGAACACCCCCGGCTTCCCCCAGTCTTTCAAGGGAGTTCTCAACCCAGTGGCTGCAGTTGCAGGCTTGTTGACCGGAGAAACAAGCACGCTACTGACCTGGGATGTGGCAATCGTCTTGATGGGAACATTGCTTGTCGGACTGGTCGTCCTTACTCTAAGTCTGGTAGCGTTTGAGAGAGTGGAGGTCCAATGATGGGCTCCTTGAACAGTCGTCTATCTACACTCATGATGACTCTTGGCATTACGCTGGTGTTTGTCGCACTTCTTGGGTCAGGCAGCTTCGGCTTTGGGACTGATGTTGATAGCGGCATATACAAGGGCTATCTTTTCAGGGCGACTGATGACATATACGTAGAGGCATGGAGTATCACAAACCAGAGCTTCTCCCTGTATGCTCTCGACTCGGAGAATGCACTAAGAGCCCTTGAGAATGCATCTCTTCATAACACGAACCAGCTGGTCAGTCTGGAGAATATCACACAATGCAATGACATCATCGAAATCCCATCGCCAGGAGTCTACGCGATCCTTGTGACATCGTACGATAATGACACGAGTTCCGTTATGGTTGACATCGATAGGTCATATCCTAATGCAGGCGTCCTTGTTCCTGGGATTCTCCTGCTCTCTGTGGGCGCGTGCATTGCTATCCTACCACGAGCTTTGAACAGAATCGAGGGGATAGAAAGCAATGGACTAGCAGTGAATGAGCAGCTCCATCCTGATGCACTGATGGGCGGAAGTAGCAATAAAAGAAGGAATGCTTTATGAAGAGGGAAGGCGGGAATCTTCGATCCATCTATGAACTGGAAATCAACCAGTCATATTCATTCCCAACGGTTGAGGCTGTGGTTGTGGTCTTCCTCTTTATCGCATTCATCAGCACTCTCGGAGTATTTGGTGCCGGAAGATACGTGCTTCTCAGACCGGGTCCGGAATGGAATGGAACGGCGGCAATTGAGTCCTTTGTTGAGTATCGACAGACCATGACAGCATCGGTTTATGGATTCTCAGCTCTTAGCTTTTCTCATGTTCTCACCTTTGTGGTCCCACTACTCGTAGCATTCACGTTGGCGGGACGCTTCGAGGATGGAACTCTACATACGTACTTGTCCTACCCCGTTGATCGCATCACATTTTTGGCGGTGAAAGTATCCGGGATGATTGTCCTCCTGGGAATGTCTGCTACATTCAGCTCGCTCTCGGTAATCTTCATCTTTGTTCCTGGCAACAGGGAGGTCTTCTCCATTCTTCTCCTATCAGCTGCACTCTGGGCGTTCATAATGCTCCTTACATCAGTAACCACGCTAATCTCAATTATCTCTAAGAAAGCAGAGGTCACTGCGATTATGGGAATCGCGCTCTGGTACGTTATTGCTTTGGTCATCGTCATGCCAAGTATTCCAGATGTTATTCGCAATGTCCTCAATCCAATACTCTTAACCAATGCCTTTGTCAGTGGGGGCGACATGGGACTACAAGCCGGAGAGGTGTTCTTTGGAATTTGCGGGGCAGTGCTCATCGGAGTGGTCGCGCTCATTGCAAGCATTATTACGTTCGAGAAAGCGGAGATCTAGAGATGGCTTCAGTTGCGGTGAGAATCGGCAAGTTGCTGATGATCATTGGGATCACTTTTCTGTTGATCTCCTTTGTCCCATCTAGTGAATTTGGCTTTAGCTCCGAAGTTGAACATGGCGCATACGAAGGGAGGGTGTTTGGTGCAGTCGGAAACACGTACATAGAGGTCTATACGTACAACAGCAGCGTTCTCTGCGTCTATATAGTGAGTTACGATGAATTGATGATTGCACTTGAGAACGCGTCCTTAGAAGAAACTCACCCATTAATCGCACTTGAGGGAATTAAAAACTACTCCGATGTGATTGAAATCCCCCTGCCAGGAATGTATGCCATTCTTGTCACACCCTATAACAATGAAACCATTTTTTTCCACATCGAAGTCGCAAGACCACTCCCCCATTCTGGGATTCTATTTACTGGGATTATCCTGACTTTGGCAGGCTTTATCACAATTCTGCTGTTGGGAACGATACGCGAAACATGGAAGCGTCACATTTGGAAAACTCAACAGTAACACCCCAGGGCTGGCATGAATGTATCAAGCCATTCAAGTTGGACTGAACGTGGTTTCTGCCATAGCCGGCATAGTCATGATAATTGTGGCTTCAATCATCTATCTTATTAGTTTGGTTTTGTCTGAACGAGAATCTAATATTGAATCTGTCTTCAAGAGGCATATAAAAGAAAATCAGCGAAGGCAATTTCCACGAGTAACTTGGGAAACCATTTTCCAATATATCTCAGAGAACGAGGTTTCTAGTGATAGGGAAATGATGATGAGATACTTTTGGAATAAAACCATTGGCTATGACGGAAAAGGAAGATTGCAAAAGGCATTTTCAAATAGTTGCTAAGAAACGAATACTTACTCTCAAAATGATAGGAACAGAAACTCGCAAAAGAAAGGGCTGAACTTCAATCCAAACGTTAATATATTGTCTACATTGAGCATCGCTTTCCTTCATTTACGGAGGTACTTGGTTTGACAGTAAACAATATTCTGAGGATGACTTGATTCTTCCATAATTGAGCGAGTCACGATGAATAGAGAGAAAATGGATTAGAAAGATCACCCCTGTCCCAGATCTTCATCAAGGAAGCTAGAACTTATGATACTACTGTACTCGGATTAAGATCACCTTGAAAATGAAATGGGTTGAATCGTCAAATGTCTTTTGCCTATGCAGCTGAATGATTACAAGTGCCATTTCGTCCATATGGGCAACCTCGGCATTTCCATTCTGTGGGATCCGCTCTTGGTTCTCGTCCATGATACCAGACTTCGTCAAGCTTTTCCAATGCTCGCAACACATGCTTTTGGTTGTATCTTCTGCTGAACACCAGTCCATTACTGCATACCACACAGTCATTATGGTTTCGGCCAACACATTGCTTTGCATTCTTCTGCAAGCAATAGATGAGAACAAGCCTAGTAGAAGCGCAAGACACACCACTCTCCATTAAGGCAAGAGCGTAGAGTCCTGCCTGGAAGATATCCTCGTCTCTTGGCTTTTTTGGAAGATGTCTAGTGGGGAATTTACGTTCGATGATGGCGTCCAGAACAGGCGCTTCTTCCCAATGCAAGACGGCGTTATCGAACCTGCCATTGAACCGGTGCCCCAACGAAAAGACTAGCTGTTCATTGAAGAGAAATGATCTATTGGAGTTCGGCGTGCTCCTTAGACTTAGGAAGTCAGCTAGCGTCCATTCACACGATTGAGCCTTTCTAATGCGCCGGCCCGCGGTATTGAAAGCACCTCCAGAGCTCATATGGAGTATTGCAAAGACACCTCCAATAAACACAGCAAGGAGAATGGCACTCGCGAAAGGATCCATCGATATCACCCAAACACCCATAGTAATGCAGCTGCAATGGTCACAATCACAATTATTGCCATAACTGAGGCATTCAACGAGCGACCAGGACCTGGATTCATTCCAACCTCTCGATGAAGCCTTGAGCCCTCTCTACTGGCATTAGAGGATTCTTCGCCTTGCATTTGCCTGATGTAGAATCGATACTCACACTGGAACTGGATGCGAAGTTCAGACACATCTCGATACCTTCCTAGTGTTCCTCTTTTTGGATCTTTCATTCTGCATCTAGTGATTCGTGCCGTCTGAGTCCTCAAAAGGTGCACAGTTTTCGGATTTGAGGTGTTGAAGGAAGGTACATGAGTCTAGGAGGTGTTTTACTCCATCACCGCAATCATAGGAGCTTTACTTATATTCGTGTAACGTAAATCCTAGAATGTTAGACTTCACCAGCGGAGTCTGGGGAAACTCGAAAGGGTGATATGATGTCTGAAGACTATGATGGAGCTACGGCCGGTAGAGTTCTCGTTTTTGATGCCAACGAGAATGTGAAGTTTCCTGCACAATTCAAAGACGCCATGGGGACCAATAATGGATTGATGGTGTTAGTACACAAGGACCGACTCATCAAGATCTTCCCGCTCGAAGACAAAGAGGTAAGCTTTCTGTCGGTCGAGATTAAGAAACTCACAAATGACTTCTTAACTCAGCTCTCGCAAGTCTTCAAGTCAGCAGGTCTTGTCGATCTGTTATTTTCAACTGGTGTCTGCCTTCGCGGCACGAGATGCTTCTATGAGTGCTACTTCAATCCTGGACAGCTTACCAATACGGTGGATGATCTGAGGAACGAACTTGCAGCACTCGAAGGCGTCAGCTATGTCCACATCGAGAACGTGCATTCATGAAATGAGTTGCTGAGTGGACATGCAGGACATAGTCATAGATTTGATACTGCAGGGCTATCTAGGCTTATTCATTGTCTGCCTTGCAATCAATTTGATTCCTTTCATTAGCCCTAGCAATATGGTGCTGGCGGCAGTTGCCTATCTTTTCATGTTTCCTGGAGAGCGACCCCTTGCTGTCGCAATCCCACTAGCAGCTCAGATTGGGATTGTCGTCGCTCTTGCTGCCACTATTTCAAAAGTCATTCTTTACTACGCAATGCGCGGCTCACGTGTTGTGTTGTCAGAGGGCATGTTGGCGAAAATCGATTTAGAGCGTGCAAGAGTACAGAAATGGGGCGCTATTGCTCTTCTTCTCTCAGCTGGCTCTCCAGTTCCAGATGACCCAATAGTAATCTATTGTGGCCTAACTCAATATAGTGTCCCCAAGTTCTTTGCTAGTTACTACCTTGGGAAAGTGGCAGTCACCATTCCAGGCGCACTCATCGCATCAGCTGTGAGTTCTCTCTTTGGGTCGATGCCTACTGTTGTTGGATCTATCGCATTGACAGCCATCATTCTTGGAGTAATTTTCAAACGCCAGTCTGATGATGATTCTATGAGCGAAGAGACTGATCACCTCGGTGTAATTGAAGGAAGCCGCCCCTAATTTGGCTCATGTAGGAACTCTTAAGAGCTACATAACGATGTAGTGCTTCGCTCTGGTGATAAGATGGCAGGAAGAAGTGCTGCAGAGATTAAGTGTGTGAAATGCAAGAAGGTCTACGAATGTAATGTGATTGATCACATAGACCTCTCTCAGGACCGTGAACTTGCAAAGAACTTGAAATCTGGAAAGGCAAACAGAGTTCAATGTCCCAAGTGTAAGAAAGTGCAGTATCTGGACCGGAGCATAGTCATCAATTTTGAACCTGAGAATCTCATTGTTGTCTTTGATCCCGCGGCAAAGAAGAAAACGGTCCGCGAGGAACACGAACGTGACTACAAATCAGTAATCGCATTCAACGAGATTTTAGAAGAGGTAGGAGAAGAAACTGACTTCAAGATCATCTCCAAGCTTGATCAGCTGAAGACTCTCGTGACTGATTATATGAAGGTACATGAGTAGTCATCTAGAGTTTCCTTTTCCCAAGCAGAAACTCCTCAACCCATCTTTCAGCTCTGTACATCGTGGTGGGCGTGGGAGGCATCTTGAAACCGTAGGCTGAGATTGACTCAAGTGCGCCTCCAATCTCTCTCTTTAGGGCTAGTTTTGCACCTCGGATTGCATCCATCAGTATTGGTCCCGCATTTGGACCATCAGTGACTTCCATTCGAATGTCGATCTTGATGGGAGCGCCACCAAACTGGCGACCATTGATATAGAAGTACGACTCCCTGCTGTTATCCATGAACGGCACAAAATCTGAAGAGCCTGCTACTAAAGGTGCATCATAAGGTAGGTCCTGACTGATGGCACTGCTTTTCACGCCTCTTTTCCTCATGCGTCCGCGATAATGCGAGTCCAGTGACTCAGCTCCTCCGCCTACATCTAATTGATAGCTCTTGTCGACACGTACGCCACGCGCTACAAGAAGCTGGAGCAGATTCCTATGCAATACAGTCGAGCCAAGCTGGTCCTGGAGATCGTCTCCAATAAGAGGCAATCCCTTCTCTTTGAATTTGTTACTCCATTCTTGGTCAGAGGCTATTGGTATTGGAGCTCCGTTGATGAACGCACAGCCAGCTTCTAGGCTGGCTCCTGCATAGAACTTTGTAGCTTCTTCAGCCGATCCGGGCAATAGGCTGATCACAATCTCTGCACCTGAGTCGCGAAGAATCTTGGCAACATCTGACTCGGATTCACCAGAGACTTTGATCAATGCCTTCAGCATGTCATCTACTCCATCATGAACCGGGCCCATCTCTACATTGATACCCATCTTGGGTACGTCAGCAAATCGAATTACATTGTTTGGATTTGCGAATATCGCGTCGGATAGATCCGCACCTACTTTTCCTTCAGCAACATCGAAAGCTGCAACAAACTTGATGTCTCTAACATGAAAACCAGCAAAGTCAGGATGGCTCAAGCCTACTAAATCATCACTAGCTTTGGCATCCTTATAATATTCCACTCCTTGGATAAGGGCACACGCGCAGTTGCCTACACCAACTATTGCTACATTTATCCCATTCATTCTTTACACCTCTGACTACGAAGAATAGGCTCCGGACAGCTCTTTCATAGTGTACTTTTAAAGTTTTATGACCATATAATAGTGCGCTAATGAGACCTGTGAGACCTTGGGGTTGTTTCGTAGCAGAAGAAATGCTTATGTTGCTAGGTTACATACATTTTGGTTGGACGACTGGCTGAAGCCTGTTGCTCCTTTGCACATCAAAAAAGTGTGTGACCGGATTCAACGTCTTTCCGAATGTCCTCCTGTAGGGAGATTCGGCTCTCACCTAGTGTTCAGAGAACGGCGCGGGATCTCGTGGTTTGGAGCACCACTTACTCACGTTCAAATTGAGAGGGTGGACCTCAAATGCCCTATTGGGCACCAAGTCTTTGGCTCCGGCCGGCGTCCCCTTCTTCTCTATATCATCTACAAATCGGAGGTATTTTGCTCAAAGACTTTCAGCTAACAAGTCTACAATATCAGCTACACCAATCGAACTGCCTTCAAGACTTGCTCCGGCTTCCAAGTTATTGACACAGAATGGACAAGCAGTCGCAATAATTTCTGCTCCAATCTCGATTGCTTGTCTAATCCTATCCGCACCAATTCGTTTTGAAAGATCAGTGTCGTAGGACCTTACTCCTCCTCCCGCGCCGCAGCAGAGGGCAGCTTCCTTCTTGGATTCCATCTCAATTAACTCAACCCCTGGGATTGCGCTAAGAATCTCGCGAGGTGCATCGTAGACACCAAGATCTCTTCCAAGATGGCAGGGATCATGATATGTGACCTTTCTTTCTTCTCCGCGCCCTCTAAAGTCTAAATCTCCATTTCTGATGAGTTCAGCTGCATACTCGACAATATGTATTATTTCAGGAAGCTCGATTCCAAACCGTTCGGGGAAGTCGTTCTTCAGAGTATTGAGGCACCCAGGGCATGAAACCACAATACGCTCTGCACCTGCTTGTTGAAATGCATCCCGTATCTTCTCGGCATTTGCTTTCGCAGAATCTACCTTTCCTGTTCTGATCATGACTGATCCACAGCAGGGCTCTGCTTCCAACACTCCGAAGTCTTCTGCTGCAGCTTTCAGTATCTTGGCTGTTGAGATTGCAATGGTGGGAAGTCTCATTCCTGCCGTACATCCAGTGTAGTATATCGTTGATGCTTTGGTCGGGACATCAAATCCAACCTCTTCTACCCAATTTCTCCTTAAGCTGTTATCCTCCTCATACGGATTCAGATTAGTGAGAATCTTCTCAACGATGGCATCACGGGCATCATTTGGGGCATCATTCATGATTTCACGAACCTGTTCTAACGTCTTCGCAGGGTCGAACTCTGCCGCACATATTTCTGTGCAAGCCCCACATAACGTGCAAGTGTATAGCGACTCCACATTTTCAGCAGTCTTCTCAATTCGCTCATCGAGGAGGGCTTGAGCCACTTGGATTCTCCCTCTCATGAAACTTGTTTCAAATCCGTTTGAGTTTCTCCATACTGGGCACACGCCATCAAAACCCATCTCTTCATAAACCGCGTTCCGACAGATGCCGCACCTCCGACATTGAGCCAAGTTCTCTAGGAGTTCATCCATGTCTATGTCGGCCAATCTCAGATGCCTCCTAGCACTCCAGGATTCATTATCCCCTTGGGATCAAGGGTTTGCTTCAGGTTCTTCATCATCTCCAAGAAACTACTCATCTCTTCTATGCCCTCAATCCAATACGGTGCTAATTTGAACGGAACAGCTCCTGTCTTGAATAATCGTTTAGCAAGATCTCTATGCGCTTCGCGTACTTTCTGTTCTTCTTCCTTGTCTTGAGGGTCGTAGAATAACTGCGGATAGTAATTGTAGCTAGCGTGGCCGGATTGAAATCCTGCGGTATGACCCAGAATACGATACTCCTCCATTACGGCCCAGAGTTCCTCCAGAGTTCTATGCCAATTCGAGGGCGTCTGATGATGATATAGTATCCGCCAGTGCCAGCCGTGGACGTATGAGGACCGTGCAAGCAGTCGCATTCTGTTGGTCCATTCGCCCTTAGGCAACTCTCGGATTCCGATTACATGACCATTAATACTCTCACAGATACTTCTAGTCAGGTCCACGTCACTTTTGAGTTGGTCCTCTCGAACTG
>JAEOTX010000002.1 GCA_016839605.1 Candidatus Thorarchaeota archaeon | reverse complement strand
CTCTTTCTGCATCAGCGACTCGTTTGAGGTCGGTTTTGCTCGGGGTCTTGTATTCTCTCCCGCATTCCTTACAGTAAATTTCAAGCGCGTAGGGCCTTTCAACAGGCGGTGTATTTCTAGCTAGCCACGATTCAGTCAAATCACCACAGTGTTTGCAGCTTGGACACATATAGCTCTTATTTGTAGCATAGCCAGTTGAAAGGTCCATGCCGCAATGACATTGGGCTTTGTCAGTTTTTACAATGACATTACATGAGGGACAGAAGAAGGTCTTGATTTTGTTCTTCTGTTTTGAGATGAGAAACGACTTGAACAGCGGAACTTCATTGCCACATGATTGGCAGTCTATACTTCTTACCCAGAACGTGTACATAGTATCTGCTTGGTGGCCTTCAGTGCACCTGGTTTTGTAGAATGACAGAATCTTAGACTCAACTGTTTCTCTAATCTTGCTGAATGCGTTTTCAAATTGAGTGATGTCGACTGATTCAAGCTCCTTCTTTGTAATGAACCATGCCATCGGATTGATATCTACACCAATTGTCCTACATCCGAGTCTGTGTCCTTCGACAATTGTGGTGCCACCTCCCATAAATGGGTCCAAGAGAATTGGATACTCGCCGTTTGCAGTCTCCAATGTGATATCCTCGTAGAACCTCTTCATGGGATCTTCATCATGAAAGAGACCCAGCATAATGGTTCTGAAGGTGCTTCCTACCCTGCGCGCAAACCATTTGTGCATGTGATAAATCGGTTTCCTCGAATTGCTCTCACTCCAAGCAATCTCATCAATTATATCACTGGGGAACCCTTTCTCTATGTATACCACGCTTTCTTCCCTCACAGACGCAGAGTCCATATTGCTGCATCATCATGCGGGTAGAGGTCTGGCACATCTGCAACCTCTTTGAACCCAATAGACTTGTAGAAAGCTCTTCCTTCCTCGTTGCCTTTCTCCATGAAGAGATAGATGACACGCAGATTGTGATCATTGTTTGAGTAGTGCTTTGACACGTCATGAATCAGGGTCTGTACGAGCTCTTTAGCTACGCCTTGTCTTCTATACTCTGGATTGACTCCCAGTCCAATCAACTCAACCACGCCGTCATCGAGCCCGCCCCTGATGTCCCAGCTAACGGTACCGATCACCATTCCTCCTTCAAGACATAGAATTGTCTGAAAGCGTAATAGATCTGAAGCAAAGCCTTCTGCAAGATCAATGTTGTCTTCCACCTCCGAAATGAAGAGATTCACAAGGAGCTCTCTGTCTGAATCAGTGGCTTCTCTCACTATCCGCATGCGGTTAGTGTGGCAGACAGGTCAATTGTATCTACCGGATAGTCAGTATCAATCGATTATGACAACAGCGTCTACAAATAGCTCGTACTGCTCATCCTCATCGAGATTGTGAACTAGCACCTTCTCTACCTCAAACTCACCGCGGATCTCCAATAGTCGTGATTCAGTAATCACCTTTACACTGGATCGCTCGAGTTCAGTCTTGAGCGTGTCATTTGTCACGATTTCTTTTTCCGGGGTTAGGAGAACTACACGATCTGTTTGAGATGTGAGTTCCAAGGCTGATTCTACAGACTCATCACCGGTATGCAATACCAACACTCTCTGATCAGTGAAGTCCTCTAGGTCGTTCACATCTAAGAAAACGCCCTTGTCAAGATAATCATCTTGCCCAATAATGACACAGGTTGGGTCCTCGTAGTCGGCTGTCTTTGGAGCTACCTCGTCTGGACTGTCCCTTGCACGATATGCCTTTATTGCCTCATGAAGCGCATCTGCCGCAAGGTTTGAACAATGCATCTTGATTGGAGGTAGACCATCAAGTTCCGTTGCTACATCATCCCTTGTCAGCTCCAATGCATCCTCCAGAGTCATGCCAATTGCCATCTCAGTTGTCATGCTACTCGTAGCAATAGCTGAACCGCACCCGAAAGTTCTGAACTTGGCATCGACAATTTTCTCATCTTCTACCTTGATGAAGACCTCCATGAGGTCTCCACAGGTCGGATTCCCCACACGACCACTTGCAACGTTCTCACCTTCAAGAACACCCACATTTCGCGGGTTTCTGAAGTGGTCAAGAGTTTTCTCGCTGTATTGAGTTGATTTCATTCTTCATCACCGTGTTTTTGGATTGTAAATCGGAGACATCTTTCTAATTCTGGCAAGCACATCAGGCAATACTTCAAGGACACGATCGATGTCTTCGTCTTCGTTGAATCTTCCTGGAGTAAGCTGCAATGAGCCATGGGCCTCCTCATGAATGAGGCCAGTAGCAATCAAGGTGTGTGATGGCTCTAGCGTCTTTGAGGTACAAGCTGACCCCGTAGAAACTGATATGCCTTTGTCTTTGAAGGAGAGCAACAATGCTTCGCCCTCAACACCATCAAATCTGAAGTGTGCATTGCTAGCAAGCCTTTCAGTAGGATGGCCATTTAGGTAGCTGTCTGGTATCTCCGCCAGGACTGTGTCTATCAGCTTCTTACGATAGCCTTCGAACCGTTTCACCTCGGTGGACATCTCTTTCTTCATGATATCAATTGCCAACTTCATTCCTATGATGCTCGCAATGTCCTCTGTGCCTGACCGTAGCCCTCTCTCCTGACCTCCACCTATCAGAATTGGATTCACTCTGTAGCGTTTCTTCATGTAAAGAACACCAAGCCCTCGAGGGCCATAGAGGTCATTTGATGACAATGACATTAGATGGATTTTATCTCGTTTCACGTCAAAGGACACTAAGCCCTCAGCTGCTACTGCATCCGAGTGGAACGCAATACCTCGTTCTTCCGCAAGCGTTCCAATCTCAGCTACCGGTTGGATCGTTCCTATCTCATTGTTGGCAAATTGAACTGAGATCAGAATCGTATCATCCCTGATTCTTCGTTCAAGTTTCCTCAAATTCACTCTGCCATATTTGTCAACAGGAACTCTTGAAATCTCAAATCCCTGTCTCTCTAGATATTTCGCAATATTCCTAATGGAGATGTGCTCCACTTCAGAGATGATTATGTGGTTTCCCTTTCTTTTGCTTTTCATAGCATAGCCAATCAAGGCTAGGTTGTTTGCTTCGGTTGCGCCTGATGTGAATACGATTTCATCATGGTCTGCATTGATGTAATCTGCAATAGCTCGTCGACTCTCATCAAGGGCCTCGGTGGCTACGTCCCCCACATGGTGCAGAGCTGAAGCATTTCCAAAGCGCTCATGAAAATAGGGTAGCATGCCGTCAATGACACGCGGATCCACAGGTTTGGAGCTTTGGTAGTCCAGATACACCTCTTTAACGTCGCCCACCCTGACTCACCTAGAACCACATTGTGGCATCTGCGTCTAGGACCAAGTCATTCAGTGTGGCTGCACCGACTATCTTGCACCCCTCCACTAGCTCGACTTTTTCCCATCCGAGCAGCTGTTTCGAGGCTTCACAGACATAGACTGTTATGCCCATCTCAATTGATTTCTGAATCATTTCAGCAACATTTGGAAAGTCGCCAATCTTAATCTTCTCGGCTGCTCCTGGTTGGAGTATTCTCAGACCTTGACCGAGGTAGTAGACCTCCGCTTTGATGTCCATGGCTTTAGCACTCTGAGCTAGAACAAGCGGAGAATATTGACGTTCTGGATCGTCACTAGTTTGCACGTAAAGTATACTACTCATTATTCATTCATTCCCTTCTCTTAATCAGGAATCTCTGCGTTCCGTCCTCCAATCTCTCAAAACTAAGGAGTATGTGACCTGTTCTTTTACAGAATCGTTTGATGTCTTCTTCAGCAGCAGGATCATCTGCCAGTAACTCAAGTATATCACCTGCCTCAATACTATCTATTGCTTCCTTCGTCTGGAAAAGAGGCTGTGGGCAATATAGTCCTATGCAATCAAGAGTTTCAACTGGTTCGTTACTAGACATGGAGGATTTCACCTAACCATCAAGAAATAAACCATAGTTAATTCCTTATAACTTCATCGTTGAGAACATGCATTTAGAAAGCGCTGCTTAGCCCTCATTGTTTTCGTTTCGCCCATTCTTTTTGAAATGCCTTACACCTATCGTACCATCGCACCTTGTATTCTTCGTGACTAATGATTCGCTCCTTGAGATCTTCAATAGAGTATATTCCCTCATCTTTGCACCATTGGACGTAAACCCCATATTCCTCCCAGTCCATCTCAACAGTTTCCCATTCAACTTCGACCTCTTCATAGCCTTCCAATAGCCAAGCGACTCCGCGTGTATGCCCATCAGTTGATACAAGCTCTCCATCTATCTCCTTGATTGGAATTGGGTCATACATACTGAGGTCTCCCAGATTCCTTCTATTGATTACAGAATCTAGCTTCGTTTTGCTGATGTAGAGTTGACTGGGCTGAATCTCATGAAGGTAGAGCTTGAAGACTTCTCCCATTCATATCCCTTGATTTTCCACCTAAACGACTGCTCTTTAGCATTTCTCACAAATGCGGTATTGGTCAAAGCCTCAGTGTTAAATCGGGGTTTTGCAGTCTTCTGCCTAGACCCAAATACCATTGAGGAATGAGATAAAATGCCGAAAACGAGTCGTGCAGCCGTAATCCCTGAGCCAAACGCTCCTGTAGAAATTAGAGAGTTTGAGATACCGGAACTAAAACCCGGTGCTGCTTTATTGAAAGTGGCAAATGCTGGCGTTTGCGGAACCGATGTTCACCTGTGGCATGGGAAATTGGCTGGAGTGCCATATCCATTAATTCCAGGTCACGAGATGGTAGGAACGGTCGAGGCTATAGGACCAAAGAAGATCAGAAACGTAGATGGCCACGAGATCAAGGTCGGAGACAGAGTCACCATCCATGATGTGACGAAGACCTGTTACTCCTGCTGGTTTTGTCTGATTGCCAAGGCTCCCACAAAGTGCCCAAATAGGGAGGTGTATGGCATAACTATGGATTCGACGAAATGGCCTCATCTGATCGGAGCCTACAGTGAGTATGTGTATGTCACTCCTGGAACACATGTGATTCAGATTCCTGATCATGTAAGCTTTGATGGGGCTGGAGCTGTGGGATGTGCAATGCCAACAGCGGTGCATACTGTCATCCGGAGCCCACTGAAGTGGGGATCAAATGTCGCGATTCAAGGTGCTGGTCCGGTAGGGCTAATGCTTCTAGCTCTTGCAAAGATCAATGGAGCATCAACCATCACTTCAATCGATATGGAATCACATCGACTCAAGTTAGCAGAGAAGTTTGGGGCAACTCATACATTGAACATCAGAGAGACCTCGTTGAAAGAGCGTCACGATTTCCTACGTGAAATCACGAATGGTCATGGCCCCGACATTGTATATGAGGCCACTGGGAATGCGCTAGCCGTGCCTGAGGGAGTTGAACTTGTTAGAGAAGGTGGAACTTACACAATCTGTGGTCAATACACAGATAGTGGGACAGTAGAAATGAATCCTCACCTCATGAACCGGAAACATCTTGATATTCGAACAGTCTGGGGTTCGGAAACCACACATGTGTATCAAGCAGTTCGTACAATAGCTGACAACTATGACGAGTTTCCGTTTGAAGACGTCGTGACTCACAAGTTTTTACTAGACCAGACTCAAGAGGCTTTAGAAACGCAGGAACGCCATGAGTCGGTCAAGGCCGTCATCAGTCCGAATGACTGAACTCTTGTAAAAGGGTGATGAGAAATTGGAAAACGATTTACAGCTTGAAAAGGTGAAGCAAGTAGGGGGTATACTCAAAGAGGTTGACGCTGACCTGTGGCTTGTTTGGATTCGAGAGACTTCACAAATGGCTGACCCAGTTCTCGATCTCATATATGGTGGAGAATTCGTCTGGCAGTCGGCATTGTTGTTTCCAATGAATGGTAAACCACTTGCAATCGTTGGGAATTTTGATGCAGATGCCACAGAGGCAACAGGGCTTTTCAGCAGAGTTGTTCCTTACACGAAGAGCATCAAAGAAGTTCTCATCAAAGAGCTTAACCAATTAGGGCCATCAAAGATTGCTATCAATTTTAGTAAGAACGATGTTGCTGCTGATGGACTCTCTCATGGAATGTATCTCATCTTGCAAGAGTATCTTGCTGACTCGGACTTCAAGAATCGCCTAGTGAGCTCTGAGAATATTGTTAGCAAGCTACGTGGGCGAAAGATCCCAACAGAGATTGAGCGCATCAAGAAAGCAGTTCAAATTACTGAGTCCATTTTCGAAGAAGCCCAGACATTCCTTAAGGTCGGAATGACCGAGATTGAGATTCAAAGCAAGTTTCACGAGGCGATGAACCGACATGGTGTAGGCTTCGCCTGGGATAAGGATCATAATCCAGCAGTGGATGCTGGCCCCTACAAGCAGTTCGGGCACTCAGGGCCAACTTCAAACATGACAAAAGAGGGGCATCTGCTCCACTTCGACTTTGGTGTAAGATATCAGGATTATTGCTCAGACATCCAGCGGATGTTCTTCTTTGGGAAACCTGAGGATGTACCCGAGCAAGTACAACACGCTTTCGAAACTGTTCGAGATGCGATTCAAGCCGCAGCTGACTGGATACGACCCGGTGCTTTAGGGTATGAAGTCGACGCCATTGCGCGTGAGTTTGTCAAAGACCGTGGATATGAGGAATACCAGCATGCACTGGGACATCAAGTAGGACGGCAAGCTCATGATGGCGGCGCTTTACTGGGACCTCGATGGGAAAGATATGGCGCTACACCAATGGGTGTTGTTGAGGTGGGGAATGTTTTCACCTTGGAGCTTTATGTGACGACTGAGAATTACGGACAAATCAGCTTGGAAGAGGACATCCTCATCACACGAAAAGGGTGTGAGTTAATTTCGCGCCCTCAGAAGGAGCTAATCTGTATCTAGTGAAACTCTTCGCAAAGGTTTATGTAACAAGTTTGAATACTACATATGATTTCAGAAAAGGAATTACGCCAGGAGGGTTTCCTTTGTCTAATGCTACAAAGAAGCTGCGTGAGCAGTATCTGAACTCGTTTATGATGAGGAAGTGGATATCTGAAAAGATGCCACGCCTTAAACCTGATCAGATAAAGCACCTCTATGTCTTGGTTAAGCAATGGACAGGAGAAGATATCGAACTAGAAATTACGTGAGCATTACAGACAATTTGCTTAATCAAGGGCATAATGGCATCAGACTTCATCCATAGCTCCAGTCCTGTATCCAAATACGTCGAAAGTCACGAAGGTGAAACCCAGGCCTGCTGCAAACTTCTGGAACTCGTCAAGCTTCTTCTCATCAAATAGCTTCGAGCGTTCATCTCGACCCACTTCCATACGTACTAGATCTCCATGGAACCGAGCGCGCACATTCCTCACTCCAAAATGAAGTCGGGCAAAGTTCTCAACACCTGCTACCATCTCGAGTTTCTTGTTGGTTATTTTGGTCCCATAGGGGAATCTTGTGGCTAGACACGCCATAGAGGGACTATCAGATACTGACAGGCTGTTTTCACGGGCAATCTCTCGAACCTCATCTTTTGTGATTCCTGCTGCAAGCAATGGTGATTGAACACTAGTTTCTCGAAGCGCTTGCTCTCCTGGTCGATATCCGTCAATATCACTAGCTGTGGTGCCCTCAATGACAGTATCGAGTCCCCGTTTCTCTGCTTCTTGGATCCATCGTTCTGCCAATTTCTTCTTACATTGATAACATCGGTTTCGTGGGTTCTCTATAAGCTCTTCCTCAGCCAGCCAGTCATGCCATATGACATCATGCTGCAGCCCCAACTCTGATGCAACACGCTTTGCGACCTCAAGCTCAGATTCGGAATAAGTGACAGTATTCATTGTAAGGAGTACTGCCTTCGTTGCCACATCTCGTGCGATGAGGGCGAGGGTTGAGCTGTCAACACCACCACTGAACGCTATTAGGATACTTTTTCCTCTGAGTGATTCCTTCACAAGTTCTAGCTTGGCCTCTAATGGTCGTGTCATATGTGTTCAAATGAAATTGACCCTGCCTAGTCTTAAGCATTGAGAACTGTACAATACTCTGACCTGAATCATGTCATGTATGGATCTTCATCTATATCGAATCCAATGTATCCCATTTCCTTTAGGATGTCCTCCATGCTCTCTGCGTCTGTCATCCATCTGACCTGCCAATGGCTGTCCTTGTCTAATATGAGTTCTACATCGGGAAGGTCTCCAAGGAGGTTGTGATTCATCTCAATGACATCTTGGTACGCTCCTGTAAGAGCAATTGCGAAATATGAGCCTGGAGTGTTAGCGATTGACCCCACTGGGATGCCCTGCCCCATCTGGCCGATGGGCATTGTGACTGGTCTGTAATCTCTAGTGAACCATATCTCTCCAGTGCCTTTCCTATGAAACTGCGAAATCTCGCCATCTGAATCGCAAGTTATGTCGACTAAACGCACAGTAGTTTCAGGATGAAGATGGAGGTCCTGAATAGGAATAACGGGGAAATGCTGCTTCACGAGGACATAATCGCAGGCACTGTTGAAAACGCTGAAGTTGCCTATCACAATATGGTCTGGATGCCATACACTATCACTCAAGGCATCAGACCTCAAGCCAGTTGCACCAAGCTGCGCGAGCTGTTGTCGTATCTCTGCTCTGACCTGACCAATCATTGCCTCTCTCTCTCTGAGTGCATTGAGTGACTCAGCCTGACCACTCTTCCCTGTCTGGAAATCGTTCCAAATCTCAGCGAGCTCACTGACAGATGCAGCACTTGCTATCTCCTTCACCACTTCATGGTATTGAGCCATGCTGGACTCATCTCTATCCTCTAGCTTCGGAAACACAGACCGTACTTCCAAAGCCTTGATCAGTACCAGAGATCCGAGAGCTGTTAGTCCACGTCCTGATTCGACCATTATGTTTGGATAAGGGCCATCAGGCCAGTTTGGCAGCTCATTCTGTATGCCCTTCACCAATGATTCTGCATATAGCTCCATCAGGTTTGACGCATACGAGCTGGTATAATCAATTGGGAGTCCTCCACCAAAATCGACTGTCTTGAGATTCGAAAATCCCTTTTCCCGAAGCTCCATGAACGTCCTTGTCATGAACTCAGAAAACCCGAAAAAGTCCTCAATTGCCGTGATTTGAGATCCCACATGACCCAGAATTGTAGAGACTGAGTCTTGGAACCCTTTCTTCTTTAGCAGGTCGACTACATCAAATAGGTCATGGATACTAAGCCCGAATTTTGAGTCGCGTCCTGCAGAATGTGACCAATGTCCCCTGACAGTTAAGTACGGTTTGATTCTGAGAACCATGTTGCTATTTTCTGGCCTGAATCTGTCAACAATGAGCTTAGCTTCATGAAGTGACTCTATGGATATCGCAATGTTGTAGCCTTCCTCAATACACTCCCGTATTGTATTGAGATATTCAGGATCCTTGGCTCCATTGCAGATTATGAGCCGATGTTTCTCCTTCTCCACCACTGATTTGACGAGAAACAGTTCAGCTTTCGTACCTGCTTCGAGTCCATAGTCAGGATTCGTATGAAGGACTTGAACTACATTGTCGCGCCGTTGATTCACCTTGACCGGATAGACTGCACTGAACTCGCCTTTGTAATCCGTTTTCTTGATTACTTTGAGAAAAGTAGCTATCAGCTTTCTGACTTGATATGATATGAGCTGAGGGAGTCGCAAGGTAAATGATGATGCATAACCTGTTCTAGTTCCATTTGTTGACTCAACTTGTCGCACAATATCATTGATGGAGATTGTCTTGTCATGGAGGCTGATGACTAAGTCGCCTTGGTCATTGATGTCTAGGAAATGAAGATCGTTGCTTTTGAGGCCATAGATTAACCTCGACTTCTCTATAGACCAGTCGTTAACGGTCAGTTTCTACACCTCCTATTGTTATTGAGACTCATCATCCTTGATTGAGTCCAGCATTCCTTGGAATGCTCGAGCTAGCTCTCCAATCTCGTCATCCTTGGAAGTGTACGTTGCATCCACACGCAAGTCGAGTGAGTCAAGAGGCTCTTGCTTTATCATCGCTGCAACGTTCTTTGTTGCTAAATCCATCATGTATTGTAGGGGTCCTGTGATCTGATTTGAAATAACAACTGCCACACCTGCAGCAATCAATATCCCAGCTACTGTTATGGTGAGGATGAACATTGTAGCTTGCAAAGTTGCAGTGTCAATCCGAGCTTCAAGAGCTGGGATTGCTGCAAGGACCTCATCAATTGGGACAACTATAATGCATATGTAGCCTGCTTTTTCTACTGCTGTATATGCGAGCAGATAGTCATCGCCATCTTTCGTATATTGGAGATATCCAGTTGCTCCTGATGTCACTTGGTCTACCTGTTCTGAAGTTAGAGCTGAACTACCATCCTGATTGCTTTCAACTGCAGTCAGTGCAGGTAGGCCTGCGAGGTAGTCGTCATCCACGACATCTGGATGAGCAACTACACCACCAAATGTTCCCTCAACTAATGCCGCGTATCCCGAATCAAGAACAGTGACATCCAGAATCCTCTGGTTGATATCTTCGATTGTGATGTCTCCCGCAACAACTCCTATTAAGGTGCCATTGGCGAAGTGTATTGTCCTTCCAATTGATATCAGAAGGACTCCATCTATAGGATCGTAATATGGCTCAACGAAGACCATATTGCCACCCACACCACTCCGGTCTCTAATCTCAG
This sequence comes from Candidatus Thorarchaeota archaeon, assembly GCA_016839605.1. Classification (GTDB taxonomy): domain Archaea; phylum Asgardarchaeota; class Thorarchaeia; order Thorarchaeales; family Thorarchaeaceae; genus SMTZ1-83. The sequence goes on along the minus strand of JAEOTX010000002.1, from coordinate 9,118 downwards.
TATACCATTCGTCTCCTGTAGCGTACCATGGGTCTGCTGTGCGTTCAAGGTCGGTGCCTCCTAAGAGACTCCCCGGATAATTGATGAACATGCTATCGCTTTCAAAGGCAACATAGAGCCATCGAAAGTCTAACTGCTGATGCACAGCTTGGAACATGAAATCAAGGTTTGAAATTCTTCTGAGTTTCTCATTTTCAAAGCTCTGATAATCCGCGAGAGCAGAAGGCGGCGCATACCAGCTGCTGTAAGTCCATGAAACATTGAGGTCATAATTGGAATCGTACACTGTGTCATCTGGATATTCTCCAGGCGCTCCGTATTCGAAGAAGTAATCATAGTATGTTCTCCGTGGTATGTATGTTGACTCATCACTGAGAAGCCTCTCGGCCTCTTCAGCCAATGCAGCTATCATCGATTCAGCATTAGTCAATTTCTGATTGATTACTACTGCTGTCTTTTCCGCTGTGAGATCCATGTTAGTCTGAATCTGGGATTCAAGTGCCGTCGTACTCTCTGACGTGGTGAAGTCTCCGATTAGATCTACAAAGAAGTATGAGATTCCTCCAGTAGCTGCTAGCGAAATGATTGAAATTGCTACGAAGGTTAGTATGACATTCCTGCGGAAACTGCCTTTCTTCTTGGTCTTTGCCATCTTTGACAACTTCATTCACCTCCTAGAAATCTACCGTACTTCCTCCCACTTCCAATTGAGCCATCATCACTCCGACCTCCTGGAATGCTTTCTCAATGTCACTCCGGACGTCTATGCTGTCAACAACTGAGAGATATTGTCCCTGAGGAATGTAGTCACATACCGAGTCCAGCAATTCCTCGAATGTCATTCTTCGTCCTGTGGCCGGCGATCTCACCCTAGCTTCAATGGGGGCCTTCAGCTCATCCCCCACACCGATGATAATCAGGTTGACATCGAGATGATTGTCCCGTATGAATCCCTCTATTGTCAGTGGTCTCTTCCTTCGATGTCTATCTTCTTCGGTAAAGATTCCCTCCAATGCATCCAGTGAATACTTTTCGGAGCTATTGTCCTGACCATCGGTCAAGGCGATTACCCATCTATGTTCGCTTGTCTGGATTCTATCAAGTTCCTCTAGAGCCCTGCCTAAGGCATCATAGAATGCGGTTGCATAATTGGGATGTCTAAGGGAATCTAGGGCACGAATTATCGGACTGTCTCTTGGGCGCTCATACTCTCCCTTTCTCGTGAGTGAGAGAATCTCTCGATATGATGAGTTGAAGACAATGATGCTCACTTCATCCTGTGGATTGACTTGACTCTCAACGATCTCCTTAGCACCTTGAACTGCAGCTCTGATCCTGTTCTGAGCCTGCATGCTCCCAGAGTAGTCAATGACAAGAATGACACTCTTCTTGAACATGATTGAACGTTTCAATCTCTCTGCCTTGCGCCTCAGCTCGTGACTCGGTTTATCTCGCTGATCCAGGACATCAGCTAGATTCTGCATTGCATAGACGACCAGCCAAAACTCCTCAGTGATCTCACCGAGGCTGATTGCATCATTGTATTCATCTTCAGCTTTCTTCAGTTTCCCTTGCACCTGAAAGAGCTCACCCTTGTGATAGTGAATGTATGCCATGCTTCTTTCGTAGCCTTCAGCTGCGGCAGTCTTGAGTGCCTCCTCAAACTTTGAAAGGGCTTGGCTGTATCTACCTTCTCTTACCAGGACAAGTCCCTGTGCGTCGAAGCGCTTAGCAAGGCCTCTTTGATTTCCTAGCGTGAGGTCGATTGCCAAAGCATCCTCCAGCAATTCCATAGCTTTTTCGGGCTTGTTCTTGTCCATCTCGACAAGTGCCATGTTGTGATAGGCTGAGGCGACTCTAAGTAATGCATCAGTTTCTTCTGCGCCATCTTCGCGGGCTTTCTCAAGTATCTTCTTTGCCAGAGCAAGAGCTTGCTCGTAGTAGTCCATTGCGTTCCCAGTGTCTCCGCGCTGACGAAACACGTTTCCGATATTCAGATACATAGTCTGCTCACCAATTTCGATGCGGAGACTCCGACTAATTTCGAGCAAATTCTGGTAGTTTGCAAGGGCTCTATTCAGGTCACCACGAATGAAAGCTTGATTTCCAAACCTGATAGCTTCCTGGAAGTTCAGCAACGCGTCAACTGTGGTCCCAACTTCTTCATACATTGCTCCTGCTGTAGATACGCCACGAGTGAAGTCTTGTCCTGCCATCTTTGTCACTAGACGTGTCATTTCTTTGATTGGTTCAACTACTGCATTGCCTCTTCTGTAGGAAATGAAGGCAACACCCACAGCTACTCCTGCGAGCATTGCACCCAGTAATATTGTGAGTATGAATGTTTGACCCAGAACTAAGCTGAGGATATTTGTAGCTGGTCCTACCACCTCTGCGGTAGGCACGACAATGGCAAGAACGAATCCTGTCACATTCACCTTTGAATAGGTGACATACCATTCCTCTCCTCGTTTCTGAAATGTATCCTGCCCGCTTTCTGCTGAGAGCATTGCAGGAAGAAGAGCAGTAAATGCAGCAATCTCCGATGAACTGGCCCCTGCAAATTCCGCCTCGTTCAGAGTCTGACCCTCTGTGACTAGCTCCGGGTGAGCAATAAGACCACCATCCGACTCCAATAGATAGGCATATCCACTGTCAAGAACCTCGATTCCTAATACATTGGCCATAATCGTATCAAGTGTCACGTCGGCTGAAACAACACCAATGAGGGTTCCATTGTCGAATCTTACGGGCCGCCCCATTGATATGACAAGACCCGTTGAGGGGTCTCCATAAGGACTTGTGAATGCAATGCTGTCATCTAGGATGGATGCCGCGTTGAGATACCACTCTTCTATTGTAGGATCATAGTCGCCCGGTTCGTACCAGTCTTCGAAGTAGAATAGATTGTCATAGGGGTAGTTCCTGAAGAGCCGCGTGTCACTGATATCCGGAGAGAATCCCATGTATAACCAAATATAGTCCTCACTGGCCTCATGTAATGAACGGTAGATATTGTCCATATTACTTGAGAGTTCTATGAGGTTTTGAGTTGTAGGACTCCAATCCCATGGATCATTCGGTGTTTGGTAATCATCAGTTGGCATGTACCAACAGCTGACATCGAAGGAGATGTCATTCGAGTCGTATGCTTCATCGTATGTAGCTGGATTTCTCCCTGGTATATTTCGACCACTATGAAGCCACTCCAACGAAGGGTCCCAGAAATAGGAGTACTGGGGTGTGGCATTGATTCTGCCATTGAAAAGGTCCTCACAGTACCTTTCCATCATATAGACTCCATCAAAATACTGCTGCATTCTTTCTTGTATGAAGGTTGCAGTGTCTTCTGATATCCTCAGTAGATTGGCCAATTCTTCAGTTCTTAGCGCTTCAGAAGCATCTGCAGCATTTTCATTGGAAGTATCAAATACCGTGGTAGCTGATAGACCTGCTATAATTAGAATTGGCACCAGTGACACGACTACAAATGTTACTACAATTCGTTTGCTGATATCCATAACACTGCCTCCTTTCGATTTACGCCTCTAGTTCCTTTTGAAAGATGTTCAGAAATTTCCGAATGTTCTGTTCCTTAGCCAAAGTGAAGACATTGCCCATGAGAATCCCTTCAATCAATCCTTCACCAAGGAGTATGATCAGAGTTCTGCGCAGGATTTGGCGCGGTATACCTGTTTCATTTTCTACAAGTTCGATATCAAAGCCATCCTGCTTGTCTAGTAGATCCTTTGCAAGCTTGACAGCAGCATTTGTCGCCGCCTTTGATGGGGATTCTTTTCTCTTAGGTTTCTTTTCCACTGTTCGTACAAAGACATCTCCGTCAAAATGACCGTCAAGTAGACCCTTCTTGATCATTGTTTGGATGCTTCTTCTCAGATTGTACGCTGCAGGTCTAGGAAGTGTCTTCCTGAGAATTCTGTCCAATTCCTTAAGCTGAATTCTGCTGTGCTTGGATGTGATTGATTCTATGCTATCTTGCATGTACTCCTCAATCACGTACTCATCAAGCATTTCTAGCTTCGCTCCGCATGATGTACATTCTAAGGCTTCAGGTGAGGTTGGTGCTCCACAATTTCCACATTTAATTACTCGTCGATAGAGAGTCATCTTTGTTGACTCTATCTCTTGAAGAGTGGCCTTTTCTGACTTCTTGACTTTGACTGTGTCTTGAGCCTCCCAGAAGATGAGCTTCCGGTTACGTGTACTCACAACCAGATACGCGATATCAGAAACATCATCTGGAATTCCAGTAGCTAATGCCTTTGGCGGAGCGGGAAGCATTATAGATGAAACCGCATTTCCATCGATGTCCCATATCTGGAGCTGTGGAGAATGATTTCCTGTGACGAAAAGCTTTCTTTTACCAAAAGTCAAGACGCCAAAGACAGTTATCGCGTTGCCTAACTCAAGTCGCTTTAGTTCATAGCCCGCTGCAGAGAGAATCAATACAGTACCTTTTCGTTGTGCTATAACTACCTCAAGCTCTGAGTCGTTTGTGATATCCTCCAACCAGACGTCTGAAATCGCCTGTTCTACTGTGCGACTGAACAGCGCAGTCTGCTCATGGTTCCAGAGAATGACTCGCTTGTTTTGGAGAGCAGCAACAACTTCCGCCGCATCATCCCCATCAACATCTCGAGCATCACAGGCGATGACTGTGCTCTCGAGGTCATTCTTCCATAGGACACGGCCTTTCTGGTCCACAACTAGAACTCTTTTTCCAGCTCCTCCAACGAGGGCATCCTCTCCACTACTCTCAACATCTGCAACAGCTATGCAACGAACCTTGCTGCTGTATCCCCTAGATGTCTTTAGAGACCCCGTTGTGTCGTAAATCCGCAGTCTTTCTCCATAGTCCAATGAAAAGACCTGCGCTCGGGCGTCCTTTTGCTGCCTAACATACAGACTGTATGCGTTAGCAGAAACAGGCACCCTTGCGACTTCGCGCAATCTCACCTTCGAACAAGCACCTTGTGAAGTTCTGCTCGTGTAAGCATATAAGCATGTGCTCAAAACAACCCCATAATGAGTCCTTCCCTCCCCAAATGCAATGTTGGATTTACCTGGAGTCCCGAACTAGAGACCTTTGACTTTGGCTCCAAACATCCGATTCGTGTAGGACGATTTCAAATGGTCAGGGACTTTCTTCAGGAAACCAGATTCCTTGAATATCCCAATGTAAAGATCATCAAACCGAAGCCTCTATCGAACTCTCTTCTTAATCGGATTCACTCACAAGCATATTTGGATAAGGTTAGGCGAATATCCGAAACTGGAGAGGGCGAAATCGATATTGACACTCCGGGTTTCAAGGGGATATACGATAATGCCAGAATCACTAGTGGCGCAACTGTGACTGGTATCCACGCCATTCACTCGAAAGAAGCAGATCACATCTACAGTCCAACTGGCGGGTTTCATCATGCCCGTTTCGAAACCGGAGGAGGATTTTGTATTTTCAATGACGTTGCAGCGTCAGTCTACCATCTCAAAGATCAAGGATACGAGCGGATACTGATTGCTGATTTCGATGTTCACCACGGAAACGGAACTCAGACATACTTCTATGATGATCCTGGAGTCATGCAAATCTCATTCCATGAAGACCCTGAGTGGATGTATCCGCATGATGGCTTCATAGAGGACATCGGGCATGGATCAGGTCGCGGTTACAATGTTAACATGCACTTTCCGATGGACTCGGGAGATGCTGTATATCGATATGCTTTCGATGAGATTGTACCTCCCCTCCTCCAATTCTTTCAACCGGAATTCATTCTCTTCCTTCCTGGGTTTGATGCACACTATGATGACCCTCTGACTCACATGAATCTGACAATGGACACGATTCGCTATGTCGCGGAGAAAATCCATTCTGCTGCTCATAGGTGGGCAAATGGTCGTCTTGGTGTCGTTTCAGGTGGTGGCTACAATAGGAACGTCTTTCGATGTGGAGCGGGTGTAGTGATGTCTGTTCTCACTGGTCATGAATATAAACCTCCCACGCAGACTCCGCCTTTCGAGGATGATGACAGTATATGGGCTGAGGTGAAAGAAAACACTCAGAAGGTCCAAGATTTAGTCTTCTCAGCACTTGGAATATGAAGGGCATCCTACGGTTTCCAGAAATGCAGCAAGTACTCAAATGTTGTTGAGAGAGTGATATAATTGCTGGGCCAGCCGAAAATCCCTGCTTTGTTCACGATATTCCTCCTATCCCAGATGATTGTGTTCCTGAGTTCGAAGCCCACTTTCTGAAGCGCTTCTATCACATAGACGTGTGCTGGTATTCTCTGACCCTTCCACCAATAGTCGGTGATATTGATCACGCAGTGACCTCTATGACGCATTAGTGGGAGAATTCTCTCAAAGATTGTACCAATCGTTTCTGCGTATTTCTTCACATCCATAGTTCCGAGGTCTCTTGGGTCGTCTGAATATTGTTGTACTTCGAGATAGTGTTCGTCTTTTCTGAGGTTGCCACGGATGCTCTTGTTTCGTCTCTTTCGATTTAGCAAATTGGCATAGGGCGGTGAAGTGATGCAGAGAGATACAGTTTCCTCATTCAAATACTCATTCAAATTATGCGCCTCATCGCATATTGCCAGCTGCATACCGTTGTTTTTCTGAAGAGGTTTCATCCTTTCGTTTGAAAGCTCAACATAATCCTGCTTCAAATCGAACCCAACTGCGTTTCTCCCTGTGTCCTTTGCAGCTAGCAGGGTAGTTCCACTGCCCACAAATGGGTCAATGACAAGCTCTCCTCGATGTGTAAAGAGCTCAATGCATTTCTTCGGAAGTGCAATTGGAAAGACTGCGGGATGCAGCTTCTTGTTTCGGATGTCTCGTTTTTCATAGTAGAATTCCCAAACAGCAATCTGGTTCTGCATCCACTCTTTCGCAGTCAAGCAGTTGATATGTTTTGGAGGACAATCGCAAGTTCTAGTGCAACTAATATCCAATGGCTTTGCTATCTCATCTCCAGGCAACTGAATCACAACACCCTAGGAGAACTACCATTTGGCCGTTTCGCATGAAATCAAAGTAGATTAGGTCAAGAACTTCTTGGCTATCTCCACTGCACTGACTGCATCCCTTCCAAAACCATCTGCTCCAGTATGATCCACAACCTCTTGATTGACATCACATCCGCCTATCATGACCTTGACGTTGTCACGGATGCCTGCAGTCACCAATGCATTGACCGTTTCACGCATAACGTCATGCGTGGTTGTAATCAATCCACTCAAAGCCAGGATTGCGGCACCTGTTTCTTTTAATTTGTCAACAAAGGCTTCTGGTGCAACATCCTCTCCCAGGTCATAGACCTCAAATCCATTGGACTTGAGAAATGCGATAACGAGGTTCTTTCCTATGTAATGTATGTCACCCTTGACAGTTCCTATGACGACCTTGCCCTTCTCCACTCCTGACTGAGTTTCTATTAGCTTTGGCTCCAAAATCTCCAATGCCTTGTTGAAGATGTCCGCAGACATAACCAGTTCAACTAGAAAGTACTCGTTCTCTGAGAATCGTTTGCCTACGATATCCATTCCGTCCTTTAGATCTTCGAGAATCTTGATTGGATCTTTGCCTTCTGCAATCTGTTTCTCGACCATTTCTTGGACGCTATTCTCTTCGAGCTCCGCTAATGCCTGAGTGAGTTCATTCATAGGGCTTGCACCTTTCCTGTTCGATTATAGCCTATCATCTGTGCTCTTCTGGAGCAGTCAGATTTCTCACTACATCCTCTAGGGGCTTCTCAAATAATCTAACATATATGTTTCATTATGCTGACGCTGCTAGATGGGCATTTTTGCATCTAACACTGTAGCTCGAATGAAGATCTTCTCAAAGCTCTTGTGTCGTGCTAATTCAATGTAGTTGACACTCTTCACTATCTTCTCGATCAGAGCTCTTTCTTTGGATGACAAGAGCATCCTTTTTGCTCCTTCTCCAGCTGCATTTCCAACAGGAATTACCTTCTCTAATGCAATTGGTGGGAGAAGCCCTATTGCAAGTGCATTCACTGGATCAATGTAGTTCCCAAATGCACCTGCTAGTAGTAATCTGTCGATATCTGGAACTCCTATTCCCGCAGAGTCCATCAAAATGCTTGCTCCTGCGAGAATAGCTCCTTTTGCTAGTTGAACCTGTCTAACATCTTTTTGAGTGAAGACGATTCTCCGTTCCGCGTTGCCTTCTTCAGGGTCAGAAATGAGGTATGCTCTACCATCTCTGGTTTCCAACACTCTTTTTGACTCTAGCATCTGCCCTCCTGACTCTACAATCCCGGATTCTTTCAGTTGCGCCGCAACATCTACAATTGCTGATCCGCATAACCCCCTGGGTGATGCTTCACCAATGACGAATAATTCGGGCGCCTCTTCCGGATTCGTGATTACCAGATGCTCTATTGCCCCTTCTTGCCCCCTCATTCCATGTTTTATTGTCGCCCCCTCAAAAGCTGAGCCAGCTGCAGCGGAGCAACAGAACAACTCACCTCGCACTGAGAGAACAATCTCGCCATTCGTTCCAATATCAATGCCAAGCACAATCTCCTCAGTGGCATCCAATCGCTGGGACAGAATGAAGGCTGAGGTATCCCCGCCTACAAATCCTGCTATATTGGGGGCAATATACGCACTTGCTTCAGGACCGGATTTGAGTCCTAGGACTTCTCCGTTTGTAAATAGAGCATCTCGTATTACTGGTTCAAATGGTGACCTTCCCAGAGATGCAGTATCCAATCCCAATAGCAAGTGATGCATTGCAGGATTGCCAACAATTGACAATCTCGTGATATCTCGAATGTCCGTATCAGATGATGATGCCAGATCTATAATGAGTTCATCCAGCCTCTGCAAGACAACGTCCTTGAGAGTCTTCGCGCCATCCTCCTCTCTTTGCGCATAAGCTATTCGCGACATGACATCTTCGCCATAAATGACCTGAGGATTCAGAGATGCGGATTGTCCAACTTGGATCCCACTCTCCATATCAATCAGGTAGGCTACAATTGTTGTAGTACCTAAGTCAATAGCGATTCCTTTCTGATCAGTAAGACCGTCATCGATATCCCATTCCATTGAAACGG
>JAEOTX010000248.1 GCA_016839605.1 Candidatus Thorarchaeota archaeon | reverse complement strand
GCGCCATGCACGCTCTACAGAGACTAAGCCTGTCTTTGATGTCTTTTGGAAGGGTTTCCTCATGCTGGAGTACCCCAGAGAATGCATCCTTGCTTGGAGCCTCTGTGGCAAAGTCCTCTAAACGAATGAGGCCAATGAATCCAAATCTGAACATGTCCTGATTATTGACTCTGAAGTTCTGCCCGTAAACATAGAACGCATCATCTTTATCCTGCTTCAGGACTCCATTCTCGACCCACTTCTCTAGTAGGTCTCTTGCTCTGGTATACTGATTGTTCTCAGGAGTATCTCCTTCCTCCGGTTTGTTCTTGATGATCCAAGAAACGCTATATTCTGAGAGCGATTGAAGCTCGTCAACTTTCTTTCCCTTGATTATATCATAGGGCGGAGTGACAACCTTGCCAATTGCTCCAACTTTCGTTTCGTCATATCTGAATGCTTTGAATGGAATAACCCGCACCAATACTGTTACCTCCCGTGGAGGAAGCGTATGTCTAAGGATGAAGCGCCCGCCGCAGCACCTTCGACATAAGTGTTTCTTTTTGGACCACTTTCTACCTCAAATATCATCAATTCCGGTACAACAGTCAAACTTAAATGAATACCATTTACGAGCACGAGAGCTATAACCTTGTCGAGGCGAGTGCTGTGGAGTTCTGCGAGAAGTGTGGTGCTTTAATGTTCCCTAAGAAGAAGGATGGCAAACCTATCCTGAAATGTAGGGAATGCGGTCACGAGAAATCAGTCAAGACACCTCCTGAGTACAAAGTGGAGTACAGGATCAAACATAGTCCTCGGGAGAAGATTGTAGTGGTTGAGGAAGATGATCAACGGCATGAAGAACTGTCCGAAGACGAAAAACGTGAGCGACGTAAAGCAATACTTGAGCATTTCGAGCCTGAGGACTGAGGCACTCCGAGCAATGTTTAATATGTCAGAGTTCAATAGGTATGTATTCAAGAAGAAGGGCTGTTGAAGTATTGCTGTTTAATTCCGGAGGTGCTCTTCTCGTATTGGATTTCTGAATTTCAGGAGGTTTTCTAATGAGCGATCCTAGTGCTAACCATTTCTATGACTTACAGGAATACATCATTGAACAAGGTAATGTTGCAGACATATTGAGACTGATTGCAGCAGGCTATAAGATAGATGACGATGTGATACAATCTTCCTTAGAGGAAGTTGAAGATATTCTAAATAGGGATGGCGGCGTTCCATTCGGTCTAGAGGAAGGGAAACCTAGTTCAGTCAAGGAAACCGCGGAGATGCTACCGCTTCTTCTTAAATTTGGGAAGACCCATGATCATCTCATTCAGAGAATGATTCGATTTCTAATTAAGCGCCAGAAGGGAGATGGAGGGTTCGCAGAGGCGATGAATCTTGAGCATTTGATTGAGGACAGATATGGGTCAAAATGGGGGAATGAGTTCTATCCCGTTGGAAAGAGTGTCACATGGCTTACAGGGAAGGCACTTGAAGCGCTATCTTTAGCGAACTATAATGACGAGGAACGTTTGAGGCGAGCCCGAGACTTTCTGATTTATTCTCAATATGAGGACGGAAATTGGCCCGATTTCATGAACATGGGTCAATCAGACCCATTGGCAACAGGAAACATCCTGACAGGTCTCAGAGCTGCTGGAGTTGATTCTAAGAAGAGGGTCTACAAAGATGCAAGAGCAGCGCTCTTCCAGCATCTGAAAGATGCACTAGAGAACAAGTCCACTGATGATATGATCGATCTTACAGCTGTTTGTCCCCCCGAAACTGATAAGGAGAAAAATGTGATAAAGGGCGGGCTTGAACTTATTCTTGAAAGTCAAGACAAGGGTGGCGGTTGGGCTCTTATGGGCTCGAAAAAGAGTGATGCTGAACTGAGTTCAATCCTTGGCTTTGTTCTGAAGAAATGCGCGAAGTACAAATAGCTACTTGCCAAGGTCCAGTCATGCAAGGGAAAAGAGTTGCAGTACTACAGCGAGATGGGAAATGCTTAGCTGGTGTCTTTTCATCCTCGGGACTCTTCGCCACGACATTACCTAGGAAGAGCTGCATTGAAGCAATAAGGGCCGTAAAGGGGAGTTCATATGAACGGAGCGATTCGAAAGAAGACCTCAAGGTTCTAGATGCTGTCTTTGACATTGCAGAGGGAATTGAGGTCTCTGATTTGAACAAGATTGATCTAGACCTATCCGAGATGACTGAGAAGCAACGTCAGGTAGTTTTGGCAACTCTTTCAATCCCGCGTGGCGAAACCGCTACATATGGTGAAGTCGCTAGAAAAGCTGGACTTCCAGGGGCTGCACGCTTCGTCGGCAACGTGATGGCAACGAACAGATTATACCCTCTTGTCCCGTGCCACAGGGTCATTTCATCTCAGGGTCTTGGTGGATATGGTCTTGGCATTAAAAAGAAGATAGAACTCCTAAGGCGCGAAGGGGCATTCGCGGAGTAGTTTCTCATAACGTTTTAAATAGCTTCTATTAGTTCTAAATGTGGGACCTATCTCTACGGAGTGTGTGTGGTTGAACCTAAAAGTACGCAGAGAAGATGAAACTGTAGAATTGCGCAAAGTGGAGCTTGAATCTCTAAGTCCACCACTTTTTAGAACTTTTATCGGTTATAACTCATTGAAGCGACTCGGATATTCCATATCTTTTATTCGACCTAAAAAGAGCTCAAGCGGAGATTTTGAGAGAATTCGCTACAACTTCATGGAGCGAGGCGTCATGACACGCCAACTCGAGGATGAGCTTGAACCTGACATGAAGCGCGGGATCTTGAATCAGCTTCCACGTGGCAACTTCAGCATTGTACTGCTTCTTACTCAAGTGCCACGGCGAGGAGTGAACATCCGACTTGACAAGTTCATGTACAACTTCCTAGGGTGCATTCTAATGCGCAATGACGAAGTGCTGGATGTTGTGATGAATACAACTCCTACAAGGGACATCCTAATGCCGATGTACGATCAGCAGATAGAACCAGTCGAAGCATAGTCCATTCAGTCTGCAATCAATCTTATCAGGCACCGGGGCAAGTGTGAAAACGCTGTGGTGGTCAATCTATGTCACGTAGCGCCCGCGATGTGCCAAAAGAAATAGCGTTGTTCGGGCAAAGGCAATTCCGTGAAACTGGAGCTTCTGCTGTTGAAGTTCTTCGTGTGAAAGCTTCAACGATGAGGAAGCATTTCTCAAAGCTAAAAGGAATCGCATTTCTGGTTGCTGTCATTAGTAGAGACCGAGTTCGGGTGTACTTCTTCAATTCTGCAGGTAATATGCTCATTGGGGAGAATATTGACGTCGAACAGTATGGGAAAGTCCGCAAGACTTCAAAACTAGTAGCTAAGTTCGAAAAGCCACGACCTCTTACCAAAGAGGAACTCCGAATTGAGGCCACAGAGGAGCTTAGGCAAGATCTGTCCAAGACTCTGAAACGAATTGTGAGGTTTCTAGGTAGGAAGGAACCAGAATTCCCGGTCATCTTTGTTACACGAGAATCAGCCATAGGCACCAGTCAGGGATTTGGGCTATTTTCAGAGGATGACGGCGCTTTAGTGTTTGAGCAGGGCATACTTGAGTCGAAATGGCGCGATGGTCTTATCACTCGAGCAAGTGTTCTTCAGCTTCTTGATGTTGATAAAAGAAATTCGGATTTCAGCGCTTCAATAGGAAACGCTATTGCTCTCGCTTCACTTGAAGGACCAAAGAGAGCTGAGTGGCTAGCCATCTGGATAAAGAGAACCAAAGAAACCTCCTACCTGCCTATTGTCAACCACTTGTCCAAGCACTCGGATTCATATTCTTGGCGTGGGTTTGCAAGGATTTTGGACCTTGTAGAAAGAGCTCCAGAACTATCAGAGGATAAATGGAGACGAGCATTGAGTGAAATCCACGATACTATCGAAGTTTCGCTCGGAACGGAGGAGCAGCTCACCATTCAAGGCTTCTGCAAAAGCCTCTTGAAACCCAGAAGACTGGCATCAAAACGTCACATTTTAGAATCAATCCACCTTGCACCGAGAGCACTATGTGATCCATCATCGTTGGGCTTAACGCTATCAATTAGCGAGGGCAGGTCAAAAGATGAACCATGGCTGTTGATAGAATATCTCGAAGGTGCGGAACAACGACTTCTTGCAATTACGGAGGGAAATGAGAATCCCCTAAGTCGTATTGTGTATTCGCTGAATCTTGAGGATATTTTCCCCAAATCAGGAGGCGTGCTGAGTAAGGGTAACGATATTCTCTCTTGGGTCCTGAAGAAGATCGGTGTTAAGGATAAGAGAAAAAACACGTTTCAAGCAAGTATTGAATTCTCGAATAAGCAAGTTAATGCTGCCGAGAACGCAGTTCTTGAGCGGCTAATAAGCGGGAGTCTTAAGATTCTCTCTGACACACTTGTTGGGTCTCCCCAGAGAATGGACTCATTGGTCAAGACTGGCAGTGTTGCTCTCCTGCCTGATTTCAATCACGCTGGCCTATGTCCAAACTTACTACTTCAAGGAGAATATGATCGGCTTGTTGAAGCTGCTTCCTTCAGTATTGAATCTACAATCTTTCATGCTGGAGCAAATAGCTACGCGCTAGTGACCTCGCCTTCATCATGGAGGCAAATGGTGTTGGCTAGTGCATCTGAAAATGAAGTCGCTGTCTGGCCTGTTATCAGAGCAAAATCATCAAGAAGACTGATACGTTCTGAGGATAAGTTCCCCGAGAGTTCTGAGATGCTGATTTGGAGTGAGGGGAAGTCTAAGAAGTAATCTCGACGACTGTTCCAATCGCTCTTGTGTTTGCTTCTCGTAGGACAATCTTATCCCCCAACTCAATCGGCTCTGGGTACGACATGAATTCTAATCTGACACGAGCAAAATCCCCTACCGTGAGATATTCGGCGTCATAGATGCGTTTCAACACTACAGTGTGCTGAATCGTATGACATTGAAGGACTGGTGAATAGCCTACCGCGATTCTTGTTGGGTGCCTTGTGACAACAATGTTCGCCTCAAAAGATCTACAGCTCTTGATGGAATCATCAGGGTCTGCCACTACCTGGCCTCTTCTCACGTCATGTTTGTCAACGTCCTTGATATCGAACCCAAAGAGGTCTCCAGCGCGGACCGAGCCAATTCTCTTCTTGAACATCTCAATGCTGAATAGCCTGCCTTCCTGCATGCTTCCATTCTCATCTGGGCCAATGATTACACTCTGTCCTTTTTTGAATACACCTGCCTTTACTGTGCCAGTAATTACAGCATTTGTGCCTCGAATGCCGCGATACACCTTGTCAACATAAGCACGAGCAGGTTTTGTCAAGTCTACCTTCTTTGAGTTTGAGGGTAGTTTCTGCAAAAGATCCGTGAGAAGGGCAAGGGACTCTTCTTCCGTAGAAGCAATTTCAATCACCGGTACCACAACTCTATGCTCAATCTCGCTCACCAATGTGTCTATCTCATCGACTTCTTTCAGGCTCACTGGGATTTTGCCAATCTCTCTGAGCGTGTTTCTGACAACTTCATTGACGAGTGCTAAATCACTGGAATTTGTTCTATCCACCTTCGATATAACGACAATGAAGGGAGCTTCTTGATTTGCCATCAGAATGAGATGTTCACGGGTTATGTCATCCAGCCGTCTGAGCCCGGTCTTACCTTCTTCACTCTGAATCAGACTAGCCTCTTCCGGGCCGGGAACAAGGACAAGCCCGTATTGAGCATCAGCTCCTAGAATGCTCCTTATCATTGTCTTACTGTATTCTTGATGTCCTGGTGCATCAAAGAATGTGAGAATCCTCGCTGATGCATCCAGCACCCTTGCAGCCTCCTCCTTATTCCTTGGATTATCAAGATGAATGGTTTCTCCATCTTTGGTGAATCCCATGAATGCGAGGTGGATATCAGCGGTCTGACCACGAGTGATTTCCTGGGGGTGCGTAAGAAGGAATGAACGAGATTTTCCGGAGCCATTGTCAGGTGATCCTGTTACTAGTGACCCGATGAGTGTCGATTTACCTGAATTCACCCGTCCTGCCACATTGAATGAACATGTTTCCTTTACTTCAAGGGCTGCTATCCTCTTGAGGAGGTATTTGCCAACCAGCCCTTGATCCGTTTCAATTCTCTCTTCTTCGACAATCTCGACCTCAGCTTCAGCGCATATGTCTACGAGTACGTCCTCGGCAGTCCTGATCTGGGCCTCAGTTAGTCCATAGACCTCCCAATTCTTCCCAGCGAGGTCTTCAATCCCGACCAGCAACAACCCTTCAAAAGGAGTTTCACATGTCATGTATCTTATTCGAGTAACTAGTTTCTGGCGACGATCAGATTTGAGGTCCATTCTCGTGAGACTCCGCTTAAACTCCATATTGCGAGCTTCTCCCTTGCGAAGTATTTCTCCAATTTCCTCAACTGATGTCATACAGGATACACCGAGTATTCCCTCTGTTGCTAGATGTTGTTATAAGCGCTGGCAATAGCATCTTATGGATTGTTGGATGCCAACCGTTCGTCCAAGAAGAAGTCTTTGACAATCTTCTCTGCTCCTTTGTAGTCATCTGGCGCAATTCCATCTCCTTCCTTAGCAGTGGGAAACACCTCGTTGAACTTCTCTGCAAATCCATGAAGGAGATACCTGATATCAAAAGTTTCGTTCTCAACTATCATAGCTACGATGCGGGGTTTGGTGTGTTCAAGCATTATGGTTGAGCCCTCATGATTGATTGATCTAAGAAGTCCGGTTCCCCCCATGAATTCTCCTGTGAATGAGGAAATTGCAGAGATAAATCCACTCACCATTGTGCTATCCATCTCGAGATTCTGGTCAAAATAGTGCACATATTCAGTAAGCCCAGAGCGGCGGTCCAATACAAGAAGCATATGTATTGATGGCATGGGAATCTCCTGCAGATTCCTCACAGGCTTGAATCCTGAAACTCTCCCCATCGATTTTTCGAATGCCACTTCGTTAAGGACTCTAGGTACATTCGCTGGTTCAGCAGCTCTTGCTTTGCGGTGCTTGACTTCATCCAATAGACGTGGATCTTCAACAGATGTTGCAATACCATTGGCTCTGTCTAGGTCACTTCTAGCCTCTGATTCCTGTCCGCCAATGAGGAGTATATCGCTTCTCAGCAGGAGTGCTTCGGCAGTTAGATGGAGTAAACCCTGGTCCTTTGCAATCTGAATGAGATCATCTAGATGATACGCAGCCTTGGAGAGTTCCTCGGAGTTATGGGAGGTCCTGTAGATTGTCAGATGTGTCCGCGCAAGTTCAAGTTCCGCTTCTATGAGCATCTCGAACAGGTTGTTGTCCTTTGCAAGCTTGAGAAGTTCTTCTAGTGTCGAAGCGGCTTTCTCATGCTTGTTTAGTGATGATTCATGGGCTGCTCGTGCGACCAGATAGACTCCCCTTTGAATTGGCTTCTCTGAGCCTTCAACCATTTTCCGAGTTCTTTCCAAATATTCTGCAGCTTCGGATTGTCTGTCAATTTTGGACAGTAGGATTGTATACCAAGCAAATACCTCTACGACACCCCTGCTAATTCTTCTCTCAAGCTTGATTGCTTCCTTGAGATAGTCTTCCGCCTGATCGAATTGACCCAAGGTGGTACACAGCTGACCTAGATTCGCGAGTGAAGATATCTTCGCAGCATCCATATCCATCAGGGCATTGGCCTTCTCAAGATGCTCTAGTGCTTCTTCCAACATTAGTGAGCTGAGTTTCAATGTTCCTAAGTTATTGAGTGCCATAGCCATGCCAAGTTTATTCGAGAGTTCTTCACTCATTTTCAAGTAGTTCTGATAGTGTTTCTCTGCAATAGTGTAGTCTCCCGTGAACAAGTTGATGTTTCCTCTTAGATTCTCCACAATAGCAAGATACATTCTATGACCCTTCGATTTGGCCATTTCTCCTAATGTATCTGCTATCCTCTCTGCCCTCTTTGCCTCGCCAACCTCGCGCAATAGCGACCCAACTACATACAGAGTGAACATGGTTTCAGTAAGTGGTTCCTCAACTTGCTCTGGATGCATCTCAAGCAGATTGTCAAATTCCATGACGCACATGATTACACTTGTATCCCTTTCTGCCGCTGCAAGGAGGACCTTAATTGTGCTGAGACGAACTTGATCTGATGGTGGAGATTTCTCGTTGACTTCAGATTCCATCGTAGAGAGGGTCTCTCTAAGACCTTCTATGTCTGAAATTGCAAACAGTGCCATTGCACGCAAACCTAGAACATTTGGATCCATCGAGTCAGCAGAGAGAAACACAGCTTCCTCCATTCGCCCTCGGTCCAAACATGCTTCAACACCGAGAGCGATAATCATGGGTTTGGGGTCATCTTTCATTGTTTCTTTAGACGCGAAGGAAATTGCGGTATCAGTGAACGCCTCAAAAGGTGTCTTCTTGGCTCTCTTCTTTGAAGCCTTGATTATCGAATCCCAAGGAATGGACTTCTCATTAATTAAATGAGCAAACTCTAGTGGTATTCCACTCCGACTCAACGCACAATCACATCCAACCTCGTTTCAGCTCCTGTATTGGGTCTTGTGGTTAACCTATGGCAGATATCGTAAGCTTATTAGACAAATCAGATGTGGCATACAAAGCCACTCTGCAGGGTTGATACTACGTTGTTTGAGAAATTAGAGAGTGCTCTAGAAATTGGAAGCGGCCTTGGAGCAAGTTATGTGGAACTCCGAGGGGAATCTGGCTTCATCGAATATATTCAGATGGATGACGGTCGAGTAAGCGCGCTAACACAGAGGCTTGAGCAGGGAGTTGCTGTGAGGGTTCTCGCTGATGGTGCGTGGGGATTCGTTACTACGAGTGATTTGAATGGACTTGATAATGCAGTCAAAGATGCCTACTCAATGGCTAGGGCTGCGGCCATCACACGACGAGAGCCAATCGTTCTCGCAGAAACAAAAGCGCATGAGGATGTACTAGATTTCGATGTGAAACGTGATCCGCGTCATGTTCCGATAGAAGAGAAGCTACAGTATATGCAGGATATGACGAAAGAAATCCGTGATTTTGACTCGCGGATCACAGCAGTCACAGTGAAGATAAGGACTGCTTCTGGAAAGAAATACCTGATGACCTCCGACGGCTCTAGAATTCAAACGGATGTTGTCTTGGTGTGGAGTTATCCTTGGGTTACAGGTAAGGATGGTACACGCCTTAGCGCTGCTCGCTATGAAGACGCATCCACAAAGAGCGGCTGGGAGTACTTGGAGAAAGTTGCAACTCCAGAAGTCATAGGTCTGGAAGCTGCAAAACGTGTCAAGCTCCAACTTGAAGGCATTCCAGCTAAGGGTGGTTCCTTCCCATGCGTTCTAGGCCCTCGCGTTATTGGAGTTCTGGCGCATGAGGCTTTGGGCCATCTTGCTGAAGCAGACCTGACAGTCCAAAGCTCGTTTAATGGCAAGGTAGGAGAGGTTGTGGCCGCAGAAGGAGTCAGTATGACTGACAATGGAGTTGATGAAGGCAACCTGGGCACGTCAAAGTATGATGATGAGGCTTCATTGGCATCTCGAGTTGAGATCATCAAAGACTCAGTGTTGACAGAACTGATGACGAACAGAGAATATGCTGCGAAAATCGGTCAGCGAGTCACAGGAAATGCAAGAGCTGAGAGTTATCTTCATCCACCAATCATACGGATGAGGAACACTCTCTTTGAGAGAGGTGACTATAATCCTGATGAGATGTTTGAGGGAATTGAGTTCGGCTACTATTGTGCAGACTTCAGAGGTGGACAAGCCCAGATGAATGCATCCTTCCAAGTTGGAATTCAGGAAGCCTACGAGATTGTTAATGGAGAGCTTGGTAAGCCAGTGACAGACTTGTCTATTTCAGGAATAGCAACTGACTCTCTCTTCAAAATAGAAGGTGTTGCTAACGAGGACTTCCCCTTTGAATTAGGAAGATGTGGAAAGGGACAGGAGGCATTTGTTGCAGCTGGAGGTCCAAACATTCGTTTCTTGAAGGGCGGAATTACTTTTGGAGGTTCAAGTTAGGAGGCCAATATCATGATTGAAGAGAAAACACTTCTTGACCTTTGTGAATACATCGTCAAAGCTGGCAAAGAAAAGGGAGCAGAACACATCGAGGTTCATGCTGCCTCAGAGTCGGAAGTCGAATCTGACGTCGAGATGGGACAGATTAGCCAGGTAAGCAAAAAGAACCTGTCTGAGATTGCAATTAGATTGTTTATCGGAAAAAGAATGGGATCCGCATTCACAAACATCCCTACTCAGGATGCTGCAAATGAGGCTCTAGACCTCGCGATTTCTGCCGCAAAGGCCACTACTGAAGATGAGGACTGGTCTGGTCTTCCATCCCCAGCCGATGAGTATCCGGTTATTGAAGGACTCTGGCAGGACTCAGTAGTAGATTCCGACTCAGGCGAGGTAGTTGGCCTGGCTGGGAAAGCGCTTAGTCTATCTGTCAAAGCTGATCCTGACCTGATTCCTGGATTTGGTGGGTCTGCTGCAATCGGTTTTAGTGCCGCCTATGCCAACAGCAATGGTGTTGCTCATTCAGACAAGGGCACGTTTGCACTAGTTGTCTTAGGTGGAATAGCACCGACTGATACTGGCATGACACCAATGGTATTCGCATATGACATTGCACGCGATATGAATGTAGATGTGGAAGGGACAGTTGATGATGTAGCATCTACTATACAAATCTGCAAGAACTCTGTTAAAGGAAATTCAGGGAAGCACACTATCATCATGCATCCTTTAGCCTATGGTCAAGTCATGAATTTCACATTGATTCAGTCTATCAGAGGCGATAACGTTGCCAGAGGCAAATCCAAGATTGGTGATAAACTTGGAGAAAAGATAGCATCAGAAAAGATTACGGTTGTAGATGATGGTCTTCACCCGCGAGGAGTATCAAGTTCTTCTGCTGATGATGAAGGAGTTCCAAGAAGGCGAACACCAATCATAGAGAAAGGTGTATTGCGTTCATTCCTTTGGGACACATATTGGGCCAACAAGATGGGTGTTAAGAGCACGGGAAATGCGAAACGAAACATGAGACAAGGTCTTGTTGATATATCTCCAAGCAACATTGTTGTAGAGCCGGGCGAACGCGAAATTGAGGATATAATCAAGGGAACGAAGCATGGATACTACATTCGTGGAGTTCAGGGTGCCCATAGCTCAAATCCCGAATCCGGAGACTTCAGCATTGTCGGCAATCCTGCAATTCTCATTGAGAATGGGAAGATGGTCGGAGCAGTCCATGGTTTGATGGTTGCAGGTAATGTTTACGACCTGTTGAATCAAGTAGATGAGATTGCGAAGACACCTCATTACCTGCAGAGTATCATTGGACCAGAGATCGTCTTTAAGGATGTGTCATTAATCGCAAAGGAGTAGAACTGTGGCAGCACTTTGTGTCTTGGAATAGGCTCATTGGGTCGTATCTCGCATCCACGACATTAGGCAAAAGCATATCAGATGCATCTCATGAACGAGCAAAGAGTCCATCTAGAGGGTACACTAATGCCTAAACGATATCTAATACTTGGATTATTCATTATTTCTTTAGTAGTCCCAGCAATTCCTACGAATGGTGCTTCATCCAATTTCATAGCTGATTTTGTTGAGCCCTCTATTGGAACACAACTCAAGATGGAGCTATCTGGAGAATCTAATACCCAAGATATGCCCTCAACCGAAGGTCATCGCGTAATACTGCAATTTGAACAAAAACTTTCACCACAGCAGCTTGAATTTGCTGAATCAATGGGTATTGAGTTCGTGAAACGGAGTGGCACAATCGTCAATGTTGGCAGAATCTATTCTGCTCGTGCAAGAAGTCTGGGATCTCTTCAAACACTTGCTAGAATTGGGCTTTTACGTGCAACTTCAGGAGAAAAACAGTATGTCCCCTCACTGATATCATCCGTTCCTGCAACAAAAGCTCCTGACGTTTGGGCTAACTTGAAGGAGAACGGGAATAGCATCAATGGGTCTGGAGTAACCGTGGCGGTAATTGATACAGGCGTCAATATGAATCATCCCTCCTTTTGGCGGCAGTCAGAAGGCCCCTATGATGTCATTGAAGAACTTGGAGACGACTTCTACGTTGATATCGACAGCGATTCAGTAGCAGATCCCAACGAGGGTCCAATCAGTCATATAGACCTCCAAAATCCCTCAACAATAGAATTGGCAAATGAGTACATGTTTATCGATACAGATGGGAATAGTGTCTTCGAGTATGATGAAGGTGACCGTTGGCTTGGAGGAATTGATGCCAATACCAATGGCCGCGCTGACTTGCCTGCCGAGCATGTCGTCATATTTGGTGAGTCCAAAATTGCCATTCTTTACGACCAAGCCAGCAATCGTGTCTACGAAAGAGGTACAAATCTCACTACGATGGGCATTTCTGTCACCGACACCAATGGACATGGTACACATGTGTCATCAACAATTCTAGGAGGCCAGCCTGGATTCACTAGCTATGTCGGTGTTGCTCCCGGTGCGGATCTGATAGCGATTAAGAGCCCATTGAAATCAAGTGATATTTTGGATGCAATTCACTTTGCATGTGAGAACGGAGCGGATATCATAAACATGTCCTTCTCTAGCTATCTTGGTTTTCTAGATGGTACAGATGCAGAGGACCTTGCAGTAACTGAGGCGTTTCTCCAATACGGTACAATTAGCGCTATCGCAGCTGGAAACCTAGGAAACCAAGTCAACTCACCGAAGCATGCTCTCTTTTCGGTTCCGGTAGGAAGCAATGCAAGTAGTGGTCTTACAGTTGGCACGCCTCCTGATGCTTCGTTTATTAGCTTCTTGTGGAGAAGTGCCGATCGGGATGAGCATGTCTTCCTCAAGACGCCTAGTGGAGTGATAATTGATACTGGACAGTTCTCAGAATTGGTTGGCGACTCCTTTGTTATTGAACAGCCTGAACTGCACGCCTACGCTTTCGCAGAAACAAGCCTACGCGGAATGAACAATCTCCTGATTCAAGTATCCGAGGACGACCATAATTGGACCTCTGGTTCGTGGTCGGTTGGACTGACAAATCCAACTGGAGCCATGATTACTGTCGATGCTTATGCATGGGACAATTTTTGGGTTGGATCGAATCTGAGATTCACAACCAACGTTGTCAACACTAGAACAATTAGTTCCCCTGGTACTGCAGACCTGGCGGTTACTGTAGGCTGCTATGATGATGGGTCACATGGGATATATTCATCGTCAAGTAGGGGTCCGAGGATTGACGGTGCCAAGACAATCACCGTAGCGGCACCAGGAGCAAGTATTCATGCTGCATCTCAGATTCTATCTGGTCTTTGGACATCGCGGAGTGGCACAAGTATGGCGAGCCCTCATGTTGCTGGTATTTTGGCGTTAATCAGACAAGCATCTCCTGAACCAAGCGCATGGAATGACTTCACTGCACTCACTGCAGGTGCTGGTGGACAGGGGTCCCACTATAGCCCCGCAGATGATGCATGGGGATATGGATTGGTAGATTCACTATGGTCTGTCAGACACGTCCTTAGTTCTCCAATAACATATGGGATGAGTCTAGCAGAATGGACTGGCTATGAAGATGTCTTGTCCTCAGGAACTGACCTCTCCATTGCTGGCGACCTTGACATTCTGAGCGTGAAGGCGCATCAGGACACTGAACGTCTAGTCATAGCCGCCACAATGAGGTCTACCGCAGACTTCGGGGGCGACAATATCCTAACATTGCATTGGGACAATGACTCGGAGATAACTACGGGTCTCTTAGGAGCAGATGTTCAGGTGAATCTCACCGGTGGAGTAGCTACTGCATATGAATGGACAGGGTTATCTTATTCCCCTGCAGCATTGTCTGTGAATCGATGGGCTGACTCACAAACAGCCTTCATCAGCATAGAGAAGAGCAGCCCCGATATTCGCGGGAGAATCTTTGTATCAACTAGCAATCTCACAATATCTCCTGTAGATCAAACTGGTTTCGCTGAAATGCAGAATCAATGGAGGCCTATAGTTACAGACCTAGATGTCGATTCGGTTTACGATGTGTTCAATGTGACAATCACAATGTCCGATCGGGATGATCCAGTTGATTCGTTTTCTATTCAATGGAGTGTTCTTGATGAGAATTACGACATTCTTAGTACGAGTTCGGAGATTGGACATGAGAATGCAACGGTTGAAGTCCAAGTGGATTTACCAAACTACAACTTTCCATATTCCATACTCTTCAATGTGAGCGATTCGTCTTACACAGTCTATCTGCCTCTAGTATTGCTGGCCGCAGAGATTACAACTCTTCGTATAGTGAGTGCAGCAATTGACCAAGATATGTTGGTTATTGGTCCGTTCCTACCCGCCCGTGTCACTGGGGAGATTGTAATCGAAGGCTACATTCTAGCTGAAAGTGTTTGGATAAGCTTCCAGCGGAATGCAAGTCCTGGTCTCAATTTCACGCTAAGTGGAGCGGGAGGGATCTATCCTATTGACGTTGTACCTTCATCATTCGCTGCAGGTGAATACGAGGTCTATGCTGCAGCTGAGAGTATCACAGGGCAATCAGTAGAGTTACATATCGGCACGTTGCTCATAGTAGAGGACAATTCAATGGTTGTTCTGCTAGCTGCGGGCGTCATTGGAATTGCTGTCATCGTATACTACTTGCCTCGGGCACTCTCTAGAAGGAAAGGTGATGCGTGAAGATGAGAATTACAATCGTTGGATATGGACCTGGAGGTGTGGCAGCAGCAACAGCTGCCAAGACCTTTGACTCAAGTGCAGAGATTGTAATAATAACAGAGGAAACTCTGCCAGCGCATAAGAAGCCTGGTGCCACGATGGCTCTTGAACACCCTGAAACCCGTGAGCTCGAAATCCGCGATTGGTCTTATGAATCTCTCAAGAAAGGGGGAATTGAAGTCAAGTCTGGGATGAAAGTAGTCGGCGGGGACTTGGATAAGAAGAGTCTCGAAATTGTATCAGCCGATGGGAAATCATCCACCCATCAATATGACCGATTAATCATTGCTACAGGTGGCGTTCCTTCTGTACCGGAAATGCCCGGAATAGATCTTCCAGGAGTCTATACAATTCAGTCGATGGCTGAAACGTCAGTAATCGGAAAAGCTCTGGACACGGCAGATACGACAGTGATAGTTGGTGCTGGTTTCAGTGGTCTTGAAACCGCTGAACGCCTTCACAAGATGGGAAAAGAAGTCCATCTGATTATCAGGTCCCGACTAATGCGTAAGCAGTTAGAAGAGGCAATGAGCGAAGACCTATTGTCGCGAATTCCTCGTGGAATCAAGCTGCATCTTGGTTCCGCTCCTACATCTGTTGTTGGATCAAAACATGTGACTGCGATAGAGGTGGGCGGGAAAACCATTGATACAAGCATTGTCCTTTTAATGACCGGTGTGCGACCCAATGCTTCACTTGCGGAGCAGTTTGGTATCAAAGTTGGTACACTAGGTGGCATTACAATCAATAATATGACTGAAACAAGTAAGGATGGAGTCTATGCAGTTGGTGACTGTGTGGAGATGATTGATTCTCTTACAGGCAAGCCACGATTAATGCCAATAGGTAGCACTGCAGCCAGAGCAGGAAGACAGGCTGGCGTTGCGGCGGTTGGGAGAGAGAAAGTGTACGAAGATACCTCTGTAATGCTTCAATATGACCGTATTTTTGATACGGACATAGTGTGCATTGGTCATTCATCTACAAGTGCAAAGGATGTAGGTCTTGAAACCGAAGTCCAGTATCTGGAGGACCCCAATGAGGCGATGAAGGTAGCTCTAGTTACAGATAAAGAAGGACGATTAATCGGAGGGCAAGTCCTCTCAGCAAGGATGGGTGCTCGCGTAGGATATGAGATACTCAATCGCGTAGAAGCTGGTTCGACGCTCAAGGAACGACCAATGCTTCAGGGGAGGCACGAACAGATTCTCTCTCTTCTGGAACGAACTTTCGGACCTATGAAATAGATGGCGGCGGAGTATACTCATCTGGTTGTGGCTCTGGTTGAAATTCAACCGATCTCTTCCGCTTCGGTTTTCTTCTGATCATCACCACATATAGTAAAGATACGCCCACAATGCCTAGTAAGCTGAAGGTGACGATATTGATGAACAAATCATCAGCTGGATCAAGTGGGACAAGGAATAGTTTGTGGAAGGTCTTCACATTATCATTTGCATCGGTGGCTACTATTGTGACTTCAAAGAAGCCTCCACTCGAAAGGATGAAGTTAGTTGCGTATTTGTAACCCAATGACTCAGCTATGCTACCTGTGATATCCTCACCGTTAGGTCCAATTACTGAGATATCGACACTCACTAAATCATCATCAAAGACATAGGTTGTCAAGTTGGCAAGGTCTCCAATGCGGTCTGCTTCCAGATCAACATCAAAGATCCTTGGGGATTCAGCTTGAAGAGCACCTGCCAAGTTTCTGAGCAGGTTCAGATTGTCAGCATCTCCACGAATTGCATCATACAGAATATCATCATACAAGGTGGAGCCATCTGAAATTACGATGACTCGCCCTTCACCTGATTCTGCGACCGCGACTATCGCTTGTGTCTTTGAAGTATCTCTCCAGAAGAGTCCTCTAGCACCCGCAACAGAAGGATCTACACTCAGAGTACTCCCCCATAGGACATAGAGGTTTGAAACTCCCTCCATGAGTGGGTCTATTTCTACAGCGCCTCCATTGTCTACACCATAGAAGGCTCCAGTGAACGTGCTGGGGCCTTCACCAATCCCAACTCTGAGACACTCGATTCCATAGGGTTCTAGAATCCTATTGTAGTCGTCAATTCCAAACGAAGCTTGCCCTGTGGTCTCGTTGTAGTACTCTGAGAACACAATGAGCGTCCCGCCCTCTTCTACAAAATCATGCAAGGCTTCAATCTCGCCATAGCCATATGCCGTTTCTGTGTCCATGATCATGAATGCCTCGGTTGTCGCTAGATCACTAAGAGTTATGCTCGGCGGGGCAAGAAGAGGGTCCCCACTGAACTGATCCAAGACAACTCCCTGCTCTCGGAGATAATCCTGGAAGTATCTGTATGCAGACGGGTCGTCAAGGTCCTCATCGTGATGAGTCATATCAACTAGTAGTCGACCGCCGTAGGTTGTGATTGAGAATTCGATTTCAATACTTGTGAAATTCTGCCCGCCAGACGTTAATGTTAGCTCTCCTGAATAATATCCAATTGAGCTGAGCGGAAGATCACTTTGTACGTCTAGTCCAATCGAGAGATAATTGTAACCTGTGCTAACGAAAATCTGGTTCTCTCCAACTCTAACGAACTGACTAGCATTGCCTTCTAGGACTACATCTACTGTTCCCAAAGAGTGAGTCGAGATGATAGTTATGTTCTGGTCTGGACGGTCTTCTCCCACAATCTGTACAGAAGACGTCCCAGGTAGAGTTGGATACGTACGAGGAGTCATAATGGTGAGATCGCCTGACCCAGAGGTGATTATCTCTGAAGCAAGTGTAACATTCGGCACTCCCCAGCCCTGTTCCATGGAATCTGCCCCCAGGTCTGTTGCTCCTGCCATCAGTGCAATTTTCGCCTCTGTAGGGGTCAGAGCAGAATGCTTCTGTTTCAATAAGGCGACTAGACCAGCGACTTGCGGTGCTGATGCTGAGGTTCCCGCCCACTGTGTATAGTTCGCTCCATAATCTTCTACTTCATAGGGTGTGTATTCGTCTGTATCGGAATCTATCCATCGTGCCGATACAACTGCTGAACCCGGTGCTATAACATCGGGTTTCGCATGAAGTCCCAGAGGATCATTAATGGTTCTTTCAACCGGACCTCGGCTGCTAAAGGATACGACTCCTGCTGAACCAGCTGAGGCGCCTACTGTTATAGCTTCTTGCACAATGCCTGGCGAATTTATAGTGAACGATGCTGGACCCGAATTACCTGCTGCTACTACAACAGAAACACCATCATCCACTGCTTCAGTAATGGCCAAGACAGAAGGTTCTACGATGAACTGGTTCTCCATCCAGGGGCCGCCAAGGCTGATACTGATGACATCAACTCCCTGATCTACAGCAAACTCGATACCTTCAGCAATAATAGAGTCGTCACCTGCACCATCGCCATCTAGCACTTTGATTATCAAGAGCTTAGCTCCAGGAGCTGTTCCTGTGAGATTTCCACCACTTGCCACACCTGATCCAGCGGCGTTCCAAGCAACTGCTGTGCCATGTCCATTGTCATCGTAAGCACTAATTCCGTCGCCAGGGGTCATATCAGTCCCAGCGCCGATGAAATCTTTGAAACCAATCAGTTGTCCTTGAAGATCAAGATGGTCTCCCTGTGCGCCGCTATCAAGCACAGCAATGGTTGTACCATTACCAAAGTAGCCTTGTCCCCACATATCCTCGGCAGCAAGAGTTTCAGTGAAGTGTTCATATTCGAGATCCTGACTACTCAGTGTATAGTATTCTGGAATCTCTTCTTCCAGAATATTTCTTTCAACATCAAGAGTGATGCCTTGAACGGGATAGAGATTTGACAGAGCGTCAATTCCAGTCGCAGTCGCATAGAGCGATGCTGCAGGAATTAGATGAAACACATGGCGCATCTCAATGCCGCCTAGTTCGAGCCCGTCAATGGACAAACTGATGCTTTCTGGAGTTGTGCCCTCTGGGAAATAAACCACAACGGGCAGCTTCTCACCAGATGATGTGTTCTCAATGGCTGCTGCAAGCAAGGGATCAATTATTGGATTTGCTGATACATCATCCCTCCTGGCATCCACAAAAAGCATCGATGTTGGCATCAATAGAGTCACAATCAGAAGACCTGCAAGGAGTCTTGTTCTGTAGCTGCGATGGTAGCTGACCATATGTGTGTCCGTCCATGCGGAGTGTTTCCGGAGTTCAGATAAGGGTTATCTTTAGTGCGACATTGCACGAACAACTCCAGCTCGGCAGCACCGAGAAATGAGGGTAAATCCGTTTTTGTGCAAATATAATATGAGGATAGGTCAGGAATACCTGTCTGAATCGAGGTGCTGTGTAAAATGAGTACTAAACCGCGGATATACGAACGCCGACTCCAGATCAAGCATTTCTTTGACGACCGGGAGACCGGGGCAAAGAGAAGGACTTGGCTAGAGGTTCAGCTTCAACCCCCTCAGAAGACTGATGAGGGTTGGGTGAATGATGGCAGAATCCGTGTTTCACTGGGTGAGGACCGCGACATCAAGGGCGCCTTTCTTCTCAATATTGATGAGGCCAGTAGGCTGTTCAAGACTCTTGAGACGATCGTTGAGGACCATGAAAGGATGAAAGGCGAGCTCTGGAAGCGCTAGATGCTCGAATGGTTCTGTCCCTCAGGTCTCTGTGGGGCAGAACACTCTGATTTTATGTTTTTGCTTTAATACCCAGAATATACTTATTCTGCGATTTTCATCATATTCTCCAGCGTAACAGGAGGATATGCAATGGCCAATCCCAACATTGTCGCCGGCTTTCATGCAGCCATAGAAATTGATTATCCCATGGTGGATGTTCTTGCGGTCACGCCATATGTACTACCGCTCTTATTCATTGGAGCAGCTGTACTGCTATATCAGAGACATTTGCCTCAGGATAGTGGTAGGCGGAATCTCTTGGTAGCAGCTGGTGGTGGGAGTTTCCTAGCGGGAATAATTACGCTTCTCTACGCGGCCTTTGGTGGCACACCTTGGGTGGAAGGCCAAGACTTCGGAACATATCAGGAGTTCATGGGTGTGATTCAGATCATGACAGATCTGATTTTTGGAAACGAGATTTATGGAATCTTCATCGGCGCCCTGTATATAGTCATCATGGCTGTCATTTTCGCAGGCATCGCGAGCAAAGTAATCTCTCCCCCAGATCCAGATTTTGTCGCTCTCCGCGATGTGCTCAAAGAAGCACAGGATAAGATGAAGTCCATGAAGGGCAATGTTCAGAAAATTGAAGGAGAAAACAAGGAGCTTAACGAGTTCCTCTCAGAGAAAGAAAACACCCTCACTGCATTGCAAGGTCAGTTGGATGCCATTAAGGAAGAGGTTTCTGAGAGAGAAGCTGCTATGTCGGCAATGGAGGCTAGCCTAAGCGCTGCAGGCGCAAGCCCTGACCAGGAGCAAGAGCTTCTGCAGACCATATCAGAGAAGGACCAGACCATAAGCAATCTTCAGTCTGAGATTGAGTTATTGAAGGTGAAGGCTGAGTCTGAAGCTGCAGCACCGGGTGCTGTGGACATTGATAGTATGGCAAAACTCCAAGACTATGTCCGAAGGGCAGAGACCGCCTCAGAAGTATCAGACAGCGTCATCTCGGACCTTGCCGAATTAATCTCTCAGGTTGAGGGCAGTCCGCTAGATGTATCTGCTCAAATTGCTATAACTACTCTCATCAAGACTATGGGACGAGCAATGGGCAGAGTATCTGCGCCTCCTAGTGGACTCGTAAAAGCAGAGCCCAAGATTGAGCTGATTGGTGCAGTGATGATTGCACATGAGATAGTCGATGGAATAAAGAAGATGGCACGTGGTTCTTGACCTCTGTATTAACGAATTGCTCAAAAGCAGATGCTAGTCCTGATGCAAATCGAGCATCGGAGCTATTCTATCCGCATGTAGTAATGCTTAATAGGATGACTTCTATCTGCGATTTTTAATCACGGCATTATTGAGAACGCGATTGAGGAGTGTATTTGTCAAGGCTCGAGCCTGGCGAATGCTTGAGGTATTTTACGCATCAGACATTCATAGGACCATCAATTGGCTTTATTGTCTTATGCGGCGTTTTCTATGCTGATTGATATGAGAGGAGAAGAAAACAGAAATGTTATACTTATACAAGAGACGTGCAGTGGTACTGCTTCTCATTGTCACTTTGTCTGCTTCGCTATTTCTAGCACCAGCCATAGTGATGAGAACATCTGAAGCATCACCATTTAGCACCTCCCCCACCATGGTGGATCAGGCAGTCGACATGGTCGATAGTATCAATGAACGATTGAGTGATCCTATGGCGAGGGAACAAAAGGTAGACTCCCTCTTTGCATCTTATATTGAAACCGATGCTACTACTACTGAGATGGATACGTCGCATGGCGGCGTAGACTTCCTGTTAGTCCTATTCCCCGGTTCTGATGTAAATGCTGTGAAGGAGAATGCCCAAGTCCATTGGGCTGTTGATATGGGCTTTGCGACTTACGTCTATGGTACGGTATTCACATCCGGAGACGCAAGAATACTCACAAAGCTCGATGGCTTGATGTATATTTCAGCTGATAAGACAATACCAAAAATTGACATGCGCACTGACGTACCTGAACCTGACATGTTCGAGATCGCTGATGATCTTGGTTCATCAGGTGCAGCTGGTCTGGGCTACACGGGTGACGGTGTGACCGTTGCTGTCACTGATTTTTGCGCAGACTTCAGTGTTCCTGATTTGGTCGACGCAGCTGATGTAGATTCAATGGGCAGACCAACATCGTACGATCCTTCAGGTGCTGGAACTCAGTTCCTTACGTACGCAAATGCCACTAACGTTGCTAATACCACTGAATGGCTTGCTGCAGGCTATGCCCTGACTTATTACAACGCCACGAGCGGCAAATACTACCTCAACGTCACAGATTGGGACCCAATTACTGCTCGAGCGCCCTTCAGTGCATCAGCTCACTGGCTCAGGAGGCTTCTATCTGAACACTTCGGTGCTTACGGATATGGTCTAGATACTTGGTTCATTGAACCCTATCTGTGGAGGGACTGGGAATTGCCAGCTCCAGGTAGCTTTGACAATTACACCGTTGGGTGGGTCTATGAAATGCGTGATGACCATTTCGATGCCTTTTATGCACCAGCACTTGTGCTTGATGCAAGTAAATTGGTAATCGACTGGGCAGGCATGGCCACGTTTTCAAAACTAATCAACGATGTCTACTGGCACGAGACCGTCGCGGACCCGAATGTAACTGAGTATATTGATTTGATGCAGGGAATGATGGACTGGAGCTTCAAGGACGACTATGATGGAGGCTGGATTTACACCGTTGATGGAACTGAAAAGGGACCAGTTGTGCACTACAATGATGGCACAAACTATTATGGCCTTGGGTCGTTGGGTTGGATGTATGACCATCCCGACTTCTACACACACTACTTCAATGAAACCTACTTTGCAGGCACAGGTATGAATGCCACCGATGAGGAACTCTTCTGTGGATTCAGAGCTGATGGTCTAGGATTCGGTCTGATTTATGCAGAGTACTCCGGGACCCCTTCAACCAACCACGGTCAGTGGATTGCAGGTTCGATTGCTTCACGTGGAGTCTTTGGTCACAAAGTCTACGAAGGCAACGACCCAATGAACGATACCGAATACTTCCTACCTGGTGTTGCTCCTGGCGCTTCGCTGATGTCAATCAAGAACTTCGGCAGCGCGAGTATCTTTGACGACTTTGGAGGAACATTCTGGGCGTGCGGATTCCATCTCAATTCCACATCTGGTATGTGGGAGTACACCGGCGAACACAAGGCTGACATCCTAACGATGTCTTGGGGTTGGGGTGCAGGCTCCCAGTTTGACTTGTTCTGGACGACCTTAGCGTTTGATGCTATGTCGATACCAGGGTACGCAGATCCTGCCTATGAGGGCATCTTGATGTTCTCATCATCAGGTAACTCTGGTCCAGGATACATGTCAAGCGGAGCGCCAGCCACTGGAGGACTTGTTGTCTGTGTTGGTGCTACAACCAAGAACCACTACTGGAACAACTTCTACTCAGAAGGTCAGATTAATGCAAATTCCCCCGCAGCATTCTCTTCGATGGGTCCAAACTTCTTAGGATATCCAAAGCCTGACGTAGTTGCACCCGGCTATCGAGGAGTTAATCCACAACCTATCCAGAACATCATGTATGAAGGTCTACCCTACCTTTATGTCAGTGGAGCGCCTGCAGTCACCTACAAGTGGTGGCAGGGCACAAGTCTATCCTCACCGTTGGCAGCTGCAGTTGCAGCAGTCGCACTTGAGGCTATGATGGACAACGGATGGGCCTACGATCCTTACGTGCTGAAGGAGGTCGTGCTATCATCATCAGAGGATTTGGGTATGGATCCATTCATTCAGGGTCATGGACAGGTCAACGCCTATGAGGCATGCTTGGCCATTGATGGCATGATGAATGATCGATATTACTTCCAGACTGGTGACACAATGGACAACTACTATGAGTCCGCCTACATCTCATGGCGCTGGTGGATTTGGGCATATGCTGGATACTATCATGCCCCATGGCCTGCAGCAGCTGGTGGCGATAACTGGCTCGATATACCAAATGATGTTTGGGAAGGAATGCCTTACCCACCCGGACACCCGTCTGCCCCGTATCCGCTGAATGAAACACCGGCACTGACGAGTAGCATCTTCTTCGGAGATGTACTTCCAGGTGAAACGAAAACGGTGACTGTCAATGCAACTGGCTACGACGGCGTCGACTACGAAGCGAGTGGTAACTATGGTGTCACAGCTTGGGAATATGTTATGGGCGATGAGTTGAGCTTTGAGGGAACTACTTACACCTACGATGACAGCGGCTTCGACCCGGCAGTCGAGCGTCCAGGATTCTTCGACTTGAATCAAGAATTCCTAGATGCAGGCTACTTGCAAGCCGAGATTGATGCAGCTTTTGCTGATCCATATGCATTCGTAGTGGTGAACTTCGATGCTGATTACATCGGCGAGTTCTCGATCTGCAGGCTGTTCGATTGGGCTGACGATGGTCCAGGGAATCTAGCCGGAAACGGTGAGTTGAACTACTACAATATGGTCTACACTCCATGGGGTGAGGGCTTCTCTGCCAGTGACACATTGCGGAACATTGGTCGAGCCTACAACGAGTTCAACAGCATGATAATACGAATCGGTGATGTCAACGGCATCAGCAACATCTTCCAGAACACTCCAACCCTACAGGTGGAGGATTCTGCACCACATGGCCGTGACTTCAAGGTATCACTCATTACATGGGAGGTACAGACTGGATCACTTGGCGTAGATTCTCACACAGGTGGTTTCAACGTCACAGTCACTCCAACTAGTGATGAGTATGGTGTCCATGCTGGATTTGTTGAAGTCGACAGTGGAACCTGGACTCACCAGATTCCATTCTCCTACATGGTTGCCGTAGACCTAGATGTGCCTGAGGGCGAAGTAGTCACCATGGTTGATGGAGCGGGAACTGACTTCAATCCATACGACAACGGTGCTGTGTTCGCAGCTGCTGATCTCTATGAGGAGAACTTTGCAGGAGCTGGAGACAAGAGAACATTCCGCATTGAAGTGCCAGAGCCTGCAGATGCTGGGTTACCTGCAAATGCAGGAAACGGCTCAGTCTTGGCATTCAAGGTGAGCTGGGAGAATCCTGGAACTGTTGTGGACATGTTTCTCATTGAAAGCTATGAGAGCGATTATGTTCTTGCCCAGACCAACCTCTATGACTACCCACTCAACGAACCCCCAGTGAGACCAACGTACAACACTATGGTCTTCGATGGTGGTCCCGAGAGTGTGTATCTCTACCGTGGAGAATGGTATCTCCAGTTGGTTGTCAGTGCATGGAATGGAACTGATCCATATGAGGCGATTACGCTCGAGGTTCAGTGGTTCATGCAAGGACCTTCATCGAGCTTGGAGTCAACCTACTCGGTTGGTGGTGGAGCAGCCACAGCATTTGGCAGCAGTGAAACTCTAGCTGGACATCACGTGGAGCTGAACTTCACCTATACAGACTACACCTTCCCGTTGAATCCAGACTTCGAGATCGTGGAAACCGAACTTGCGTTCCTGAGTGGATTGTTCTTTGAGGAATATGACATACCTCTGGTTATCCCAACACTGGGTGCGAACACCCCATTCAACTTCCCCGATACACCTTTGCCAGCGGATCAAGTTTCGATCGCGGTAATCAAGGGTCTCGCCCCTGGTGATCCGGTCGATATAGTTTGTGACTTCTCGATTGGTGACTGTGACTTCTGGGTCGTTGATGGAGAAACGCCAGCGTCATACGGCAATGACCTGGTAACTGCAGCAGGTGGAACCATGGCCTCAGGGGCCCATCCTGAAGTTGGTAGCTTCACTTGGACCTCAACTAACGATACCATGATTATCGTTTGCTGGAACTATGACCAGGATCCCGGCACATGGAGCTACACTGTGGATACTCGTTCAGCCGAGGCACAACCAGCAGTACCCGGAAGGACTGTCATATACGACACCTACGACTTCTACTTCAACATCACCAAGGACATTCAGGTGACAGCCTACACAGCTACTGAGGTTGCATGGGTGGAAACCCTCAACGCAGTGACTTTCGGGAACTTCTTCATCCCAACCATTGAGCTGCTAGCTCCTATGGGAGGCGAGGACTGGAGTATTGGTACTCACAACATCACCTTCACCTCAGATGATGCGAACGGAGATGATTTGATCTACCAGATCCGGTTCTCCAAGGACGGAGGAACATACTGGCAGACACTCTTCACAGGACCAGTGCCATATGATGCAGTCAATAGCTACTACTACTACTCATGGACTACAACTGCAATCTTGGCGACTGACGAGGCGCTCATCGAGGTCACAGCCTTTGACAACGATACAGCATACGCCGGTCAATTTGGTCTACCAACCCTCTGGCCAGGAGATCCATCCATACCTGATGCGAGCGATGACGTGTTCACTCTTGGGAGTGGTACCATACCAACACCAACAACCACAACAACGACTACGGTACCAACTACGCCAACCACGACAACCGAACCTCCACCACCACCACCGCCGATTGACCCACTGCTGTTGGGTTTGATTGCTGGTATTGGCGTTGGAGTAGTAGTGATACTGATTCTCTTCCTAGTGAAGAAGAAGTAAGCCAAGGTATACAACTTAGCTTAACGGGGGCTTATGCCCCCACACCCCCTTTTTTTGGTAATCTGCAACCCAGAGAGTTTTCTATTCAATGTCGTTATGCCCTCGCCGTTCTGATCTAGGCGGGATGATGCTTAACCACCAATAGAGGATAGATAAGTCGACAACTAGAATCTCTCGGAAACCACTACTTCTGTCAATGGTCTACGGTGTCGTCTCTCTGGTACAGGTCCATCTATGAACCCAATTGGAATAATCACAACAGGCCTCATACCTTCAGGAACATCTATTGCCTTTGCTGCAAGGCTTTCATCAAATGCTCCTATCCAACAGGCACCATAACCTTTCATGTGAGCAGCGAGAAGAAGGTTCTGTGTTAAGGCTGCTGTGTCTTGGAGGACGTAGAGTGTCTTGCCTCTCTCTCCATACCTCTGTGCGGATTCCTCCGGAACTGCACATACCACCAAGACAACCGGTGCTTGGGCAAGGAACTTCTGGTTAAGCGCAGCCTCTGCGAGAGCTGACTTGGTGTTCTTGTTTCTAACTACCACGACGCGCCACGGCTGCCTGTTACCGGCGGATGGAGCACTGAATCCCACCTCTAGTATAGCATTAACATTCTCCTCGCTGATATCCGTATTTCCAAACTTCCTTATCGAGCACCTGCTCTTCACTGTATCCAAGCAACTTTCATTCATTCTCGTTCACCTCTGGATTGACAATATTGGGTGGTGTATTGCCTTGCAGTGTGGCAATCAAGTTTGCGGCACACATCTCTGCCATCTTTGCACGTGTATCCACACTTGCACTCCCAATGTGCGGCAACATTACAACATTTTCTAGTTCAAACAATGCGCTTTCCGATGGAATTGGTTCCTTTCTGAAAACATCAAGGCCTGCTCCAGCAATTAATCCTGACCCTAGTGCCTGGATCAGAGCATCTTCATCAATGACCGGTCCTCTTGATGTGTTAACCAGAATAGCTGAGCGTTTCATCATCCTTAGCTCATTAATTCCTATCATTCCCCTTGTGTCATCAGTCAGGGGAACATGGATGGTAACTATATCTGACTCTCTGAGAAGCGTTTCTAGGCTTGCTCTCTCTGCATTTAGCTCTTTTTCAATCTCCTCTTTTCTGGACTTGGAATAGTAGAGGATCCTCATGGAGAAACCAACCGCACGGTGTGCAACTGCAGTGCCTATCCTACCCATTCCTATGATTCCGAGAGTTGAGCCAAACGCATCTCTACCCAGTAGCGTCTTTGGTCCCCATGCCACTTTCCAATCTCCCCCTCTCACATATCTATCTGCCTCAGGAATGCGACGACTTGCTGACAAAATAAGCGCCCATGTTAGGTCCGCAGTTGTTTCAGTCAGAATCCCCGGAGTGTTTGTCACAACTATCCTTCTATCAGTTGCGCTCTTGATGTCGATGTTGTCATAACCTACGGCGTATTGCGCGATAATCTTCAGAGCTGGCAGCGCGTCCATAAGCTCGGCATCTATTGGATCTGACAGGAGTGTAACAAGTCCTGCGCAGCCCTGAGCACCCTTGATGATTTTTTCCTTTGATGGTGGTTCATCTTTATTCCAGACAATTGCATCAAATTCTGCTCTTATCCGATTTAGGCCCTCATCTGGTATCATTCTTGTGACGAATACACGCTCTTTCAACTTGAGCTACTCCGTATCGTGCTGCTGCGATACTCCAGCTATGAGCATCCTCCACTTGAATACTACTTTCCCACCACAATGAGTATGAGTGTCATCTCGTGAGAACTGATTAGAAGTGTCGCGGAGTAGTTACTCAAAAATGGAACGCTCTGCTGTGACCTATTCTCTTATATTGCGGCCGGAGAATAATTGTCTTGGAAGGCTATAGCCCGCAAAAGGGTTGGTGGTGAACAATGTCCTTAGAGTTACCAAGAAGTGCAATCATAGTTTTAGACAAACTAACTCACGATGGTCCAATGACCCCTAAAGATATTTCCACCCGAGTCGATCTTGCGCCGAGGACAGTATCTTTTGCTCTGCGTAAGCTGATGGGGCAAAAACTCTGCAGAAAGATCCCGAATCTGCAGGATATGAGACAGCCTCTCTACCTGGCTAATGCGGAAAAAGCCAAAGAGCTCCGAATGAAATTCGAGCATGTGTTCCGTCAGGTTCTCATGTAGGACCCTGTCCCCCTTTCTCTCTATTTGATGAGGACGAGATACTCTGTCATTAGGAACCATCAATTAGAGTTAATAGTGGGCGCTGAATTTTCCACTTGGATGGATTGACATGGCCCACGAAGGAATTGTAGCCTTGCTGGTCATCTTGGGGCTTATCCTTATCATTTCCTACCAGCTCGGCCCAAACAAAGAGGTGCGTGAGGTCAAACGACTAGAGGCCAAGGCAATGACCCTGCCATCTGCGGTTTTGCTGTTTATTCTTGCTGCCATTCTCTTTAGTGGAATTCTTGGCTAGGTTGTTCCATATTCCATTGCAATAAGCTTGCAGAAAATTGCTGCTGAAACGAAATCAGCTGTTGTACCAGGATTTAGGAGATTCCCTTCTCTTCTCAGCTCATCGTCAAGGTGATCCATCAGGTCATCTGTTTCTCTACCATTCATTCCGTTACTAACGATTTTTTCAGCGAGAGTTCGAACCTCTTCAGCTCGCTTCATACCTGCTTTCTTCAGAATAAGGCCATCATGATATCGCGATAGCTGCCAAATGAATGTCCTAACAATGCCTTCTTCGAGGTCTTCAAGACTCTTTGCGACTTCATCTAGATATGGGAATACCATGCCGAGAATATCTTGATAGTACTCGGACCATTCTCGGGAAATTGGATCCACCTCTGCTGACATCTTGAATAGCTCGTGTAGCGTCATGTTGTCCTCTCTGATGTTGTCAAACACACGTGGATTTTCGATGTCAAACCTATCATGGAGCTCAGTCCATGTGGCATCTGCTTTATTCAATTGTCCCCCGGGATGTATCAGATGGAAAGCTCGGTATAGGTCTACGGTATCTTCGCTCGTCGTGTTGTCCAAGATTCTTTTGATCCAGTGGCTCATATCACTAGGCACGAACCTCTTCGAGCCAACGATATTTGCACCAGCTGCTATGACGAGTGGCACATAGAGAAGAACGGTCCCGAAAATCGTATTCCTCTGATTTAGGCCCGAAAAGACATCCCTCGAACACTCGTAAATAATACTCCCGATCTTAACATCCTCCGGACTGATATGTCCCTCCGCAAGCTCCTGCCCTCTTGAAGCTGCTATGTGCAAGCCTCTTGATGCAAGTGAAGCGCTGGCCAGAAAATGCCTATATCCCGTGTCTGAGAATCTTCGGAGTCTACTCACATTTCCTGGCTTAGGAGAACTGACCTCCAATAGAATAGACAACTGTCCTAAACTCGCAATCTTCCAAGGAATGTTCGTTTTCAAAGTGAGCTGTCTGGACATGCACCCTCGTTTAAGGAATTCGCATCTAGGAGAAAAGGCTATTTGCCAGTCAATTTGCTAGAAATCTGAATCACAATGAATGCGCCTATCCTTTCTGCTCGTCTGACGTTCTCACAGATCGGTCTGTTTGTCGCAATAATCGTCTATCTAGCAGTCAGAGGATTTTTCGTGATACTCAATATTGGTATCCTCTGGACCACCGTGGGTGGCTTTTTGGCTATAGCTATTCCACTACTCTCCACAATCGTGTTAGGCTTTTCTGCATGTGTTATCGCCTATGGTTACTCGTATCTTGGCCTCTGGCTAATGGATCGCAACCAACACATTCTAGGTATGATAGTGATATTCCTCTCAGTGATCATTCTGCCGGGCTTGCTTGGCGCCTACTCCTATCTGGCTTTTCCACCAGTCTAGAGATTAGTAATCTTCGGAATAATATCAGAGGACCTACCTTGAAGGACTAAATCGGCAATGTTGTTTCTATTTGTTCCTGTTAGATTGACGATTATGATCTTTGCACCTGCATCCTTGGCTAGTTGCGGAAGGAATGCAACCGGATATATAGTCAAACTCGAGCCAATGATTAGCAGCAGGTCGGCAGACCGGCACATCTCTACTGCCTCCTCCATAGGCTTCTCAGGAAGGGGCTCTCCAAATAGAATAGCTTCAGACTTCAAGACTCCACCACATTGGTCACATATTGGCGGAATCTCACCCTCCACTACACGTCGATGAATGTCCTCTCCAATGTATTGCATTGCACAGTTCATGCAATAGGCTCTAAGATAATTGCCATGCATCTCTATGACTTTCTTGCTTCCTGCTGACTGGTGCAAGTTGTCGATGTTCTGTGTAATGATACCAATAAGCTTGCCAGATTCTTCGAGTTTCGCAAGCCCCTTATGGGCTGGATTAGGCTCAGCTTCTAGAATGACCTCCGCAAGTTCTTGCCCCATCTGCCAGAACTTTTCTGGATTAATTAGGAAAGAATCATAGGTTGCATATTCGTGAGGATCATATCTTTCCCAAAGTCCCCCTTCTGACCGAAAATCGGGGATGCCTGAGTCAACACTGATTCCTGCTCCAGTGAGTGCTACAATACGTTTAGATTTCCTGATGATATCCACCGCTAGCGCGAGGTCCTCTTGGCTTACCATAGTAGTTTCATCAAACGCTTGGCCTAAAAGGCGTTTTCGGTCAGTTCGAAAGGTTTTTCTTCATAAGCTTAAAAATCGCCGTCAGCCGGGGTGAGGGATATACATTTCTTGCTATTCCCTCAAGGTTTCTAACCCCACAAGCATCTGTTTGCCTTGAAGAACTAGCAATTGATAGGTGGAACTGCGAAGAATGCAGGACAAGCGAGAAGATGAATCAATTGAGGTCGATTTGACCACTGAGGATGAGGAAGATGACTTCGAACTCGTCCCCTGGTCTGAAGAAAATGATATTGAGGTAGCGGAGCTAAAATCAAAAGAGCTCTTCGACCGATTCCAGCGATTGCAGGCTGAATTTGATAATTATCGCAAGCGAATGGAGAGCCGTTTCACAGATGCTGCACGATTTGCATCTGAAGGAATACTCCTGAAAGTCTTAGAAGTCTATGATAACCTTGAACGAGCACTCGAGGTAGATTTCTCGAAGGATCCGGGAGCTGCGAAAAAAGGTGTGGGTGCAATAGAAAAGCAAGTCAAGAATCTACTTGAACGAGAGGGTGTCCAACCCAAAGATTCCTTGGGAATACCCTTTGATCCCTACTACCAACATGCGGTAGGGACTGAGAACGACATAGACAAACCTGATGGTATCGTTGTAGATGTATTCCAAAAAGGATACATGCTAAAAGAGAAGGTATTGCGGCCAGCACTGGTGGTTGTGAACCGGCATGAACTTCCTCCAGATTTGGAGGGTCAAGATGATGCAGTTGATGAGAAATCAAAAGTTAACGGTGATGAATAATGGCGAAAGTCGTTGGAATTGATCTTGGAACTACTAATAGTGGAATTGCGTACATGGAAGGAGGAAAGCCCACAATCATTCCAAATGCAGAAGGGGGCCGATTGACTCCCTCTGTTGTGGGAATCACACCCAAGGGTGAGATTGTGGTAGGCGAGTTGGCCAAACGTCAGGCAGTATCAATGCCGGAACGTACAGTGAGGTCAATCAAGCGGAAAATGGGACAGGACTACAAGGTCACGATTGATGACAAGGATTATTCTCCTCAAGAAATATCAGCCATGATTCTCACAAAAATGAAGAAGGACGCAGAGGCATTTCTCGGTCAATCCATTCAGCAAGCTGTGATTACAGTTCCAGCTTATTTCAACGACAGCCAGAGACAAGCCACTAAGGATGCAGGGAGGATTGCGGGCCTAGAAGTTCTTCGTATCGTGAATGAGCCAACTGCATCAGCACTTGCCTATAATCTGGATAAGGGACAGGAGCTCAAGATACTTGTCTACGATCTCGGAGGAGGTACTTTTGATGTGTCTATTCTGGACATTGGAGAGGATGTCTACAAAGTTCTCTCTACGAGTGGCAACACTCAGCTGGGTGGGGATGACTGGGACAAGAGAGTGATCGATTGGGTCGTAGAGGATTTCAACAAGTCCACAGGAATGGATATCACAAAAGATTTGTCAGCCATGCAGAGAATCAGAGACGCCGCAGAGCAAGCAAAGATAGAGCTCTCCACAGTCACGAAGACGACAATCAACTTACCATATGTCACAGCTGATCAGACTGGACCAAAGCACATTGACATTGAGATAACTAGGTCTCAATTTGAGAAAATGACCGATGACCTCGTCCAAGCCACATTAGGCCCTCTTCGCCAGGCATTGACAGACTCAAAGATGGAAGCTGAGCAAATCAATAAGATTCTGCTTGTAGGCGGAGCTACGAGAATGCCTATGATTCAGGAGACCGTACGAGCAATGTTCGGAAAGGAGGGCGACAAGA
This sequence comes from Candidatus Thorarchaeota archaeon, assembly GCA_016839605.1. GTDB lineage: Archaea > Asgardarchaeota > Thorarchaeia > Thorarchaeales > Thorarchaeaceae > SMTZ1-83. Next base: position 2,164 of record JAEOTX010000248.1, on the reverse strand, counting down.
GCATCAATCCAGACGAAGTAGTTGCTTTAGGAGCTGGAGCTCAAGCAGGAGTCATCGCTGGTGAGACTGACATTCTCTTGCTAGATGTCACTCCGCTCACCCTGAGTATTGAGACATACCCGGGAGTCGCAACTCCTCTCATAGAGCGGAACACTACGATTCCTACACGAAAGAGCAAGAAGTTTACGACTGCTGCAGACAATCAGCCTGCAGTTGATATTCATGTCACACAAGGTGAGCGTCCTATGTCGAAGGATAACATGACACTTGGTCGATTCCAGCTTGTGGGCATTCCGCCAGCGCCACGCGGTGTTCCCCAGATTGAGGTGACCTTTGATATCAACGCCGATGGAATTGCACAGGTCACAGCAAAGGACTTGGCAACTGGCAACGAGCAGTCAATAGAAATTACTGCTACGACAAATCTGTCTGATAATGATGTCGACCGCATGGTAAAGGAGGCTGAGGAATATGCTGAAGAGGATGCAAAACGAAAGTCTCAGGCGGACACACTGAATGCAGCGGATCAGATTATCTGGCAGGGAGAGAAGCTGGTGAAGGACCTTGGAGATAAGGTTCCGGATGATCTAAAGAAGGAACTCGAATCTAAATCAGCTGAACTCAAGAAAGCTATCGAAGCAGAGGATTATGATAAGATGAAGTCTGGTACAGAGGATGTGCAACAGACAGTGCATAAGATTTCCGAGAAGGTCTATGGGCAGCAAGGACCAGGTGCTGGATTTGATCCGAGCCAGATGGGAGCTGCTTTTAGTCAGCAGCCAGAGGGTGAGCCTTCTGATTCCAGCAATGATGATGAAGACGTCGTCGATGTGGACTTCGAAGATCTCGATTAAATCAATGGGTGGTATTGCTTGGCCTCAGATGACTTCTACGAACGCCTTGGTGTGGGCAGAAGCGCAACTCAAGAGGAAATCAAGAAAGCATATCGTAGATTAGCCAAAAAGTATCATCCTGATCGTAATCCTGGAAACGATGAAGCAGAGAATATCCTGAAAGGTATCAACGAAGCCTATGAAGTCCTAAGCGATCAAGAAAAGAGAGCAAACTACGACAGGTATGGAACTGCTGATTTTCAAGGAATCGACATGGGTGGCTTCGGCGATATCTTTGGTGACCTTTTCAGAGGTTTTGGCTTTGGCGGTGGGATGGGCAGACGCGGCAGAGCAGGTCCTCCTGCGGGACAAACTCTTAGGATGACGATCCCACTCACATTCGAGGAGGCATTCTTCGGGGTTGAGAAGGAAATTGCATTCAACAGAAAAATGCACTGTGAAACTTGTAAGGGCAGCGGAGCGAAACCAGGATCTACTCCTAGATCGTGTCCTACATGTAGAGGCCAAGGACAGGTTATGCGTTCTATGGGCGGATTCATGACTGTTTCTCAAACTTGTCCTTCTTGCGGTGGTCAAGGAGAGGTTATCGATGCTCCATGCTCTGAATGTCGCGGCTCTGGACTTCAAAAAGACCGGCGAGAGATCAAAATTCCTGTCCCTCCTGGCGTCGAAGATGGCCAGGGTATAAGAATCCAGGGCGGAGGTAGTGCTGGACGAAGAGGTGGTCCTCATGGGGACCTCATTCTGATGTTTGCTGTCGAACCTCACGATGTATTCGTCAGAAGGGGATTACATGTCTACATGGAAATGGAGATTCCCTTCTCGCTTGCCGTTTTAGGCGGAGAAATGGATGTCCCAACAATGCGTGGCTCTAGCAAGATGAAGATCAAAAAGGGCACTAAAGGCGGCAGTGTACTCAGAATGAAAGGAAAGGGTGTCCAGACTGAGGAGGGCCGCCTAGGCGATCAGTTAGTGAGAGTTTCGATTGGGATTCCAAAGAAGCTCTCGAAAGAACAGAAGGAGTACCTCAAGCGGTTTGAGGACGTTTTCGACTAGAACTTGAGCGGTTTACAGATACATGCTTTCATCTTTAATTCTGGGAATCTGTTGGTGTTTGCTGGAGTGACAAGCCATGCAGTGTCAGCTCCAAATCCCGTGCCTGCGATACAGACAATATCCTCATCAACCTTCACCAGGCCCGCATCAGCAGCCATCATAGCTATCTCTGCACAGACCTTTGTTCCTTGGCAGAATGTCCTGTAGGCAATAGCCATCATCTCAGTTGGTGTCCATGTGCCAACGTCCTTTCT
>JAEOTX010000056.1 GCA_016839605.1 Candidatus Thorarchaeota archaeon | reverse complement strand
TCGAAGCCTCGAAGGTTCAACCCACATGGGCTGAGCATCAGGACTCTCAGCTCGTAGCTCAAAAGATAGTGCCTTACACAAATAGTGATTCAGAATAAAGTGGAACTCGATAGCGCCTTCGTCATCAGGCATGATTAGATCGGCGGTAGTCATAAATTTAATGACTTCACAGTCGATACCAGTTTCCTCACGCACCTCCCTAACAACCGCTTGTTCCTGAGTTTCGCCGACGTCAACACCGCCCCCTGGCAAGCTCAGACGCCCTTTGGCTGGTTCTTTGTCTCTGACCACAAGGAGTATTCCCTCAGGTCCTACCACAATCCCACCAACTCCAGGAATGGGAAATTTTGGATATCGACGACTAGTCAAAGTCCCCACCTTATCTGTTTGAATCAATGCTCGGCAAGGCCGGCTGGCATCCGGATAGTTTTGCCACAATTTTGGCAGATTCTCTTTGCATAAATATCAAATCCCACAGTTCCGTCATAAGGAAATCGAATTTCGCCGCCGCATGAGTCACAGAGAATCTTGACATATTCACGCAATTCAAATGACACTCTCCAAGCATTTCTCGAATGCTCTAATTTCCCTATGTGGTCATAATGCTTTGCGAGAGCCACCCAGGGTGCAGCAGAAAAGGGATCAACGCGAGTCCATTCTATGAGGCAATTGATGAAGTCTTCATCACGCCCTATCATTGACAATGCATAGCACAGACCACGCCACTTCTCTGGAGCGGAGCCGACTAGTGACTGGGCTCTCCCAAGATACTCATCACGTTCATCTTTGTTGAGCAAATGATGATAGAGAATCGCCAATCTAGAAAGCGCTTCGACATTCTCTTGATCCTGCTCCAGAACCTTCTGGAAGCATTCGCGTGCACCTTCATGCTCGCCTGACTGAAATCGCAATTCTCCGAGGAGTATGAGCGACCTATAGTCATTCGGTGCAAGCATGTTGGCATGTCCAACAAATGGGGCTGCCTCATAGGAGCGCCCTAAGGTTAGCATCAGGAAAGCATAGTTTGAGATGGCCGACATGAACTCAGGTTCTTGGCGATGCATCAGTCCCCATTGTACTGCGGCTGCAGTGAAGTCACCAAGTCTATAGAGAGATAGTGCATAAATTGCTCGTATATCAAGATCATCAGGGAATAAATCACATGCCGATGCAAGCGTCTTGACTGTCTTGGCATATTCACCTTTCTTATACAGAACCCAGCCTAGGTCTGCGTATGGCTCAGGAGTTCCTGGATCAAGAGAGATTGAGCGACTCAGCTCATCCTCTGCGTCATCAAACCGGGCAAGTGCGCGGTATGCACGACCCAAGAACATGGAAAGCACGCAATGTTCTTCCACTAGTTCATCAGCTCTCTCAAGGACTTCAACAGCCTTCCTGGGTTGCTCGGTCTGCACATATGCCATTCCGAGATACACCAGAACGTCTGCTTCGTCATCAAGCGCCTCATCAACCAACGGCTCTAGTATCTCTATTGCATCATTCGGTCGCCCTTCTTCAAGAGCATCCATTGCAAGCTTGATACTTCCGTCAGTCAATGCATGACCACCTTATCAGTTTGTCAAGAGTGATCTGTCTAGTGCTGTCAACATTCGGAGTGGCTCATATCATATTATAAGAACCTCTGGATATGGCAATAGATGATGGACGAAGGCGAGTATTCCACACCGTTCTCAATACTTCATGCAGCGAGTCTCTTGAGTCAGAGTTCTAGACTTTCAAAGTTTGAACAGGCTTTGAAGCGAGTGGTGACAGAAGAATCATACGTAGTTGACCTTGGAACAGGAACAGGTGTACTAGCAATGATGGCAGCCAGAGCTGGAGCCAGAAAAGTGACTGCGGTGGAAATTGATAGAATCTCAGTAGAATATGCCAAGAATGCTATCAAACAGAATGGTCTGGATGATGTAATTGAAGTAGTAAGGAGCCATTACGCCAACTTCAGGCCTCGCAAAAAAGCTGACATCGTTACATGTGAAATGCTTTCTTCGGCCATGCTCGTCGAACCACAGGTTCCTGCAAGCCAATGGGCTGTAGAGAACATTTTGAAAGAGCAAGGGATACTCCTTCCGCGAAGTGCGACGGTATTTATCGCTCCTGTTGAATGTCATTCTATCTGGGAGAGATTTAGCACAGTTGGATTTGACTTCCCACGAGTTCCTCAAACAATGGATAGAGATGCATCTCGGGACCTAGCAGACCTTACTGTATTAGAGAAGTTTGATTTCTTTTGCCATCAAGATGAGTGGGTTGTCGACAAAGGTCTTGAATTCACCATTGTCAATGACGGAACGGTCCATGGATTTGTGGCTTTGTTCGAAGCACACCTCATCGATGACATCAAACTAACAATGGCGGATGGGTGGCGCGATTTATTAATGCCAATTGCTGAACCCGTAAAAGTTACGCAGGGAGACCTTCTCTCTGTTGATGTATTATACTCCCCGGCTATGATTAATACTCTAAAAATAAGAAGCCAATTAGTTGACAGTCAAGGCAATGTCAGGAGTCGCCAACAGTAGTGCCTGGGGGATAACTCTCAAAGAACTCGTCTCGTAGAATGTCCATTATCAAAAGGTCTTGAAACTTACCCTCTCGAAACTCGGTGCTTCTGAGCAGTCCAACCTCTTTGAATCCAGATTTCACATAGGCTCGACGAGCTTCCTCATTGTCAAGGAATGTGTCTAGGTAAATGCTCTGTAATCCAAGAAGGTGAAACCCGATCCACAGCATCACTCGTGTGGCATCTGTTCCGTAGCCCTTGGAGCGGTTCTTATGATTATGAATTGATACCCCGAACTCAGCTCTTCGATGGGGGAGCGCGATATCTCTGAGGCCAATTGTGCCTAGGAATTCACCAGTTTCCTTCTCGATAATGGCCAGGTTAAGCTCGCCATCCTTCCAAGGATCAGCTTTAGTTGCAAACTCAAGCCAATCGCGTCTAGACCCTGGAAGTGGAACTCCAATTGACCTTCTAAGTTCCCATGTGTTCCAGTGCTCTTCTATTGCATCAAGATCAGACAGGTCTAGGGATCTCAAGGAAACGAGCTTGCCATCGTACATACGAGAGAAAAAGATGGACTACAGATAAAGGTCACTCCCCCAGAAACCGAATCAATTTCAAAACGTGGAAGGGGCATACTTTTATCATTTATCTGCAGGCCGATGACTGGTGTGTGATTACCATGGAACTCAAGGGCCCTTTGTGCTACATCCTCGATTGGGATGATATCTATAGCTATGCGTATCAGACTTCTCTAAAGATCAAGGAGTCTAGCTGGCGTCCAGATGCTGTTGTAGGCATTGCCCGAGGTGGGTGGGTTCATGCTAGGATTCAGTGTGACCTTTTAGGAATCAAGGACCTCTTCAGTGTAAAGGTCGACCACTGGGGAGTGACTGCGACAAAAGATGGCCAGGCGAAGCTCTCAGTCCCACTAGTCGGAAGCGTTGAAGGGAAGAAAGTCCTCGTTGTAGACGATATTACTGACACAGGTCAGAGCCTCACTACAGCTGTCAAGCACATTAAGGAAAAAGGGAATCCAGCAGATGTAAAGACAGCGGCTCTGATGCATATTGATGGTTCGAAATTCATTCCGGATTACTATGGAGTGGAAATCACATGGGCTTGGGAGATCTGGCCTTGGAACTTCTATGAGGATGTTTCTTCTTTGATTTCGAAGATTTTTGAGGGAGAGCAAGTGAAAGAAATGACCACAGCCGAGCTCAAGAAGCATCTTAGAGAATACAATAACGTGGTGCTGTCAGATGACCAACTATCCAAGATTAAAGCGCATCTTGGATTCTTGGGAAAGATTGTCTATCCTCTCGACAAAGTCTGGAAGATGAAGGAGGAATGAAGAATCATGGCATTCGAAGCGAAGCTTGAGTTTGTACCAGTGGATCGTACCCAGAAGGAAGAGATAGAGAGTCTGCTGCCCATTGAGATTGGGATGTTCGGAGGCAGTGGCAATTATGATCCTACTGTCATTGAGAACCCTATGGAAATCAAAGTGTTTACTCCCTACGGGGAAACCTCCGACAATTATATCGTTGGAAAAGCAAAAGGGCGCTCCTTTGTATTTTTGGCAAGACACGGCAGAGATCACACAATTCCACCCCATGCCATTAACTATCAAGCGAACATCTGGGGTCTCAAGGCACTTGGTGTTAGAAGGATAATTAGTCCTGCAGCTTGTGGAAGTCTGCAACCCGACAAGGTGAAGCTTGGTGAGTTCGTAATTGCAGATTCAATCTTTGATAGAACCTTTGGACGACGTAAAGATACATTCTTTGAGGGAGGTCCTATCGCACACCTGCCATTTGCAGAACCCTTTTGTCCCGAGCTACGCAAAGTCGCCGTGGACACCGCGGGCAAGCTGAAGTACAAGATTCATGACAAAGGAACCTATGTCTGCATCAACGGACCACGGTTCTCCACAAGAGCTGAGTCAATGTTCTTTCACAATCAGGGATGGGAAGTCATTGGTATGACGGCATACCCGGAGGCGGCTCTGGCAATGGAAGCAGGGATATGTTTTGTGAATGTGAGTATGCCTACGGATTATGATGTGCATGGTGAGGAAGTCGTCACCCATGAGGCTGTGCTTAAGACAATGGCAGACAACGTAGACCGTGTTAGAAAACTTACCTTTGAGATGATAGACAATATTCCAAAGGATGCCGGATGTGACTGTCAGACTAAAATGAAAGGCGGGCTTTTCTGAAAGCGTCTACCAGTCGTCATCATCTTCCCATTCGTCATCTTCCCAGTCCTCTTCGGCATCAAACCAATCATCATCATCGAAGAACACTGAGTTCACCTCTGCATTAGGACTATTGCTGCGACTTAGAAAAAGATTGCTAGCTGACCTACCGAAGCAGTGATAGCCTATGCATAGGCATAATGAGATGGGTGGCAGAATGACAGTCAGACTTGCAGTAGGTCAGATGGACCCAATGATAGGCGACATGAAAGGGAACATGAAGAAAATGCAAGAGATTCTAGTTTCCGCTTCCGATAACAACGTGGACGTCCTGGTATTGCCCGAGCTGATTAATTCAGGCTATGTCTTCGATAGTCAAGATGAAGCGAACTCCCTATCAGAGCAAATCCCTGATGGAGATTTCTCAAATGCACTTCAGAAATGGTCTGAAGGCGGGGGGCTAGTTGTTGCTGGTCTCTGTGAGATGTCTGATGGAAAGCTCTACAACTCTGCAGCCGTCTTCGGCAATGGCAGGCATCTGACTACCTATCGAAAGATCCAACTTTTCAATAGGGAGAAGGAATGGTTTCTCCCTGGCAACGAAGAGCCACCTGTCATCGTGCATAATGGATATCGCTTTGGAGTGATGGTATGCTTTGACTGGGTATTTCCCGAGATATCTAGGATATTGGCGCTGAAGGGAGCTCAAGCTATACTACATCCAGCTAATCTTGTTCTCCCGTTTTGCCCAGCCGCAATGATTACGAGGTCAATTGAGAATCGCGTTTTCACAGCCACTTCAGGAAGGACAGGAGAAGAGCGAGATGTGCGTTTCATAGGCGGCTCACAGATCACGACGCCAAAGGGAGAACTCCTATCCCGCATGGATGAAGGACATAGCGGTCTTCTGTGGGCGGATGTAGAACTCACAGAAGCAGACAACAAGTCATTGACGAAGCGCAATGATGTTTTCACCGATAGACGCCCTGAGCTCTATAGCCGAATTACTGATGTTTCTTAGTCTTGCTCGGGATTCGGGAGTGCCATTCATCAGATGGATACTTCTTTTCGTTGCTTTTCATCTTACTTAGAATGGCATCAGTAGGATTGATTCCTGTGACATCGGCAAGTCTGAGCATGTAGATCATTACATCTGCCATCTCTGAAGATAGTTTAGAACGGAATTCCTCATCCTTCAGATATCCTTCGATCTCTTCGTCTTCAAGCCATTGAAAGAGTTCCAGCAATTCACCTATCTCAATTGAAGCAGATACAGCTAGTGATTCTGGCTTGTGATACCGCTCCCATCCACGTTCCTTTACAAAGTCGCGAATTAATTCCATTAGGTCTTGCAGTGAGCGTTCTTCATGGCTCACTTGAAGCACCTAATCCTCTTTGGGTGCCATGAATTGACTCCGCATTATCCACAATGTGTAGATTAAGAACACCTCGACCACAACTAGAAGGACCACTAGAGGGGTTTGGAGAGCGGGAATAAAGGAATATCCAGTAATTGCCCACGCGATTGTATCGATGAAACCAACAACTATACACACGAAAGAGATTATGATAAATGTCATACCTATGAAACGAATTCGCGTGCTGGTTGTTATCCAAGCTTTTAGTGAGTAGACAATTGCAACAACACCAAGTATGCTAAGCAGGTATAATGCAATGATGTGATAGAGCCATGTGAACCAAATGGCTTCGGGCCATGGGAGAATAATGACGAAACCAATGAGAATCAGGATGAATGCCGTCTTTGGCCAAGGATCTTCTAAGAAAGATGTAAATCTGGACTCCTGCTGCTGCATGAGGGCTCGTTCTACCTCTTCAGGAAAGTCCTCTTCAGGAAAGTCATCTTCATCTTCGTAGTCCTCATCATCTTCGTATTCTTCGTCAAATTCATCCTCAGACTCGAACTCTTCACCTAGCATTTTGCTTCCTCTTAGGGTTGCGTGGACTGTCGTGGTCGCGTGTGAGTTAAAACACTTGTTGTTTGTGGGTTGTCGATTTGGTGTCCAATACTGATTTCATTGTCTGCAGGAAATACCATTAAATCATGAGGATTCAAGCTGATGGTGTATGACATCTAGTGCTGAACTCATTGACAAGGCAAGGTCATTGCGTAAGCAGGGGGAAAATCAGAAGGCACTAGAAGCCTACAGGCAAGTGGTTGAAGCGGATAATTCCAACATTGATGCATTGAATGAAATGGGACTTGTCCACATTCTAATAGGAGAACAAGCATTGGCAATCAACGCGTTTGATCTTGCCATCTGTATTGATCCAAACGACTCCAGAGCATATAGTCTCAAGGCAGAAGCTTTTCTGACTTTGAGCGAGTTCGATGAGGCCCTGAC
>JAEOTX010000055.1 GCA_016839605.1 Candidatus Thorarchaeota archaeon | reverse complement strand
TGGTCGAATTCTTCCTCTATCTCATGCTCATTGCCAAGGAATTGATTCATCATGAGACCGGCATAATTCCCTGTGCCGACGGCCATTGCTATCTGCTGAGTGATTGGCCTACAATCTCCAGCCGCCCAGACTCCCTCTATATTCGTCTTTCCTCTATGATCAGTAATGATGTTTCCTCTACTGTCAACCTGAACACCGATCTCTTGAGCCAGTTCTGATCTTGGCTCCGCCACGAAAGCAACAAAGAACACTTCAGCCCGTATCTTCGAGCCGTTTGTAAGTGTAACAGACTGAACTTTCCCAGGGACCGGAAAATCAACAGCTTTGATTGTCCCACGAATCCACTCAAATGGTGATTCATCTAGTTTCGCTAGGTCTTGCTCGTCAAATGGTTTGTATGCATCTTCAGTCATCAGGATTCGGACTCTATCGGTGAAACGAGTCAATGAATTTGCTGTGTGGAGAGCACTTCCAACCGTTCCAGCATTGACAACTAGTACATCCTTATCCTTGCAGAGAGGAGCCTCGCAGTCTGGACAGTAGAATGCAGCATTACCTGCGTTAGCGACTGGCAACCAACCCCTCCACATTCCATTGACCTTCGGATGCTTTCTGGAGGTGCCAGTGGCATACAAAATTACCTTGGCTTGATACTCGGATTTGTCCTTAGTGCGGTAACTTCTGTCCGTACGTACAACAAAGCGCGGGTATCTGCCAGATACTTGAACGACATTGGCTTCCTTCATCTCAGCTCCAGCTGCTCTAGCAATTCCCTGAAGATTCCTGAGAAGTGGTCGGCCTTCATGATAAGCCTCACCGGACGCAAAATTAGAAATGGTGTTGTGATGGAAACTCATTGGACTAGTACCTCGGTCTAGGACCAGGACATCGCGCTTCTGATATGCAAGGTGCAGAGCAGCGGAGCATCCAGCTGGACCTCCACCTATTATAATGGCGTCGTAGAGTTTTGGCTTTGTCAAAGTATCCTCGCCTCCACTCTATGAACTTCACTATGGTTAATAACTCTACTGATTGGGTTGCATGAATCACTAATTATTGAGTTCACGATTTGTTTTTAACAACAGAAGTGGATATGGCCGTGGAGATTCTTAGTTTTAAGGAGAAAGTAGGATGAAAGGCGCAAAAGTACTCGTTGTGGTTCTGTTTCTATCAGTAATGCTATCCTGCCCATTAGTCATTGCTCAGACCAATCAAGGATTAGAATGGGGCTTCTCACCAAGTGACGAATATCACTTTATGATGAATCTCGAGGGAGATGGCATGCTAATCATCAATGAAGAGATCTACGTTAACAGTAGCGATCCACTTCCTACGATTCCGGATTCTCTGGATAACTGGACTGATATCCCATGGGTCTCACTTGATGCTTACTTTTCTAACGGAACTGATCTAGGAATTTATGTCCTGCTCTTCGTGACGGCTCTCAATTTTCAACTACCAATTGGCAATTGGACACTCATGAGCTCAATTTACTCAACCACGTTAGACGTAGACCACTTTGCCTTAGATGCTGACGATCCGTATTTCTGGGGATACAGTTGGGATGATGATGACTTTGAATATGGTGTGATATCCGTCGAAGAAGGGTTCACAATTTTCGTGCATGTGGACTACTTTAAGGAAGATGGATATCTATCACACTACTCAGTTGAAAGCTACAATACGACTACAATGGTGAAGGAAGGCGAGCTTACGTTAGATCGACTGGGTCTTGGGCAATATAGGGACAAGTCGGTTCCTGTTCTGAACCACCCTGACGATATCGGTTACTTCGAAGGCAGTAGTTCAGGCGAGAACATAACTTGGACACCAAGTGACGATTATCCTCTGAGCTACGAGGTATTTGCTAATGGAACAGCTCTCATATCAGGAGATTGGAATTCATCTTCTGAATCAATCACCGTACTTGTTTGGGGCCTGGATGCAGGTCAATATAACTACACAATAGTCGTGAGCGATTTTGCAGGAAATACTGCAACGGATACAGTCATGGTGTCAGTTCAGTCCGTAGATATCCTTGATACCGCCATGTTGGCTATCATCTTTATGGGCGCAGGAATCGTGATAGTCGTAGTGACATTGGGATATAAGCGACTGAGATCGTAAGACATTTGCTAAGATCATCATTGGTCTTAGCTGGAAAGACATGCACCGCCAACATCTCGACCTAAGTCGAAGGCCTTCGAATTGGCGTCCACTGTCTTAGGTGGAACAAGTGCCAATACTGCCTTCCTCACTTCCTCTGCGGGGATTGGGAAGTCCTCACAAGCAACAGTAGCTCCAAT
>JAEOTX010000001.1 GCA_016839605.1 Candidatus Thorarchaeota archaeon | reverse complement strand
GCAAAGAACTGGGCCTTATTCCTCTCATCAATATCCATTGTCATCTCAGGCAAGACGGCAAGCCATACCAAGAGCACCAATGTGAGCATGGTGTCAAATGCACAGATGCTTACAACATAGTGAACAAAAATGATGAGCTGGTTGGTCAAGCTCCATGGGAACCACACGAGGAGAAACGTGAGGGCCCAGATTGGCCCTCCATATTTGATATAGACTAACCGACGACTGCCCCATCTATCTCTATTAGTGCGATCAGATAGTTGACCAGAGAGCGGATCGTTCAAGGCATTGATTGTCATGTAGATTATTTGGCCCGCAATGAAATAAACTGGAAGAAGCATTAGGTCATCAAAGAAGAACTCGACATACTTGAGCCCAAAGACGAACCCGAGCAAGCCTGTGGGAATTGATCCTAGAGACCATCCCAAAAGGTTCCGGCGGCTCAGTTTCTCAAAGCTTGTCACTCCCACTTCTGTTCACCTTGGAGTCTTTTTTGGAGCTAAATGGCCTATAAAAGTGGTAATCGGAATCAACGGACATCGATACAATGAGCCAGACATCTAATGATTGACCACTTTTATCTCTTGGATTGTCTTTGGCTTTTTGGCGACCACAAATGCCCGATGACCAGCCAAATACACCAAAAGCGAATGAAACCGAAATAACATCAGTTTGGAAGCGTCTGGGGTCATCCAAACTAACTCGAATCTTTCTCAAACTGAGTCGAGTAGTACTGTATATGCTTGGTCTTTGGACAGTCACGTTCTATTTCTGGAGTGTATTCGGTCTTGCAGTCGGAACTGGAGTTTTTCTACTCTCAAATGAAAATGCATGGCGTCGACACGGAATCGTGCTGACGTTTTCAGTGGGAATCATGACTCTAGCTTTCAACACCTATGCATGGATATGGATGCTGGGTGTCTATCTCTTTCTCTTCATCTATCTAATAGGATCTCTACTTCATTATGTGGCAAAACTGACGATAACACAAGTGCGGAAATATCGCGGGACGCTGAGTAAGACACCGTCAGTATCTGGAACACCGTTCAGGATGCAGTCACGCATCAAGATGCTCCTGACATTGGGCATTCTGCTGGCTCCAATGGTCATGTGGACAAGCGTGAACGTAGATCTTGGTGTTATGTTTGATAATGGACCCACCTTACTCTGGGTCAATGCTCCCTCTACGGTGGATGTCGGTGGTGCATTTGAGATAACAGTTGAGGCCTGGGACTCTTTTGAGAGGCTCAGTGGAAGCTATCGTGGAACAGTCACCTTCTCAGTTCAGTCGTACAATCTCACAACAGGAAGTCCGTTGACAGGAGTGGATGCAACCGTGCCGGGGGAGTATACGTTCACAGGTGCCTCAATCAGCTCGGGAGTTGTTCCTGCATATATGATGATTGGCCTTGAAGACTTTGGCCTTCACTCATTTTCAGCTCAAATCAACACACCTGGTGTCCATTACATCCAAGTAACAGACTCACTCACAGAGAATACCTATTGGAGCAATCCTATAGTTGTGGATGACTATCCAGCAGGATCCCCTATGATATACTGGGGTGATCTGCATGCTCATTCAATGGTGTCTGATGGCTCAGGTACACCAGATGAGTCGTATTTCTATGGCCGATATATTTCATGTCTAGATTTTCTGGCAATGACCGACCATGGGGAGGACTTCACCCTCTTTGACCGTTCAAAAACTGGCACAGCTGAATTTCAAGACTACTTGAGGTCGACCTCCGATGCATATGAGCCAGGAGAGTTCGTATCCCTCCATGGTGCCGAGTGGACATCAGAGTACGTTGATCAGCTCCTCTTCCTTGTTCCTGTCCCTATTGCATCTGGTGGTCACTACACCTGTATCTTCAGTGGTGATTCAATGCCTATCTTTTCTGCAATCACTGAGAACACGATTGGCGAACTCTGGATGCTTCTTGATGAATACACATCATCATCTGGTGACCGAGCATTGGCAATTCCTCATCACACCATTAGGAGTCAATTCATTCAGGACTGGACACTGATGAATCCGAACTATGTTCGATTGGTTGAAGTTACATCAGTTCATGGCGAATGCCTCTTTGACAACGATCTCAATTACAGAGGCTCCGTAGATTTGCCCCCTGAGAGAGTTCCTGGTTCCTCAGTGATTGATGCAATGACCATGGGGTATCGAATGTCTTTCATTGCTAACGGGGACAATCATGATGGTCATCCAGGTCACAGCATCAGTCATACTAGAGCCAGTATTGGTCATCAGTATCCCTTCTCTTTCTACAATGCACGAAACGGTCACCCCTATCCTAGTGGTATCACTGCAGTCTACGCAAGTAGCCTGACCCGTGACGGTGTCTTTAGAGGGTTGGAAACTGGCCGAGTCTATGCTAACTCAGACCATGGACGACCTATTCTAGACTTTTCAATAAATGGCATTTCGGTAGGATACAATGCCACCGTTTCAGTTGCTACTCCCACTACCAGCCGCGACCTATCAATCTTCATTGCACAGGACGGCGCTCCTGTGGGAAGAAAGAACCTGGCCGCTACAGCAGGTGCAGACTGGACTCCAAATTGGAGTGCGACCATTGAGATAATCAAGAATGGCATGATATGGCAGTCAATTCAAATCTCGACGCCAATTGGTATGATTACTATCTCTGACAATAGCACGATTACTGGTGCAAGCTACGATGATTGCATTCTGGGCTCTGACGGAAATTACTACATCAATGATCAGAGTGAGAATCCCACTGATCCTGCCACACTGAATACTGGTGGCATGGACTTCTACACAATTAGAGTAGTTGGTGCAAACGGGCGTACATCCTATATTGGTCCAATTTGGGTTCAGAGCCCATGAACTCTCTTGACCAACTCGATTGTCTTATTTTCGCCATGCTTCGCCCAATACGCAAGCACACCAGTTCGCATGATTGCGTTTTGCTGACCTTTCGGATTTGAAGGGTCAAAATGCCCGACTTGAATGTCACAGGGAAACTCATTGCAGACCCCACAATGATTCACTCCCTTTGTTCTAACACATTCAAACAGCTTACAGCCACCCCACCATGGTTTTCCCTTTGTGTCTAGACATCCGGAACATTGGCGATCGTCTTCTCCTTGATAGCTTGGGCAAATGTCACATACATGACCGCATGGATTCAGATGCAATTCCATATTCCCTCATCAGAAATGACCTGTTCAGGAACTTAAGGATGATGTCCTTAGATAACGCGTTCTTACTAGGGCCAGCTTGAACCTGCAAGAGTACATATGTGTTCTCGAGCAGAATACGCATGCCAAAATGCCCGTATTGTTCTGAGGAATTGCGAATCAAGCTCGCAGGCCGTTTCGTTTCTGAATTTGATGAAGAGTTCTTTTCAATGCTAGATGCTTTTGCAGGGAGAATGTCAAGATTGGCGAGAGGAGCCATCCGGTCTCAATTCGGAAGGCTAAGGGAGAATCCCCCACTTGTCAATATGATTGTCTGTGCAAGCTGTGACAGCGTCATAAGTGCAGAAATGCAAAAGACGGGATAGTAGATAGGTCTATTCTCTGATTCATTTCATACCTGAGAGGATACGCAAGTCCATCCCAGACATGTCCAGTAACCCTTTTGTCTAAGAATGTATAGAGAATATCATACTCTTTTCGGAGTGAGAGTCATGGAAGAAGGAAGCGTATACAAGATAATTGATCTAGTTGGGACCAGTACAAAGAGCTGGGAGGATGCTGTTGCCAATGTAGTTGCAAAAGCAGCAAAGAACCTCCGTGATCTTCGGATAGCCGAAGTTGATGAGCTTGATGTCAAAATTGAAGATGGCAAGATTGTAGCTTACCGAGCTCGAGTCAAGCTAAGCTTCAAGTATGAGAAGGAATAGTAGTTTCACTAGTTAGTCATGGCGAGGGGGGATAACTCCCTTGCCATCACATGTTTCTCGAAATCCTTGGTGTTGCAGATGAAAGACCGGTCAAAGGCTTCTCCGTATGGAGGAGAAGGATGGTCTCCACGAGAGAAATCGCTGAAAGAGGAAATCGGAGCAATTTGGAGTTCTTGTGGAGTCAATAACGAGTGGTCCCGTCTCAAGAAGGTACTTCTTCATTGTCCGGGTATCGAGCTCACAGGAATCTCAGACCCCGATAAGGTACAGATGATTGAGATTCCATTCATAGAACTAATCACAAAGCAGCATGATGACATGGCAGAGGCATTCAGGAACGCTGGCGTGAAAGTGTCTTATGTGGAACCGTCAGCAAAGCCCCCTCCTAATCTGATGTTCGTAGCGGATTTGCTCTTCACAACACCTGAGGGAGTGATTCTGTCTCGGCCAGCCTCGTCAATACGAGCTGGCGAGGAACGATTTGTTGCTGAGCGTTTAGCCAGCCTTGGAATCCCCATCTTGAGAAGCATACGTGGCAATGGGACATTCGAAGGTGCTGATGCAGCATGGCTCAATTCTGACACTGTCATGATTGGAGTTGGTTTTCGAACCAACAAAGAAGGAGCAGTACAGGTGTCCAATCTACTGAAGGAGATGGGGATTGAATCAATCGAAGCAGACCTTCCACATGGATCGATGCACCTCATGGGGAATCTTCGTTATGCAGACAAAGACCTTGCTATCTGTAGGCCCGGCAGAGTTTCGGATGCCACTCAAAAAGCACTCCGTGATAATGGGTTCTCATTGCATTTTGCACCTGACGAATCCGAGATAGCATCTGGTCTATCAATGAATTTCGTGACATTAGGACCCCAACAAATTCTGACCGCGGACGGAAATCCCAAGACACAGGCCTTCTATGAAGACCTAGGATTAGAGTATCATTCGGTTGATATTAGTGAAGTAACAAAAGCAGCCGGAGGTATAGGCTGTCTGACTGGCATATTAGAACGAGAGTAAAATACCGTCTTGCTTCAGCCACCTTTCCCTCGAATCTCCATGACAATCCACTCACTCACTGCTTCCTCGCCATGAAATAGATGTTTCAAGTCTTCTTCCAGACTAGTCGGTTCAAGAACGCAGATCCAGCCCTCTCCATAGGGGTCGTCCACGATGAGGCCAAAGTCATCTTCAAGTATAGAGTTTGATTCGAGAATAATTCCCGAGATTGCATTCCTCATTGGTCCCACCCACTTGTTGCTCTCAAGTGTAGCAATAGGACCTCCAAACATGACCTCTTTCCCAACTGGGCGGGGTGTTATCGCCTTGATGTCACCAGCAAGATGTACAGCATACGGAGTGATGCCTGCCCGAACTCTGTCACCCTCAATCCTTGCCCAAGTATGGTCTGGGTGGTAGTAGAGTTCAG
>JAEOTX010000054.1 GCA_016839605.1 Candidatus Thorarchaeota archaeon | reverse complement strand
TTACAAAGGGAAGCTCGTTATGTCCCAGTTTGTCTAAGTGTTCTGCAACAGCTTGCATAGAATCCGGACCACAGAATGTGTCACACACAAAGATTCGCTTATCTCCAATAATCACGTAGACATTTGTGAGGTATGGATCATCGAAGGAGAACACAATCCCGCGTTGTCCTACAGTACTCACTCTCACAAGATTCACCAATCCTGTTGCCTAGCGGATGAGCCCCTAGCTCCTCTTGAATCTAAAGAACCCGGAACATTCGTAGGATTTGATGCCTTTCTTCTCAAGCTCGTCAAGTATCAGGTTCATCCCAATTGAGTCAGAACTTTGATGCCCAGCAATCACCACATAGATTCCCTCGGTTTCGCATTCTTTCTTGAGTTCTTCACCCATATGCATAGTGACAATGGTACTTACTCCTGCACGAGCTAGCTTCTTGATGGATTCCTTTCCAGGACTAGTGCCTCCAGTGAAGAACACAAACTTCTCCCCGACACTTCCTTCAGGGGTCCCCACAATAATCTCTGGTCCAGCTCCTACTTTCTCGGCCTCTTGATACTCTGGAATCTCCAAGAGTGTATCAACAACATCCCCAAGAGTCTGTGGGTCCTTCTCTTTCAGATAGTTAGTAAGGAACTGATACCCCAATGAGTCAGCGGGTGTATGAGCACACATGAAGGGCATATCAAGAAGTTTCGCTGCATCAGTGACCTGAGTATGATTCCTTGCCTTGAGTAAGAAATGAATTTGCTTCAATCTCTTCGCCATAGCAGATTCAGCTTGAGCGATTGGCACTCCAAGCTTTGCCCATTGCTCTGGCTGCAGACGCATTACATAGTCGAGCTGTGAAGTACCAATCCCGTGTGGATGATGGGCTAGTACAAGATCAACCTTAGACCCCTTTTCACTTAGTCTGTCAGCGAGAAGAATCTCTCCAGTCCCGATATCAATGCCACTGAGTATGCTAGTTATCTCTCTGTCCTCATCGCCAAAGAGTAGACGGCAATCCGTGAACGGATTCCAAGTGACATCTTGATCTGCAAGCTCCTTCTTCTTGCCTTCAAGCTTGTCAAGTTTCTTCTTTGATTTCTCGAGAATCTGCTTAATTCGCTCTTCTCCTCGTGGATCAGCTTTGATTCCCATGTCTACAATTAACCGGTAAATATCACCGAGCTTCATGAGTTCTGTCCGGTTTGGAATTAGGTTTTAGTGTTTCGGCCAACGTAGTCACATGCTCAAGACTTATCATTTGATGCACACTTTGAATGAAAGAAGGGTGAATCATTTTGCCAGAGGAGAAGAAGCGTAAAGTTGGTCCAGTCTATCGAATATTGTCTCAAGACCTCTATAGCACTGACCTCCATGGAGATGAGTTGGGTCTCCGCCAACAAGAGGTATGGCGTTCGAAGAGCCGACAGTTTACTAAAGATGCAGAAATCATTGGAAAAATCGACGAGGCCCGCATGGATGAGAAGACTGATCGACTAAGTCGACCTAAGAAAGTCGGATTTGTCATGCTTCGTGCTTCTCTGTTAAAGGGAGAGCTTAACGAGGCATCAAAGCGGCTGGTAATCAAGCTGTTCTCTGATAGTGGCGCATGGCTGGCAACGATAGAGGAGATGGTGGCAGAATCCTATGCGCTGAGTTACGCCACGAATGAACCAATGGTTTCGTTTTCAGTTATTGTCGCTGACGTTGAAGTAATGACACATATCCGTCAGGTGCAGAGGACCGGTTTCTCAACAGAGACCTATTCCTTCTACATTCTCGGTCCTGACAACACCTTTGAGGTTTTCCGGATAGAAGGGAAGCGAGGGACGCTTGGTGATGACTTCAAGGTTGTCAGACTGAACGGGGGAGAAACAGTGGCTGAGATCGATAGTAAGTTCGGTGATATCGGAGGCGAGTTTGTTGTCAGAATCAAAGATTCCGTCCTAGCTAAGAACAACTGGTTCTGCCGAGTACTGCAATGCTTCTCAACCATCGTACGATTCAGGGAGGAAATTCAGAAGCGACATGAACACTTCATGAAGAAGTGGGAGAAGGGTAAGGCAGAGCCCCTGCAGCATCGATATGAGATCAGTCTGCTGGCTAATCCTCGGAAACTGACACTGTCTCTTGATGAGCTAGAAGAAGTCTAGAGAAACCCCCGCTCTCAGTAGCCCCTCTCAAGTTCTACTATGTTGAGAAAATCGGTTCTTCCATGCGCGAATCTAAGGATGTTCTCAACAACCTCGTGCCAGCGCTCAAGATTGGCAAAAGGAGATGGCCCCCTATGGGGAGAGAGCACAACATTGTCGAGCTCGTGAAAGGGGTGATGATATGGATATTTCTTACCAGTGTCATCTGACTCGGGTCTGTATTCATACCATACGTCAATCGCGGCTCCTGCAATCAGTTTCTCTTTGAGCGCTCTAAACATACCCTCTTCATCAATGACAACGCCTCGTGCCATATTGACTAGCAGGCCTTCGCTACCAAGTCTCTTGAGGTGTTCATAGCGTATCAGGCCCTCAGTGTCTTCTGTCTGTGGAATTGCTACAATTAGCGTGTCTACTGCATATAGAAAATCGTTCAATTGATCAGGAGTGTACCTGTCAGCATCAGTTGGCAATTCCTCACCGCCAGTCCAACTTCTCTTTAGGATTGAGAACTCAACATTGAAGCTGGAAAGAAACTGATGCACTTTGCTATTTACTGCTCCGTACCCTAGCAACCCTACCTTTCGGTACCTAAATGGAATTGAAGGCGCATTTTCATCTCCTGTTCGCCAAGTGCCTTCTGTCATCCAATTGTGATGCGGAATGATCTTGTTTGTGAGTGACAGGAGAAGAGCAACAGCATGCTGTGCAGTGAAGTATGAGTTACCATGACCATTGACCAGTGTGACCTCACGTGTTTTGGTCAGCTCTCGAAAGGGCTTGAGATGATGCTGGACTCCTGCTCCAGGGTTTATGAAGAGTCGCATCTTTGTTGCAGCATCCAAGAACTCTCGGGTTGGTCTCCATCCGACTACTATGTCTGCCTCCGGAGCTTCATTCAGCAGGTTTTCTTCTGTTGGGTCATCTGGGAAGACAAGATTGATGTCTGCATTTTCCTTAAGTCCTTCCCACAGAAATTCTCTCAATTCTTCGCGAACATTCCAAATGAAGAGAACTGTGGGACTTTGCACTGCAATCAATTCCGTCGGCTCAGGTGAGTTGCAGCTTAAGAGGGCTTCCGAGTCATCATTCTTGCTCTGCTGCCTTTCTGTCTTCTTGCTCCTTCAAGTCTCTTCGGAGTACTTTACCTACAAGGGTTTCCGGAAGTTCCTTTCTGACCTCAATTATCTTTGGAACTTTATATGGCGAAACATTTGTTCTGCAGAACTCTCGAATTTCGGCGAGGAGTTCCTCACTCTCCCTATACCCATCTTTGAGCATTATGAACGCCTTAACCCTTTCACTGCCTGGGATGCTTGCATCTGGCAATCCTATGACAGCTGCATTCTCAACTGCTTCATGTTCAAAGAGGACATCCTCTAGCTCTCTTGGATAGACTTTGAACCCACTGACTATTATCATGTCCTTCTTTCTATCAACTATGTAGAAGTAGCCCTCTTCGTCCATCTTCCCGATGTCACCAGTCATCAGCCAGCCGTTTCTGATCTGGTCTGCAGTGGCGTCAGGTTTATTCCAATACCCTTTCATGATCTGAGGACCTTTGATAATTATCTCTCCCTCTTCACCTACCGGTAGGATCTTCGTGTGGTCATCGAGGTCTACAATCCTGACTTCTGTGTCAGAAATTGGAAGTCCCACAGACCCTATCTTCCGCACTCCCTTGATGGGATTCACGTGAGTTACTGGCGAGGCTTCAGTCAACCCGTATCCTTCGATAATTACAGCTCCTGTTCTTTCCTCGAATTCGGTTAGAACTTCCGGAGGCATGGGAGCCGCGCCTGTGTTGCAGAACCTTATGCATTTCAAATCCTTTGCATAGTCTTCAAGGTCATCGCGCTCCAACAGCCGCATGTACATAGTTGGTACTCCAGGAAACATCGCAGGCTTTGTGTCACGGATGATTTCGAACAATGATTTATGATCTCTCGGGTCGGGATTCAATGCAATTGCCGAAGCGTTATACACCCAGCTATTCATACAGACCGTCATCCCATAGATGTGAAATAGGGGTAAGTTGGTGAGGCCTGTATCCTTTCCTCTCTGTGTTTCTGAGGCGGTCCAGCCGTAGGTAGCAACGCAATTCGATACAAGGTTATAGTGAGTGAGCATCGCACCTTTTGGAAGGCCCGTAGTTCCACCTGTGTACTGAAGAACTGCTAGATCTTCTTTAGGCTCAATCTCGAATTTTGGAGGGTCTGGCTTTGTGCTATTTATCAGATTGACAAACTGCATGGTTCCGGATAGCTCTGGGGGATCTCTCTTCCCACCGGGAACGTAATCAAGTACGTTGGTGATGATAATGTTTCTTAGTCGAGTTCTGTCTTTGATGCTGTTGATTTTCTCAAGTTGCGTGTCCCACGCGATGATTGTTTCGGCACCAGCGTCGTTTAGCTGGTAGGCTAGTTCTCGTTCTGTCAACAGTGTGCTACATGCAGTGACAATTGCACCCGCCTTCAGAATACCGTAGAAGCTGAAGAGATATTGCGGGAAGTTTGGAATCATCATTGCCACGACATCGCCTTTCTTAACCCCAAGATTGACTAGCGCGGTGGCAAGTCTATCTGCAATGTCTTTGAATTCCTTGTAGGTTATTCTCCTCTTCTGGAACCAAATCGCTGGACGACCGCCAAAATCACGGGCTGCATTATCTAGAATCTCGTAAAGATTCATTTCTGGATAATCTATATGCGGAGGGACGCCTTCGTCGTAATGCTTCAACCATGGCTTTTCCGCATATGGGTCTTCGGTCATGCCCGCTCTTGTTTAGTCTCCGCCTATTAAATCGAGTGCTTCCTGTGCAGCCTCAGAGACATAGTCAAACTCATCGTGTAGTAGGGTCTCTAATTCAGCAATGACTTTAGGATCACCCGTCCCAATTCTTCCTAGTGCTTCGGATGCACGCCACCGAACATCGGGTTCCTCATCACTCAGAGCTCGCAGTATGTGTGGAACGGCATCGGAAGCGTCTTGACCAAGTTTGCCCAGACTCAAAGCAGATTCGCGTCTCACTATGACCTTGTCATCTGCTAGGGAACTAACTAACGCAGAGACCACATCCCTTTCGCTTATCCCCATCTTTCCCAATGATCTAGCAGCTTCTGCTCGTACGGTTTTATCACCTTTACTTAGCTCACCTTTGAGAAACGGAATTGCATCTAGTCCCTCGGCTCCCATTCTTCCAAATGATGAGATTATCAAGACCTTCATTTTTGTGTTTGCCATCTCATATGATTGAACCAAAGCAGGAATAGCGTCCTGTCCAATGCTCCGTAGAGCGTCGACTGATTTTCCACGAACACTCTCTACTCCATCTTTCAATCGCGAAGCTATGCTGGCAATTACCCCTTTGTCTATGGCTTTCATCTCTCCAAGGGCTTCTATAGCCCCCTTTCTGACTACATAGTTGTCGTGGTCCACAGCTTTTAGAAGCTCCGGGATTGCTTCATCTCCAATCTCTGCAAGCGTTTCTATTGAGCGATGGCGAACTCTCCAATCATTGTCCTCAAGAGTCATCACAAGAGTTGGGATTGCCTCCACCGAACCTTGGCCAATTTCCTTGATTGCCTGTGCTGCGGCTGTTCTCACTGTCCAATCAATATCCCTCAGGCATTCGATAAGACTAGGAATTGCTTTGTGTGCATTTGCCCCCAATTTTCCAAGTGTTCTGGCCGCTTCTGTTCGTATTTCCTCATCTTGATCCTTTAACGCCGCAACCAATCCAGAAACTGCTTCCTCGCTTGCAACTCCGATGCTGCCAAGAGAAATGGCAGCAGCTTTTCTGATGGAAACTTCCTTATCGGTAAGCAACCCTGTGAGATTTGGAATTGCATCAACAGCAGATTGCCCAATTTTCCCCAATGATTTCGCGGCTTCACGGCAAATACTCCAATCATCATCTTCAAGGCACGAGACAAGGTCTGATACCGCTTCTGATGAATCGGCTCCCAATTCTCCGAGTGCAAGAGTTGCGTTGAATCTTATCGAGCGAATCTGGCTATTCAAATGCCCGATCAGTTCTTTCATGACAGATGGGTCTTTCTCGAACCGCGCAATCACCATCTCTACCTTCGCATCACGTAATAGGTCTTCAAGAGAAGCAGACATTTGCATCACCTATATTCCCAAATAGACTTTCTTGATTCGAGGCTCCCTTTCCAGTTGTTCCTTTGTCCCACTCATCTCAATCTTCCCTTCCTCGAGGACATAGATATAATCTGCAACCGCCATCGCCAGAACTGCATCTTGTTCAACTAGAAGAGTTGTTGTTCCTTCTTCCTTGATTTGGAGAATTGCTTCAAAGATTCTCGACTTGATTTTCGGCGCCAGACCTAGCGAAGGTTCATCTAGTAAGAGCATTTTCGGATTGGACATAAGGGCACGGGCGATAGCAAGCATTTGCTGCTCACCGCCGCTTAGTGTGCCAGCACGTTGTTTTCTTCTTTCATCGAGTCGCGGAAAGATATCAAATACAAAGTCTAGGAGCTCAGAATACTTGTTCTTGTCCTTTAGTGAATATGCCCCAAGATCAATGTTTTCCATGACAGTCATGTCATAGAATAATCTCCGACGTTCTGGGCAATGAGATATTCCTCGCCGAGTTATTTCATGGCCCTCAAGCTCATCAATTCTCTCTCCCATGAACGATATTCTGCCTCTATCTATCTCTTCCAGTCCTGATATTGCTCTGAGGAGTGTAGATTTGCCCGCACCATTTGGACCAATCACTGCATCTAGGGAACCCTCCTCTATAGTCAGGTTCACCTCTTCCAGAGCCTTAGCCTTGCCGTAGTAATGGTAGACCTTTCTCAACTCAAGCAAATTCCTCACCTCGCCCAAGATATGCCTCAAGTACAATTCTGTTATTGGCTACTTCCTCAGGGGGTCCTTCGGCAATCAACCTCCCCTGATGCATTGCTATGACTCTTGGGACTAGAGTCATCAGTTCACGCAAAACATGTCCTGTTACGAAAATCGTGACCCCTTCCTCATTAAGACGAGTGATCAACTTAGTGATTCCTTCCTTCTCCTCATGTGCCAGTCCACTAAATGGTTCATCAAGGAGAAGCATCTCAGGATTCGTTCCTAAGGCCTTGCCAATCTCGAGTCTTCTCAAATCCCCGTGAGGGAGAATGACCGGAGGCAGTCTTGCCTTGTCCACAAGCCCAACAGAAGAGAGTATGGCGCTGGCAGCTTCATCTATTCCTGAAGATCCAAAGGCCTGCTTCCCACGAGGTGAGAGACAAGAAACTGCTATGTTATCAAGAAGGCTAAGGAATCGAAACGATTTCACCAACTGAAAGGTTCGTGCCATACCTAGATTTACAATCTGATATGGCTTCTTTCCAGTAATATCTACTCCATCGAACTGGATAGAGCCAGAGTTTGGTTTCTCAAATCCTGATATCAGGTGAAAGATAGTTGTTTTTCCTGCACCATTTGGACCGATTAGCCCCAGCATCTCGCCTCGGTGTATCTCGAAATTGACATCGTTGACAGCAGTCAATCCCCCGAACTTCTTGGTGAGATTCTTGACATCCAGTATTAGACCCATTTTACATCCCCCGGATTTTATCATATAGCTCTTGAAATCTCTCCATGAAGGGATTCATGACTCCTTCTTCTGCAAACCGTACAATAAGAATCAGAAGTGTAGCGAAGATCAGTAGCGAGGCTGCTGCCAATGGTCTCAGAAGCTCACTTAGAAGTACGAAAAGGAACGCACCAATAATAGACCCATAGATTGTCGCTATTCCACCGATTGAAGCCATTATTATTGCATAGAAGGAATAGAGCGGCTGATAGACTGCAGGGTTCAC
>JAEOTX010000247.1 GCA_016839605.1 Candidatus Thorarchaeota archaeon | reverse complement strand
CCATCGTAGAAGGCCCGTGTGACCTCATCACTGTCAAACAGGTTGATTGGCCTTCCGCCAGCTTTCGCTACTTCTTTATTGAGAGCAATGACCAAGTCATGCGAAAGAGGACTGCCCATGATTCCGACCATATCACCAGGCTGAATATCCAGGCTCCATTGTACCAAAATCTTTGCATGTTCCAGAATTCGTGGGTCCATTCGTATTCCACCATCAGAGGTCGGCACTAAACACCATCATATAGCTTTTGACTTAGGCCATCATGGAATAGCTAAGAATAAAACTCACTAATCTACTGTCAACTCATGAAAGAGAAGCTTGGTAAAGCTCTGGCTGCAGGATTGTATGGCAAAGGTACTCACGCTGAATCACTGAAGATCCTAGATGGCGTATCGGATAAACATGCGAAAGAACGCATTGCAGAGAATGTTCATTCATCCTGGGAACAGTTGTATCACATTGTGTATTGGCAAGACCTCTGCATCAAGGCTGCTCGCCTAGCGGAAGTGAAATGGCCGAAGGATGGCTCAACAAGCTGGCCCTCTGATTCCACCACCGACACATGGAATGATTTGAAAACACGTTTCAAGGTCGGTCTTGAAGAAGCAAAGGCTCTAGCTTTAGAGAGCGATCTAGCAGCTCCGATGGCTTCGTGGGCGAACTATCCAATGTTATCAGCACTGATCATTCTTGCCCAGCACAATTCGTATCATCTTGGACAAATCATTGTGAACCGGTTAGCTCAAGGTACGTGGCCTATGCCAAAAGAGGAATGAGAGCTCATTCACATGTGTAAACCTTCACTAAGACTGAGTTGAATCCTGGAGTGTGCCCATAGGCAGTATGCTTGTCGTCTGTCAGAACATTGATGTTACCATCTCGCTCCCACCATCCGTCGCTTGACCATACGAGTCTTGGGTCAATCTCATCAGTGACCTCCAAGATGATTCCTGCGATTATCCCTCTTCTTGACTCTACAGTGACACGGTCTCCATTCGCTAGACCCAGATTGGTTGCTGTTTCGGGATGCATCCTCAAGAATGTACGCTGACGAGGAACTGATTTCATACTAGGCATCCTAATCGGCTCTTCCACAACATCATAGGGGCAGACATCAAGGTTGCATTCTCTGCAGCCTATGCAAGCCTTCTCATCCCATCGAGGAATGAGTAGTCCCGTTAAGCTTTCTGGAATTGAAATTTCATCATCAGATAGATGGACGGCAAGACCACCAACTAGAGAACTAAGTTCTTCTCTCAACCTCGCCTTTGGAATGGGCTCCGCTTCTTTGTTCATCTGAATCTGCTGAGGGCTTGGCTGAGTCAGAGTGATAGCCTCATCAGGACACTTCTTGATGCATTCTTGACAAGTTGTGCAGTGCGCGAAACTTTTCACATCCGCACCAAGTCCTACTGTTGTGTATTGTGAATGAAGTCGCTCTCTCAGACGCCCGGTTATCATGATGAGAGGATAATCTTCAAAGACTTCTGGCGTTGCGACAGGACTCTCGGCAGGTTCTTCGTGGAATGGAAGAGGATCATGACCAAGTGCCTCCAGTTCAGCTGAATAGAGCTCGATCTTCTTTGTAGATGTGCTGAAGACTCGATCTGAAAATGGAATAACTGGTGCTGTGGTACGAATTCCTTCGGGATGTTCCATTAGGCCATCCAATGTGATATGCCTGCATTCCTCTGAGCCTAGAGCCAACCTCATTGCTTCCCTTGGCGTAAGCTGGAAGTACTCATCCATCCCCAATCGTTCCGCAATCCCCTTCCATATGTCTAGTTCATCACGGGCTTCCCCTTCGGGCTCCACAATTTTGGGTGCGAGCTGAACTATTCTATGAAGTTCACTATGGACAAGATTGTCGTGTTCAAAGATAAAGGTGGCAGGAAGTACAATCTCGCAAAGACGTGCTGTGTCAGTCAACTCAAGATCAATACAGACCTTGAAAGGTATCTTCTCAAGTGCCTCCCTCACCTTATTGGTATTCGGCCACTGAGTCATAGGGCTGGCAGCCTGGATGACTAACACGTCGAGAGGGCTCTCGTTGTGACTGAGGACATATTCCGGAATATACGTGCCAGATGGTACAACGGGTTGAATCGAGGAATCCAGTATGTGTTCAAGAGTCACCGCGGTACTGTTGAATGGGCTATTATCTGAAGACAGGTACTGGAAACCTCCGCCTGAAATCCCCAGGTATCCACAGATAGCAAGCAAGCTATGCACTGCTCTGGCTGCCCAAGTGCCGTTGGTGTAGTGATTCATCCCAGCTGGCGCGGTCATAATCAAAGCTGGACCATGAGTGGCAAAAGCAATCGCAATCTCTTCAATGGTGTTTACGTCCACCCATGTGATTTCACTAACAGTCCTCTTGTCATATGTTGCCACTCGATCTTTGAACTCCTCGAACCCATGCACATGGTTCTTTACAAACTCATGGTCATAGAGACCTCGAGCTATGATCTCATTAGCGATACCAAGGGCGAGAGCGCCATCAGTTCCTGGCCTGATGGTTGTGTAGATGTCTGCAATTTCTGCGTGTGGAGTCTTCCTAGGATCAATCACAATGAGCTTGGCACCATTCTCGATTGCTTCTTGGATGACTCTCTTGGATTTGATACTAGACTCGAACTTGTTAGTACCCCAGATGACGATACACTTTGAGTTAGCCCAGTCGTTTAGCTCATGTGGGGGGAACGGACCAACGTTAAATCGTACGCCCTCATACGCTCCCTCAAAGCAAATCTCCACAATCCCTGGAATCATGCGACAGCCAAAAGTATTGGAGAAACGAGCAGCATATCTCGGAGCCATGCCATCGTTTCCTGAACCTGAGTAGATGCCAACCGTCTGAGGATTCTTAGTTTCCTTCGCAATTCGCATTCTATCAGCAATCTCATCTAATGCTTCATCCCATGTTATCCTCTTGAAGCTCCCATCATCCTGTCTACGCAGTGGATATTTCAATCGGTCCTCAGAATACATCCTCAGAACATGTGCATACCCCTTTGGACAACAACGCCCCAGAGTGTAGGGGTGGTCAGGATTTCCCTTAATCCTCGTGATTCTTCCGTCAACAACTTCTACTACAAATGCACAGATATCAGGGCAATTTAGCGCACACGCAGAATGATACTCAGTTGGAGCCATGATTGGCTGCAACGTCGCCCATGAGAGTCAATAACTCTTGCTATTAGATGGATGGTTGAAGAGCTTGCGTGCCATCCTCATGACTCGAGGCATTTATGTTACAGTTCTACCTGTGACCTCCAGTCGGTGTAAGGGATTAGAGGTCCTTAGCATGCTCAATGAACCAAAAGACCTGGTTGGCAATGTTCTGTACATTCTCCTTGCTAGGCAATTTGAAGATGATAGATTGCTTTCAGAAGTCAAGGATTGGAGAATGACGGTCGTTCTTGACACTGATTACTACCCAGTGACACTCACTTTTGCTGACGGCATCACGATAGAGAGAGGTGCAGTTCCGAATCCAACAATTATCCTAGGAACCACCTTTGACACCATAGTCAGTATAGCAGCAGAAGAAATGTCACCAGTTCGTGGGTTGATAAACAGGAAACTCAGGATTAGAGGTCTACTTAAACATCCTCGAGCAGCTTTCCGTTTCTATCGATTGATAGTGAGAGCAATGGGGGTTTGAATCAATGGAGATCAAACAACGATTGATGAAGATTGTGGGACCAGAAAGAGTTGCAGACGGCGCGGCAGAGAAGCACGTATACTCCTACGATATGACTGAGAATCCTTCCTTGCCGCCTTCTTTGGTAGTTATGCCTCAGACATTGGAAGAGGTTCAGCAAATTGTCCAAGCTGCGAACACAACAAAGACTCCCTTGATACCGTTTGTGACTGGG
This sequence comes from Candidatus Thorarchaeota archaeon, assembly GCA_016839605.1. Lineage (GTDB taxonomy): Archaea > Asgardarchaeota > Thorarchaeia > Thorarchaeales > Thorarchaeaceae > SMTZ1-83. Next base: position 18,573 of record JAEOTX010000247.1, on the reverse strand, counting down.
CAGAGTGTGGGCGGATTAACCATTCCCGCGGTCGAGGGTGCTGTGATTGTGGATCTCAAACGAATGAATCGCATCATCGAGGTGGACGAAGAAGCGATGTATGTTCTTGTAGAGCCCGGAGTTACATTTGGTCATCTGAAGAAGTATCTTGATGATCACCACCCCACACTCAGGTACACCTATCCTCTCGCTCCGCCGTACACGTCGGTTCTTGCTAACGCTTTGCTAGAGGGACTCTGTGACTTATCTACAAGACATGGAGCCATGGCTGACTTCATTAATGGGTTAGAAGCAGTGTTACCAACTGGTGAAGTTGTACGCGTAGGCACTGGCGCCTCAGGAGAAGGCAACTGGTTTTCACGATATCCCCTCCCTGACCTTGTGGGTCTCTTTGCTGGATGGCAGGGAATGACTGGCATTGTAACTAAGATGGCGCTGCAGCTCTGGCCCAAGATGCCATTCAACAGACACGTGGGATTGCTTTGTTTTGGTGAAGAACCAACAATCCGAATGCTGACCCGGATTGCGAGAACTCAGGTGCTGGATGATTCCGTTTGTGTGAGTACTCCCTTGGTGAAAATGGTAAGTGGGGTTGCGGCACCAGTCGAGCTGTATGACGGTGAGCCGGATTATGGAATGTTGCTTACTGTCAGTGGCAATACTGAAACCGAGGTTTCAGAGAAAATCAATGTGATACGGAGAATAGTGAATGAAGAGCGAGAAACCGATTCACGTCATGTCCTGATCTCTTGGGAGGGGTTGATGAAACTTATGGGCGACCAGTGGGGTCCTTTTGTGGACCTTCCATCAGAGATGTATAAGGTACTAGCCGAACATGACGGACTAACATGGGTAGGCACCTACATTCATCCAAAGTACTGGAAGACCGTGCTTGAGGAGGGACGTGCAATTGTTGAGAAATATGGATTCGAGCTCATCGCGAACCTTAAGGCCATGAAGGGGATGCACTTTGGGGAGTTCAAGTTCATTTTTCGATTTCCAAAAGATGATGATACAGTCAAACGAGTTCGAGAGTGCAATGCAGAGCTACTTGACCTTGCATTGAGTTATGGAGCTATCCCATACAAGACACCGGTGTGGGCTGCCAAGAAGCTTCAGGAAAGATTGGATCCCAATTTTGTAATGCTGATGAGAAGGGTGCAACGGGCACTCGATCCAAATGGAATCATGAACCCAGGAAGGTGGGGTCTCGATGAAAGAGACTGATTCAATGGTGAACTCGGAACCTGGTGCACATATCGAGGAGTGGCTTCACAGCTGCATCAGATGCGGCACCTGCAAATATCAGTTCCTTGAGTACGAAGCATCTTGCCCTTCTGGAGAGCACTTTGGATTCGAGACCTATTTTGCATCAGGCAGAATCTGGCTTGCTCGAGGACTTCAGACAAACCAGATTCAGTGGGATGATTCATTGCTACAGTCAATCTTCGCTTGTACAACATGTGGTGCCTGTGAAGTACAATGCCATGCTCCGCATCGAGGACACATAATCGATATCATTGAGGACCTGCGAAGAATTGCAGTGGAGAATGTCGGAGCACTTGAAGCCCATGAGAAGTTCCGAAATTACGTTGAGGAATATCATAATCCCTACAAAGCCGAACATCATAGTAGGGAACTAGTTCAAGAACATAACCTCCCAGAGACCGCAGAGAATGTCTTGTTTGTTGGGTGCACATCAAACTATAGAGAGACCCAGATTCGTGATGCTACAATATCGGTCCTCAAGAAAGCAGGAGTTGATTTCACTATAGTCGATGAGTTCTGCTGTGGATCTCCTCTGCTACGGACAGGTCAGAATAAGAGTGTCAATGAACTCATGCAACATAATGCTGATGCGATTCGGAGTTCAGGTGCGAAGCAAGTCATTACTTCTTGCGCCGGATGCTTCAGAACACTGTCCAAAGACTATTCTGAACTTGGACTGAAGCTGGATGTGGAATTCATTCACTCATCAGAGATGTTCAGAGACCTGATCCGAGCTGGCAATCTTAGGGTCATTTCGTCAGCATCGGACCTCAACATCACCTACCACGATCCATGCCATCTTGGAAGACATATGGGGGTATATGAAATCCCCCGAGAGGTGCTTTCCCAGCTTCCAGTTTCCGTGATTGAGATGAAGAAGAATCGTGACAACGCGTGGTGTTGCGGCGCAGGCGGCGGCGCAAAATCTGCGTATGAAGAAATGGCGATATCTACTGGAAAAGCGAGGGTCCAACAAGCTATGGAGACTGGTGCACAAAAGATAGTGTCTGCTTGTCCATTCTGCACTCGAAATCTCAGAGATGCCGCAGGCTCAGATGAAATAGATGTCATTGACCTAGCTGAATTGGTCGATGAGCTGACAGTTGGCAGGAAACCATTAAGTCAGAGTCCGTGACAGCAATTGGCTAGCTATATCAAGTATACCACATCATTCTCTCGAACTCTGTCCTTGACCTTGATAGCAATCTCCTGTCCTTTGATGCCTTCCTGAATGTCCTCGCGGTCGACTTGCATCGACGAAATCTCTTGCTCAAGATTGGTAGTAGATCCCTCGATGCTGATTTTATTGCCAACCTTCAGCGTGTCCTCCAGCATAATTGCAGCTACGCCAATCTTGTGAAAGTATCGAGTGATCACACCAATCTGTTTTTTCTCACCCATTAACGCAACCTCTACAAGCAATTCACATTGGTCCTGAAAAGTTCTTTGCCACGAATAAGGTATACATGAACGAAACCATTAAGTCATTAGAACTAAATATCAGATAATAGGTTGCTAGTGGTGAATAGAAGCGATAAGGCCGCGCGGTTCAAGTCATATGAAGACGCCATCTCAAATCTTGGCAAGGCAGGCCAATCGCTCTTTGTTGTCAATAGTGATGATGAATTTGATGTGTTTCGGCGTGACTTTGACGAGTACCTGCAAGAAGAAGGCCTGATGCATCAAGAAAGGTCCAAGCGGCCATATCATATTGTACGTATAGGGTATGATGGAGATCTGCTGGACGATATGTTCAGACTAGTGGTCTCGGATGAGTCTACGAACTTTGAACCTGCATTATTGGACTCAAGCAGTCTGTTCTCAAAACAATCGATCTTCGAGCATCTCTATCGCTCAATCACCGCGGATAAGTTCATAGTTTTTCACATAACTGAGTTTCCTCTTGCTTACTATTTCGAAACAGCAGTTGTTGTTGACGTGGATAAACTGTCGGATGTCATGGACTCCAAAGTTCACGATGATACAATAATGCGATATTTGAAAGATCTTAAGGAGCAAGGAACTGAGGAGCATCGAAAGACCTACAGCTTCTTCTATAAAATCAGTACTTCACTCTTGATGGAGCTATCTAATGTATTCCTAGTAGCACCCAGTCAGCAATTGAACAGACATATAGTTGTGGCTAGTTGGCGCACTCAGACTCTACTTCTTGGATTCAGTCCACTTACTTGGTCTACAGGCTCCTTCAAAATCCATAATTTCAGTGGGCAAGACATTAGTGATGATTGGGGCTTTCCTTCGAGTCAAGGCTAGCTCATAACTACGATGTCATCATCGCTTGTTGCTCCTATTCCAATCTCAGCAGCATGTCGTATCTGCGGAATCTGCCAGATATCTCCACTCAAGCGGTTCTTAGCTTCAAAACTCTTCAAGATTCGAACGCCCTCGACATCAATTGAGACCATATCACCACTTGCTAGTATAAGATTAGGGGACTCTAATTGACCATTAGCTGGTCCACCAGTAACAAACACCTTTCTCGCATCCATCACTATAAGATCAGGCTTGAAGAAAGAAGCGAGGTCTACGATTTTCGTTTCCAATCGTCGTGCATGCATCTTAATGCGGTCCTTGGCTCCGACCCATCCAACGAAGGATTTCATTGTGGCAGTGAATCGTGCTAGCCTGTGAGTCTTCAGGCAAGGGGCTACAACAAGCTTGTCACCTTCCAAGGCTGGAACTCCAATGGATCCACTCTTCATATGCTTGCCATTTGGAAATTGTTTCTTAACCCACTCATGCTCATCGAGGTAGACCAACTCGATGCCAAGATCCCCAACCACGCTGCAAAGTCCAATTTCATCTGCTACATCACAGGTCTTCAAGCGAAACATAGAGCTATCAACAATTCGCAATTTGTCTGCTCCTGCATCAAGCAATAATTCTCCAAGGGCACGAAGAAACTCAGGATCACTTGATGCCGGAAAAGGATCAGCAGTGTTAAGATTGGGCTTTATCGTCACTGTGTCACCCGGTTCAATGACTTTTTTGAAGCCTCCAATCAATTCAACTGCTCTCATGATTGATTCCTTGAGATCATCGCTGGCATCTACTCTACTGACCTTGAATCTACCATCTTCAGAAAACGGATTCGAAAATCCCGAGACGCTATCTGAACCACTCATGAATTGGCCACACTCACATAGCCTAATTAGATTACTCTTATGGCTTCTTTCGGGCACACATCAACACAAGCATTGCATCGTGTGCATAGATCCGTAAATGCTACATCAACTTTCCATTCAGTAGGGTCATTGCTCTCGTAGTCTGGAGGGTACATTATGATGAGGGCAGGAGGACAGATTCGCATGCACTGCATGCATTCTCTTGGGTCTCCGCATGCTTCCATATCTACAAGGAACTTGGTCTTCATCCTACCAGACCTCCTTCAGTGCTGGAAAGCTTGTCCTCTCTTTCATCTGAATTGTGCCCTGTGGACATGCGGTTGCACATAGGCCGCACCCAAAACACTGCCACCCATCGATGAACGGTCGATTCATGGAACCATCGAATGTGAGGGCGCCGAAACTGCACCTAGACACACAACTCTGACAGCCATCACACTTCGTGAAGTCGACATTCGCTACATACTCTCCTTTATACAGAAACTGGAGGTCATAAGAGGTTCTTATTCTCATTGCTGCGCATTCGGGCATCTCACAACTGCAGAGTGCTACAATGTAAGGCATTGGACCAAACCAAACGGTATGCACTCTTCCATCATTGTTCATCTCCTCTACGAAGTCCTGTGCTTCGTCCATGTGTAGTGGTTCAACGCCACGGTCTGGCACATAGCGCGGGAGCTTGGGCACACTCTCTGCAAGTACACCAAATGCCAAACAACAGGGATCTTTGATTCCTCTAGTCATGTGTCTGCAGGCGCAATTAACTCGAATGACAGGTTCAGCCATTTCAAGGATTTTCTTTGCATCTGCTAGGGGAATGACCTGTCCAGGGTGTCCCTCCGCTCGCCGCGGATTTCGACCCTTGAGAGGAGTTTCTTTTCTGAACCACGAGTTGACATACCACTTCAGAGCCCGTCCAATTATAGGGATGTCGAATTTGTAACCTGGACCCTTCATTGAGATCCCATAGATTCTCTGGAGGTAGACTTTCTCAAACTGCTTCCAAACCTCGAAGATGTATTCTTCCGCATTAACCTCTAGGGCAGTTTCTCTTAGGTAGTTTCTGGAGTTAAGGTACCATTTCTTCCCTGCACCATGCTTGAAGCACCACTCACACATGAACTTCACATCTTACTATCCGACATGCTGGCCTTACTGCAAACGGCCTATATTGTCTTACGGCTAAAGGTCGATAGAGAAGTGCTCGGCCGTACACCTTAATCCTCATATCGTACTTCTTGTATATGATAGACAGCTTACAGGATGTGTGTCGTGGTGGGTGCATACTCAAATCAGTCGGGCAGTTCAGCAGTTCTGATAGTAGTAGTAGTGGCGATCTCTGCATCACTGCTAATTGCAAACTTCATGTTTACCCAACCATTCATCCCTCCACCCCCTCCTGGAAATGGCACCTTGACTACTACGCCTACTACTACGGTGCCGTCCCCTCCAGAGAATTTGACGATTCATGAACCTATACTTATTGAGGGTGACCAGGACTTTCATCAACAAGCTGAGGAGAATAAATGGCTTGGTGATGGCAGCTCAGGCAATCCCTATATCATCCAAGGCTATGTAATTGAATCGCCCGAAACGTGCATCAACATTATGTTCACCGATCTCCACTTCAAGATTCGACATTGCTCTTTCTCATGCCCTGCACCTGAACCCTTTGGGGGGATGGGTGTCAATATATGGGAATCCAACCATGGACTTGTAGACTCTTGCACCTTTCGTGAAATGGAATGGGGTGTAAATCTCTTTAAGACGAATGATTGTGCTGTTAAGAGATGCGATATTGTGGCTGGATGGATTGGTGTGAATGTTAGCTTCTCATGTGACGCTTGGGTGGAAAGCAACATGATTCAAGGAGGAATTTACGCCGTCTTTGTGGATTGTAGCGAGGGCTTTGAGGTGTTTGATAACAACCTCTGCTCGAATGAGAATGGTCTTGCAGTATGGGGGAGTTCTGGAGGATATGTGCATCATAACAATGTCTCTTACAATGACGCTGGCATCCAGGTGGCAGGCGCTAGTAATGAGATCAATTTCGAAACGAACTGGGTGTTCAATAATACTGGTGTGGGAATCGCCCTTGAAGACTGGACTAGTGCTATCCGGATATTCAACAATCAGTTCGGTTGGAACGGTGGGGGAAACGCACTGGATGATGGATCTGGAAACTCGTGGGATGATGGAGAAGTCGGGAACGCATGGAGTGATTATAGTGGATTTGGACTCTATGCAATACCCGGAAGTGCAGAGAGTGTTGACAATTTTCCATCCGTTCTTAGTTGAGAGATTTCAAATTTGCTAATTTGACACGACAGACATAATCGGACATCGAAGTACACGATACAATTGAAACCGAAAAGCTTCATATGTTGCCTTTCCTATCATCCCCCTTCAGAAGGACCCACGGATGGCACAACGTCGACCTGCAGCAGTCTATAAGACAGTGTTAATTGGCGACGGCGGAGTGGGCAAGACCAGCATTGCAGTGAGATATACTGAGGACCGCTTTGACGATCAGATGAAAATGACCATCGGAGTGAATTTTGCTTCTAAGAAAGTTGTCATATCCGGCTCAGAGGTGACGCTGCTTCTTTGGGACCTAGGGGGGCAACCCCGTTTCCAGGATGTTGTCGATGGCTACTTTAGGGGCTCTAAGATGGGGATTGCGGTTTATGAAGTCACTCGGCCGTTCACCCTATTCAGACTAGATGACTGGATTGAAAGGCTTCGAAATAACATCGAGGACTGTCCCATTATAATCGTGGGGAATAAGATTGACGAACGCGTCGAAGGAGAGGGAGTTACTCGAGAACAGGCATTGGAGTATGCATCTAAATACAATGCAATAGTATTCGAGGTTTCTGCAAAGACTGGAGAGGGTGTATCAGAGCTATTCGAGGCTGTAGCCCGTCTTATTGCTAGAGCCTATGCGGAAGTTGCATGACTGATGCGTCAGAAATATCGTTAAATGCCAGCAGCCCTGAAAGTGATAAGATGGCGTGTTCGGCCGTTTGATACATGTGGTGATTCAGACTTGGCGACAGTTGCACTCAACCCATTTTCGTGCCCTGCTTGTTCAAAAGGCACACTAGTGAAAGTTGAGGTTGAGGCCACCACTATCACAGAGGCAAAGCGTCATCCAGTCATAGTCACAGCAGCTTGTCCAAAGGGACACTCGCTCGTTGTCTTTGTTGACAAGAACTTCCAAGTACGCGATGTTGAGGCAGTTGCAACAGCATCAGAAAAGCATGAAGATGCTGTCGATAAGACGAAAAGCTGGTTTGATTCATTGTAGTAGTTTGTATGCACTGCTTTTTCTATTTCCCATAACGGGATGGAATATTAACTAATATTACAACTTACGAGAAACGCTTATTAAATGGCAATCTAGGCTTTGTTTAATAGAAAGGCATTCCAGGCTTTCTATTGCAAGAATTGGGATAATGCAGACGGCTCAACGGATGACGAGGCTTGGTAATGTACGGTATCTTCTTGATTAATGACGCCGGAGAGACCATCGCGTCAATTGGCTGGGAGAACCTAAAGGGTGACTCCTCACTCTTTGGCGGATTTCTCTCTGCTGTGCAGATGTTCATCAAGAAGATTTCAGGTACTGAAATTCAAGAACTGCGTTTCGGAGATCTCAAACTGCTAGTAGGTACTGCTGGAACTGATTATGTCGTCACTCTTCATGCTTATGATGATCCAAAGGCGGAAGCTCACAATCAAGAGGTTGTAAAACTCGTCAATGATAGTGCCGATATTCGAATTGATGATGGCTTCTTGGAACTTGTAAACGAGATGGTGGTCCAGGAGAGCCAACAAGAAGATGTAGAGAAAGTTCGAAGCGGTTTGAGAGCTTGGACAAGTGACGAATTGGATGAGGCAAAGAAAGCCGCAAGTGATTGGGGCAAGAAGGTGTTCTAGGAGGCAAGAGATTTGGAAACTTTCGAGGTAGCTCAGTTCTTCATCGCTCTCGCAACACTAGTTGCCGCTGGAGCAATCATCAACTACAGTTGGAAGAGATCATCACAGGCTGATGCAGAGACCAAACGTGCCTTCAGACCACTGTATTTGTTTGCATTGGCAATGATTGTATATGCAGTTGGGACATTCATAACTTTCCAAGAAGCAGCAACCGGGAGGTCGCTTCTGGTTGACTTTCTTGCTGACTACTTTGATGTCCAATTATTCTTCGAGGGTCTTGTCTTTCCGTACTATAGCTTGTTCGTTGTTCTAATAATTGAAGTTGTCATTCTTGCAGTCGCCGCGTCAATGATTACTAGGCAGAAATTCCTAGGCCTGATTGTGTTTCTCGTTGCCATAGTCGGCGTCATTCTCCTTGCCCAATCTATCGATCTGCAGCTCCAACACAGAGTGAGCATCCGTGCAAATGATCTATTCAACTGGGGATCCTTGGTTCGTTCTGCAGTTCTTCTAGTGGTTGCTATCGTCTTTGTCTGGATAGCCTATGACACTAGAAGAGGAACGACCGCTGCAATGTCTTATGCACTTCTTATGCAGCTACTCAACCTTCCGGACCTCTATGGTGAAGGATTTGCCGGCTTTGCACTCCCGACCTATGGCACTTACATCATTGTATTTCTAGCACTAATGGGCCCAGCCATGCTCGCATTCACCTTCCTAAGACCAGAACAAGAAATGACTGGTGAGCTTCTAGGATATGGAGCGAGCTTCGCAGGACCTGCACTTGTCATATCAGGGCTCTATGCCCAGGAACTTATGGGCGATATCATTCTCACTATTCTAGTCGTCGTTGGTTCATTCGCAATCATGCTCGCTGCGGGTACTGCTGCATACCTGTTCGGAAGATGGAGAGAGAATAAGCAATTGCCAACGTTCCTCCTGCTCCTATCTTTTGTACTCTTTGCCGCAGCACAGATTGTGGGCATTCTTGGAAATACAGATAACCTTCCCAAGCTGCCATCGATATACGTCGAGATGCTATCCATAGCATTAGCCTTGACCCTACTTGCAATTACTTCGATCTTTGCAGCCGGTTATCGAAGTGCCGGCCTACTACCACTTGTACTCTACCTTCCAGCAGCAATTCTGATTGCACAATCATTTCCATCACCCATTGAGGAGGTCTTTGTCAGTATTATCTGGCTAGCGATACCGCTCCTTGTGATGTTCATGGTTCCCGTATTGCTGTTTGGCAATGTATGGCGACGGATGAAGAAGCAGAGTGCACCTGGAAGACTTAGACCCTTGGGTATTGCGGTAGGCATTTTGCTGTTCCTAGTGATCAAGATTCCATTCTTGCTGATTGCATTGCCTGGCATTGATGCTGGCTATGCTCTGGTCACAGTAAGCTTCTTCGTATCGTGGATGGCTCTAACAGGGAGACTAGATAGGACCGTTGGCATGAGGGGATTCTAGAGACCCATACCAAAAATCCGCATCCATCTCCCTTTTATTTGTCAAGCTGAATGCTACACAGAATAGAGCTATTCACGCGGAGTTGAATCAATGAGTTCAAAGCTACTAGTGATTATTGCTACAGGTGACAGAGAGAAAGCCCTGACAGCTCTGATGTATACAGCAAATGCGATTCGCTACAAATGGATGGATGATATGCGGCTGATATTCTTCGGTCCATCACAAAATCTGCTCGTCGAGGATGCCGAAGTTGCGGCGGCAGCTGAGGAAATCACGGAGTTATGTGAGACAGTGGCCTGCAAGTTTCTGTCTGACCGAGATGAAACTTCAGAGCAAACTGCTGAGCTAGGTATAAAGGTAGATTATGTTGGATCACTGATATCCGGACTGATCAAGGAAGGATACAGCCCGATGGTATGGTGACTATGTCTCCACTAATGATGATGTTGATGTCCACCATCAATTGGCGCTAGGTTGCCAAACGCATTTCTGACCACCTCAGATAGCGCGGGGTGGATATACATTGCTCTCCGTGATGGAATGAACGAACCATTATCAGTATTCATCAATGTGATGACTTCTTGTAGGAGCATCGGGGCGTAGGGTCCTACGACGGTTCCGCCAAGTATGCGTTGCGTTTCAGCATCAGCTATTATCCTAGCAAAGCCCTCTGGTTCTCCCATAGCGAATCCCTTAGCCACACTGTCATAGCCCGCCTGACCAACCAATAGCCGTTGTCCGGATTCTTTTGCCTGTCTGAGGTTCATCCCCACAGTCGCAATTGGCGGATACGAAAAAACAGCCCAGGGCACTGCGGTGTAGTCCATTGATATGAACTCCTCAGGACCTGAGCCTTGAAGAGACCTTGACCAGTTGTACCAGACAATGCCCGATTCCTCATTTGCGACGTGTCGAAACATGTACTTCCCGATGGCATCTCCGAAGGCCCAAATTCGTTTCTTGGTAGTTCTGAAGTAGTCGTCAACGATGACAAAGCCTTTGTCATATGTCTTGACTCCTGTCTTCTCCGGCTTGAGCAAGTCTGCGTTGGACCTTCGACCAACAGCCACCAAGAGACTATCAGCGCTGAATGACTTCTCGGCTCCTGAGTCGCGGTCCCTAGCCACAACTGTTCTTGTACCATCAGCCTGAGTCACGCTAATGGCCTCGTGATTTGTTAGGACTCTCATGCGTTTTGATAGCTCTCGCTTCAAGAGCTCAGAAACATCATGATCCTCCATTTTGACTAGATACGGATTCCTACCGATGATTGTAACATCAGTTCCAACTGCTGAGAAGAAGTGCCCAAACTCCGCAGCGATATATCCCCCTCCGAGAATAATCATGGACTTTGGTTTCTCAGTTAGCTGGAGCGCTTCTTTGTTCGTCATGAAGTCTACAGTATCAATGCCGTCAATTCTGGGGATCAGTGGTCGAGTCCCAGCTGCTATGAATATGTGCTCCCCCTTGATCTTCTCACCATCGACCATCATCGTATAGTCGTCAACGAACTCCCCCGTTGTATGATACCAGTCATAGTCCTTTGCAGCGTTAATTGACTCGCCAATGTTGTTTGCATCTGTTCCCACATGAGTCCGCATCCGTTCCATCAAAGCTGGGAAGTCAACTGACTCTATCGTCGCCTTGACATTGAGTGATTCAGCGTGCTTGGTCTGCACTATCATATCCGCGACGTAGGTCAGAATCTTTGTTGGAATACATCCTCTATTCAGGCAGGTTCCACCCATTGGCCCGTTCTCAATAATCGCCACCTTCATCCCACTGTTGTACGCAGGCGACGCTAGATTCAGACCTGCCCCTGAACCTATGACTATCAGATCATAATTCTTCATGACAAAAACTCACCAGAAATATATTAACTATTGTTTATTTCTTAATAAGCCTATTGCTATTGGAAAGATCACCAGTAAGATAGGCAAGTAAGAAGTCGACATTGAAGCTTCGCCAAGCTTAAGTGTAAATCAAGATTGAATCTCGAGAAGAGGCTAGTAAATTGAGAATGCTCCAGATACATAGTGATGGATTCTCCTACGAGGCTAAACGCAAGGCACTCAAGAATGCAGAGGCAGTCAAGTCGAAGTCGTACACAACCGAGGACTCGTGTTTAGTGAACTTCATCGCCGCTGAAAAGGGCGATGAGAAGGATGTTGGCACTGCATCAAAGATGACGGCAGACATGATAGCTCAGGCTGCAGAAGAAGTCAAGGAGAAGAATATCGTTGTGTATCCATTTGTTCACCTTAGCGAAGAACCATCTCCTCCGAGCACCGCTCTGAAGCTTATCAAGAATGTGACAAAGGACCTTGAATCAAGAGGGTTCAATGTTGTGCGAGTGCCATTTGGATGGTACAAGTCATTTGAGATCCATTGCAAGGGACACCCTCTCGCTGAGAGGTCGAAGGTTCTAGACATTTCAGTTGAAACAGGCGAGGTGACTTCGAGAGATGCTACTGAAGGGGAGGACCTCACGGCACTAGTTGCTGAGGAGAAATCAGCCTCCAAGTTCTATATCATGGAGCCAGATGGCAAGCTCACTGATTACGACAAGTTCAACTACAAGGACTACAAAGAGCTGGAGATTTACGTCAAATACGAAACTGATAAGGATCGGACTGCATCTGATGCCCCTCCACATATCGAGATGATGCAAAAACTCGAGCTCGTAGACTATGAACCGGGTTCAGATCCAGGTAACTTCCGTTGGCCTCCGCGAGGTCTGACGTTGAAGAGAGCTGTCGAGGAACGCGTTGTAGCAGAGATGCTTGACTATGGGGCTCATGTTGTCCAGACTCCAGTGATTTATGACTATGAGCATCCATCACTGAAGTCTTACCTCCAGAGGTTTCCATCTCGACAGTACGTGATCAGATCTGGAAACCGTGACTACTTTGCAAGATTTGCAGCATGTTTTGGTCAATTCCTGCTTATATCGCAAGCAGTGGTATCTCACAGGCAAATGCCACTCAAGCTCTTTGAGATTGCTCAGTCTTTCCGACGAGAGCAGAGCGGGGAGCTAGCTGGAATGAGGAGACCACGAGTATTCACAATGGCTGATATTCATGAGTTTGTGGCTGATGTGAATGGCGCTATTGAAGCAGTGAATAGGCAATTGGTCTTTGTTGAGAAGCTCCAGAAAGAGCTTGAAGTCGATTATGAGGTTTCGTTCAGAGTTCTTCGGTCGTTCTTTGAAGAGAACCGCGAGTTCATGAATGGTGTGGCTCGGACTATCGACAAACCAATGATGATTGAGCTCTTCGAGGACCAATACGCATACTTCATCTTCAAGGGCGAGTGGAATGTTGTTGACGCACAGAAGAAAGCGGGATGTCTAGGGACTATTCAGATTGATGTAGAAAATGCAGACCGATTTGACATCAAGTATATCGGAGAGGACGGGAAAGAGAAGCGTCCTCTGATTCTTCACACTTCACCATCCGGTTCAATGGAACGGATTCTTTACGGAGTCCTTGAACAGGCACACAAGGACAAGAGCCGAGGGATGAAACCGAAGATACCTCTTTGGATGACTCCATCTCAAGTGCGTCTCTTACCAGTAGATGAGAGTATGATTGACTACTGTTTGGAGCTTGGTAAGGAGTTGGACAAGCGCGGAGTCCGCTACGAGATAGATGACAGATCACAGACGGTGGGGAAGAAAGTAAGAGCAGCAGAAAAGCTTTGGATCCCATACATCTGTGTCGTGGGCGACAAGGAACGTGAGTCTGGAGAGTTGTCAGTTAGGTGTCGCGAGGAAGGCGATCAAGCATCAATGAGCATCCAGGAATTGACTGAACTCATTTATAGGAAGACAAGCTTCGCACCAAGGCAGCGCCTCTTGCTTCCGAAGCTCGTGTCCAAGCAACCAGTCTTTTCGAGAGAGGTCTGAATCAGTGTATTAAGAATGAGGGAGTGATAAGTCGCATTCATTTGCAATTGATAGTAGCATATACTTTCATTTGTTGTTATATTGATTAGTTGAAAAATAATGAAGAGGTTTGAATAAAAACTCTGAAAATCTGAGGTCTTTTTTAAGTAATATATCGAGAGTCGCGCAATTAAATGGAAATCTGTCACGATTTTTAGACGTAGAACAGCTTATTACAAGGGTTAGCTATTGTAACTACACCTAATCGATAAACCTACGTGGTACTAATAGGTTAGGAAGGGAAATTCGTAAGATGTCCGGGAGATGGAAGGAAGTGACTCCGTACATAAGAGATTACTCCGCAAGTCGTTCTACCCGTTCGATGGATCGTTTCATGATCCTCGCCTGCGCCATATTTGTATTTGCGCTGTGCACAAACTACACTGCGGCAGCGCAGAATCCAAATCTATTGGAGCAAATGGAGGGCGACTTCAATGAGCTTTCAAACAAAGCTGGCTCCTGGTCGACGTACCCCGCATCAAATACTGACACAATAGCTCAAGATGCTTATGATATTGGACTTTGGTCTGAATGCGCTTGCTGGGAACTCGAGCCGGAAGACGGTTACATTGAGATTATTGAGAGTGTCCTACCGGAAGGAGATATTCAACTATGCATTGATCAGGCTTACCTAGATCAATTCTATGTATACGTCCATGTATATGGCGGTTATATCCTTACGGACACTTGTCTCATGTTTGAACAAAAGGGTGAATGCTACAAGGTCAACGTTGATTGGGAACTGATCCCAGGCCTTTGTTGCAGTGATTATTATTACAACTTGACCCTGAGCTTGGTGTGTGGTGAACCATTCTGCTTCGATGCCAATAACTGGCCACAAGTAGATCCACCATTCAGACTATTTGACTCAGGAGAGGATGACCTACAAAAGAAAATTAATGCTTACTTCTGCAGCTGGTGGGAAGGCTGCCCACTCGATGAACAGGAGTTCAAGATTTTCAAGGTCCATTCAAGTGTTGTAGGCGTTTTGAGCTATGTGTCGCCTCATTCATATGCGGAGGTACTTATGAAGTAACCAATTTACTCCTACGATATTGTTTTTATTGCACCGACTATAGGTCAAGAGCCATCAATAGGAGTGTACTTGTTGAAGGTTCTTGTTCTTGGTTCTGGACTTATGGGAAGAGGTGCTGCATACTACCTTGCACACACCGACAGCGTCGAGCAGTTCATCGTTGCTGACATTGATGAGAAAGCAGCTAAAGGTCTTGCTAGGGAATTTGGTGAGAAGGCTGTAGCTGAGAAGGTTGATGCAAGGGATAAGGGTCAGCTCATCTCTTTATTTTCCCGGGTTGATTCAGTAATCAGTGCCATCTCGTATACAGTAAATGAACTGCACACGGAAGTTGCCATTGAAACAGGAGCAAACATGGTAGACTTAGGCGGGAACATATTCGTCCATGAGAAACAGTTCGCTATGCATGACAAAGCGAAAGATGCTGGTGTCACAGTAGTTCCTGACATCGGCTTGGCTCCTGGAATGACCAATGTGTTGGCGAGGGCAGGTATTGACCAGCTCTCGAGGACCGAATCAGTCCAGTTGCGTGTAGGTGGCCTTCAGCAGGATCCACGGCCGCCACTGAATTACTCCTTGATTTTCTCTGTGGAGGGACTCATCAATGAGTATGTGGAGCCATGCCGCGTTCTTCGCGACGGGAAGATCGTCATAGAGGATCCCCTCATTGGATTCGAACAGCTGGAGTTTCCAGACCCCTTTGGAAAGCTGGAGGCGTTCAATACCAGCGGAGGCACATCCACTCTGCCTATCACTTATGAAGGTAAGATAGACAACTTGGATTACAAGACTATCAGATATCCTGGACACGGGCACAAGATGTGGTGCATCTACAAACTGGGTCTCATGGATAGCAATGAGATGGAAATAGATGGAGTGAAGCTGGCACCTAGAAGAGTACTGGAACGGCTTTTGGAAGAGAATCTTCCACCCACTGGAAAAGATGTTACACTGGTCCGTTGCACTATTGAAGGCTGGAAGGGCACAGAATCAAGGACCGTTCAATATCAGCTCATCGATTACTTTGATGATGAAACTGAACTCACCTCAATGATGCGCACGACATCATTCCCCGCTGCCGCAGTAGCAGTGATGTGTGCAGATGGAACTATCACCGACCGAGGTGTCCTTGCACCAGAGGTTGCAGTTCCACCAGATCTCTTCATAGAGGAGATGCGAAACAGAGGGATCAACATCGAGGAGAAAGTCTACTGAAGCAATACCTGAATTTCGGTTCAGGGAAGTATTATCAGGCACCCCGACTCCTAGTCGCTCGGGGTATCATCTTGGGAAAGCACGACCGTATCTATGAAAAGATCCTAGATGCAAGAGAGGTCTTGAAAGGAATCAAGCATGTCACCAGACTTGACCACTCAACTACGTTCAGTCGAATGACCGGTGGTAACGTCTATCTCAAACTTGAGAACCTACAGAAGACCGGATCATTCAAGGTCAGGGGCGCCGCCTATGCAATGTCCCAGTTGAATGATGATGAGAAGAAGGCGGGCGTCATCGCAGCGTCTGCTGGAAATCATGCTCAAGGAGTGGCTTATGCTGCAAAACGACTTGGACTCAAGTCCACAATAGTGATGCCCCGGTTCTCTCCTGTGGCAAAGATTCAAGCCACCCAGGGGTATGGCGCAAAGGTAATCCTTCATGGAGATGTATTTGATGATGCCCTTGCTCATGCTCGAGAGACCGCAGAGAATAGAGGTGTCACATTTCTTCATCCGTTTAATGATGAAAACGTGATTGCTGGTCAAGGAACGATTGGTCTTGAGATTCTCGAAGAATTGCCCGACGTAGACGTAGTCGCAGTCCCAGTTGGAGGCGGGGGCCTCTCGACAGGCATTGCCATAGCAATAAAACAGCAAAAGCCCGAAGTCGAAATCTATGGAGTAGAACCAGATACTGCAGCATCAATGAAGGCATCTCTAGAAGCTGGTCGAGTTACAAAGGTTGAGGGCTTGGACACAGTGTGTGATGGGATAGCAGTGAAGAAACCAGGCCGGATAACCTTCAATATAGCAAAAAATCTACTCACTGATGTCGCTACTATAGAAGAGTTGGAGGTCACAAGAACACTCTTCCTTCTGCTTGAACGTGCTAAGATAGTTGTGGAACCTGCTGGATGCGTGGGGCTCTCTGCATTCCATCACGGACACATCGATATCAAGAAGAAGAATGCCGTTGCAGTCCTTTCAGGGGGCAATATCGATATGAGCTTCATGGCAAGAGTCGTAGAGAAGGAGCTGTTCCGCCTCGGGCGCAATGTTCGGGTTAAGGGAGTAATCCTCGACCGAGTTGGAAGTCTGCATCAGGTGCTCAGCATAATTTCGGAGTCTGGTGTCAGTGTGATTGAAATCGTACAAGACCGCTTTGACCCAGATATTGCGCCAAATAAGAACGAGCTACAGATGGTCCTTGAAGTCCCGGATGAATCCGCTGTGAAAAATCTATTCAAGCTGTTCAAAAAGGCGTGTCTCGAGTTCGAAATTTATGATGACTAAACGAGCGGCATAGAATTGACCAGTATCCAAGCATAAAGCAATGCATTCACAAAGACTGCAGGCCATGGATTCTTGAATCGTGTTGAGGCAAAGAACAGGATGAATGTTGCCGCTGTTGAGGCGATGACGAAGTAGAGGAGTAAAAGCCCAAGGACAACGGATGGACCTGCCACAATGCCAAGAAATGCACTACCGTAAACCAGCGCAAGAGCAAAGACTGTCATCGGCACTAGCCGCAAGACAAAGGCCACTCCCATCTCTTTGACCTGCTGAATATTTCGTTCCCACTCCTTCCTCTGGAGCAGTAGCTCGGACCACAAGGCATCAGCAACTGAGAATGGCAGTACAATGAAAGTGAGCAAGAAGATGCCTATCAGCCTCTGATCAATTGGAATTCGAAGAATTGGCAAGATGATGGTGGTTCCCTGCGAGTCTGGCAGACCTCCCAAGCTCATCCACGCTATCAGCCAAATGATGCAAATCAGGCTGGGAATAATCGCTCTCCCAGAAGTCTTCAACAATGTAGCGGGATTCCCAAACTCAAATCCAAGTCCCTCTAGCAGTTGTCCCATTCTCTCTTTCTTTAGGATCAACATCAGAAACAAGACCATAGCTATTGGCCACAACAGGAAGAACACAATCAATCCAAGAGCATTGTAGCTATTGAGCCATGGAAGACCGGGGTCTCCAAGAGCCTGTGACATATACCCGGTAACTGCATAGAATGAAATCATAAGGGCTCCAAGGAAAATGCTGACTAAAGCAATCTGCCTTGTTTTCAATCGCACTCCTATCAGTTGAATGGGTTGTGGTCTAATTCGATTTGGAAGATGTTCAGCTAGAATGAAGAGTAGGGGGATGAGAGAGGCGAGCAAAGAGAATGCTCCGACTGAATAGGCAACAGCTCTGTTTCCGTAGACAAGATTGTAAGTGCGGAAATAGGGTCTCCAGAACTTCAGTGTATGAGAAAGCTGACTCTCACCCTGGAGTGCTTGGATCATCCATGTCGCTGATTCAATGACGATGAGACGATCGGTAACTTCCGTTATATGATTGGAGGGAGCTAGTACGAGTCTATAGGCGGTCCCCTCTGTTAGATTTCCGTATGTGGTCTCTGAAACAGCAGAAGCATTCCCAGTTATGGACCGGAACTCTGTTAGGAGTCGCTCCGCAGGAATCAACTCATCAAACTGGCCTGATGCGAGGAGCGTGTTTGTCGGTATGAATGCGGCTGTTTCAATCCATACT
>JAEOTX010000246.1 GCA_016839605.1 Candidatus Thorarchaeota archaeon | reverse complement strand
TACTTGATGTACTCATCCGGACAACTCTCAACCAGCTTCTTCGCATGCTCGGGAGTACACTTCTCGGGATCCCAATAGGGAATGCTGGCTTCAACTCCATGAATCTTCTGCCATCTGCTGGGTCCATGATAGCCGCCTAGAGCGATGTTCTTCACGGCGCCGCCGTATCCACAAGAGTTGTGGCCTTTGACATGCGTGAAGTCGATGAGGACGTCAGCATCAGCCATGACACCACCCATCTCTAAGGTGTCTACGTTCCCGAAGTTGAACTCAACTTTCTTTGTATAACCATCCTTGACTCCTGCCGCTGGAATGATTGGACATCCACATGTTTCTGCAGTGTATCCGCGTTCTGCAGCGTTGTAGACTGAAGTAGGATTGTCTGTCACAAAGGGATATCCACCAGCTTTCTTGACAGCCTTGACCAACCGACGCACAAAGAAGACAGGCACGGTTTGATAGCCGTCGTGGAAGCCCAAGTGCATCTTGATAGCGACTTTGTCTTTCTTCTCGATTGTGGAGAAATCTAGAAGTTCAATAACCTTGTCCACTTTCGCCCCAAAAGAAGCAAAACGACCCGTGTTCCCATGTTTCACAGATCCAAAGTAGACTTTCGACCTACGAGGACTCATAGCGGCGCAGATGTACTCAGATAATAAAACGGTTCCGTACTAGGAAGAAATGCTAATCATCGAACATCCTTGTGATCCGGTCTCTCAATAGTTCCAGCCTTTTGACGCATTTCAGCTCTTATCTTGAGATTCAGGAGGTTTCGAACGGCCTTCATTCTCTTCTGTCCATTTTCCTGCAATTTCGAATATGTGTCGAATTTCTTCATTTCTTGACTGAGATATCATTTCGACGCCGCCGTAAATGAGGAATATCAGGAAAAGATAGAGGAAGAAGGGCCCGAAAAGGACAGCGTATCCCACCAATTCGCCAACAAAACGAATAATCAAGTCATCACCAAAGAATAGCGGCATTACAACGGTGAAACCCCATGTCCAAATCATCTGGCAAGCAATTATAGCAATCGATCCAAGAACGAGTGTGTACCAGCCAAGCTTTCGATGATGTCGCACAAACTGGTCTGCTTCTATTTCTGTCACCATAATGACTCTTGAGATGAAGGGAACCATTTGATCCCGATACCACTGGTGGTTCTTGATATAGGCGTAGAAAAGACCCTGTAGAATCAATAGAATAGGAGTGAAAATTCCGAATCCTAGAAACCATGCACTTAGTCCCTCGGAGAATTGCATGACAGAGATGCCAATAGCAGCGATGATATGGATGAGGGCGATTACGCATTGCTCCTTGGATATTGTTTTAGGTCCCAGCTCTTGGTACTCCCCAAACAATGATTCATCTTGGTTTGCCGAATCCAATCTGCTCCCTCTATTGAGCTATATGCTCAGCTCGCGGCAGTCCTTCCTTCTCTACAATTCAAATAAATGCTGGGAGTATGTTGCCATGATAGAGGGATTGTGACATTTGTCAACAGTGAACATGAAGGATCAAGATGAAAGAGATCCCACACTGGTATTTGGTACTGCATCATTCCTCAACGATACAAGCTCCGACATGATAGCACCCATATGGCCGACGTTTTTGCAGATTCATCTTGGCCTATCATTCTTTCAGATCGGAATTGTAGATGGACTGGCTCTGACGATCACCTCTTTGTCTAAGTTGGGTGCGGGGTATGCATCTGACAGGACAGGAAAGCGGAAGGCGTTCATTTCAGTTGGATACTTCCTCTCTATGATGTCAAGGATTGGATTTCTCCTTGCTACTGGGTTCTATCAGATTCTGTTCTGGAAGTCCACTGATAGGCTGGGAAAGATGCGCGGGCCACCCAGAGATGCAATCGTCGCCAGTTTTGCAGATGAAGAGAAGCGAGGACGAGCTTTTGGCGTCTTACGTGCAATGGACACTGCAGGAGCAGTCATGGGATCGGTGATTACTGTTCTTCTATTTGCTACACTTGGCTACACGGGAATCATCTTGTTGGCAGTCCTACCTGGGGCTGGTAGTGTTATTGTGGTTTCAGTCCTTATCAAAGAGAAGAAGGGGAAGGATGTCTTCAAAGGAGTCAGTTTTCGAGGACTGGATAGAAACTTGAAGATATTCCTCTTTGCATCCATTCTCTTTGCGCTAGCAACATTCAGCTATTCATTCCTCATGCTCTTCTCACAGGACTATGGGTACCTGGAATCGCAGCTTCCTTTGCTGTACATTCTTTTCGTACTAGTATACGCCGCTAGTGCTTATCCTTTTGGACGCGCATCAGATCGCTATGGCAGAAAGCCGATCTTGATTATGGCATTCATCTTGTTGATTCTGACCTCAGCCTGGGCTTTCGTAGTCAATGATTGGGCGACAGTAATTCCGCTATTCCTTCTCTTTGGCCTTATGAACGGAGCACTCGATCCCGTTCAGACTGCGCTTGTTTCAGACTTGGTCGAAGAGGAGAGACGCTCAAGCATTCTTGGGGCATTTCAAATGGCAATAGGTCTCAGCGCCTTGCCTGCTGGAATTATCATTGGATATCTCTGGGATGCAATCGGTCCACTGATGGCATTTCAATACTCGATAGCCCTCGCTCTGATAGCAACAATAGCCCTTCTTCTTGTGAGGACAAAGAAGGATCAGGACCTACAGTAATCCTACATACCCAGTTCGACGCCTACTCCAAGGACTTTACGAATGAGATTTCCAAGACCAAGGCTTGATAGAAGATACCAAGGCCAGAACCAAAGCCCAAAGCCGCCTCCCACAATGTTTGTACCCAACATTGGATCTAGGAATGGAAGGAGCTTCTGCGCGTTGAAAGGCAGAAAGGCGACAGGTACGCCTGCATACAAGGCATTGAGAATTCCAAAAATTATGATGAACGGAATGTAGTAGATGCACATTGGCTTACATCGAGAGCCCATCATCTCAGTGTTTAGACGCATAATCCTTCCTTGTTGGTCTTGGACTTCCTGAAGAAGCAAGGGATCCATGGTCTTTCGGGCAACATCAAGCTTCTTTCTCCACTCTGATACCTCTTCCATATTCGCCTTCATTTGCTCGACGTCACTGAAACGCATAGTTGCCCAAGATGCGATGAGTGCTAAAGCAACACTCACAAATAGAATGAAGACTGCGCTGAAAGGAGGCTGAGATACAGGTCCCAAAATGCCTGTGAAGAATCCAATGAAATCGCTCCAGAGATCCATATCTTTTCCCACTATTGCAGCTCGACTTCTTTACCTCAGTTTTAAGCATTGTCTTCGATGAAAAGGACATGAGCATAGAATATTGACTGATGGGAGTACTGTGTGTACATTGGATTAGAAATTAGGCCTCGACTTCGCGAAGAATTCTCAATGAACCTGAATATGCCTGTAGAGAGAATAGTACATTTCGGTAGCAAGAGAACAGATGCGTCGTAAACGTTATGCTTGAGGTCGAGTGTCTTCGGGAGGATATACGTACACGTATTATATGTATTTGGCGCGGTGGAAGCTAGAATGACTCATAATTCGATTCTTGTGTATTTTTTCTTCATTATTTAATGATTTGTATCGTATTTTGGTTAATATCAATCGATTTGTCAATCATAAATAATGTAGCATGAACAAACGTGTACGATTTCCACCTTATGACTTTATATTGGAGTATGCGTTTACTGAGAAAACGTCAGCCGCCGGGAGGGCTAGACAGCTATGATGAACATGGTCACAAGGATGTTGAGAAGACAGGGATTCTATCGGGTTAAGAACCAAGAGGATCCTGTATACATGAAACACTCAGTGGGCCTCGGTGGGGTCTACGTGAGAATCGAGAAGAAGAAGGCAATGATTTCTGTGAGAGACCTGGGTATCCAAGAGGAGTTCACTCGGGTCAAGAAACTTGAGAACTTCATAAACAACTTGGACGATGAGGCGTACAGAAAAAAATGCTTTATCGTGCACAAAATGAAAGGCACGGGATCCTAGACTTCTGACTTCAGTATAAGTATGGAGTTGTTGCTGGCCCCTGTGGCCAGGAACATCTACATGTACCTCCTCAAGGACATTATTGTAGGGAGCAAACCTTGAGTCTTACAGAGTCGTTGATTGACATTGACCAATCGGACTTTCACAATAGCTCTCAGATTTTTGAGCGCAAATATCCTGGGGCCGCACGAATAATTGCGTTCCTTACCGATCTTTTTCCGAGAAGCATCTCTGCAATCAACTTCTGTGACTTCTTTGATCTCAGAAAGACAGAACCCATTGATTTCGATCCCTCTCTCAAGAACCTCCGCTGAAGCCACAAACCCCACTTCAGGTCAGATCCAAACTCTTTCATCCACCTTTTTTCGTATACTCTTAGTTGATTAGTCGAACCGCCACCTTCCCGAATTGCGTCCTTGGATGTGATAGCGGCCAATTCGCCTGCAATCATAGAATAGAATATGCCCTCACCGGTAATTGGTGAGCAATGCCCTGCCGAGTCCCCTGCGAGGATTAGTCTGCGAGCATAGGAGGGCCGCACAATTCCAGCCAAAGGCATCAGTGCTGACTCTCGTTTATTCACTGTTGCGTTCCCAAGTTCACTCTTGAGAGGTTCAACTGTTTTCAACAGATGCTCCAAGAATTCCTCAACACGTTTCTCGCTGTTTCGGACTCTATCGACCAAACCACCTGTGCCAACAGCTACTTCTCGACCCCTTGGGAACGACCAGGCATATCCACCGGGCGAGAATTCGCTACCATAGATGAAATCATTGACACCCCTCAACACAGAGGATTCTGAATCAAGGTGCATCTGATATTGAACAGCGTACCCCATTGAGGTATTCGGGATTCTGTCCCTGATAGAAACAAAACGCTGGGTTACTGGATTTGCACCACTAGCATCTATCAGCAACTTAGATGATATCACATCATCCTCACTATTTCTGACAATCCTTGTAAGACATTCATCTCCTGCAATATCAACTCGAGTTGCTTCTGTTTCCGACCAAATACTCTCCGAATCGTCGATTGATGACAATTGAGCGCGACCAATGTCAAATCTGGTCGCATTCACCCCAACTTTCTCCTTGAACTCCACTATCTTTCCTTCAGCACCTGGAAATCTCATCCTCACTGCATCAACAGGATAAGCTCCACTGAAATCTTCAATCCCGAATCGTTCCAGCGCCCTCTGAGGAATAAACCCTCCACAGACCTTCTTCTCGCAAGGACTTTTCTCACGATGAATCAGAATGAAAGGCACGTCCATCCGAGTGAGTGATCTTGCAGCTGATAGACCAGCTGGACCTGCTCCAATGACTAATACATCTGTATCGTATCCCATCTCAAGGAAAGAGTAATAGTCTTCCTGATAACAATTACCGATTGAATATCCCTCAATGTTTACTGGATGATAGCTGTAAACGTTGATGCCAGAAGAGGGTGCTGAGAAAAGGAGTGAGCGTGTACCGACCGGTTTGGCGGCCCGGGATTGTATTTTGTCAGGATATGTTGATTGGAGCACTCCTGTCAAGAGTACTTGTCGGTACACGCTTGTTTCGGAGGTATGTTGGAGTAAACGTTTGTCCCGTTCCGCCCGTTCTGCTTCGGAGAGAGAATAGGAGAGATTTCCAGTGACTCGCACTCATTAGAAGTGAGAGATACGTTGGCATGAGAGCCAAACGTGTACACTTGTGTTGTGTCAGAGGTGCTATTTTGGACCTTGTAATACGTGAATCTGAAGCATTTACCAGAGCTGGCGACCCTTTTTCTAATGTGTACAGGAGAAAAGCACTGCACGTTGTCCTTGCATACAATGGGATGATCCTAGGAACAGTCAGTTCTTTCCGGCTAGGATGAATAGATTAGGCACCTCTTTCTGAATCACCAGAAGGTGTTTGTTCGACAATCTGCCAACCTTTCGATTTTTCGAAAGACTGTTTTTAGTGAGTGAGTTATTCAACATATGTTTATGTAAATGTGTTGTTAATTTTTTACCACATCGTCTAATATATCATATATACCTTATATTGGTATAATTTGTACCATTATGAGGCATTATGCGGCATCAATCAACGACCTAAACATAACAAGCATATTGGGTATTCCGAGTAAGATCATTGGCGTATAGGCCACATTTGATGTCAATAGAGACCCATCCAATGCTAGCGTATACTCGGAAACCGTGTTATACTATCTATGCCAATGAAAGGATAG
>JAEOTX010000053.1 GCA_016839605.1 Candidatus Thorarchaeota archaeon | reverse complement strand
GCTATTGAGAACCTATTGAAAGATTTCAATTCAGAATATCCCAATCTTGCAGACGCGTTGATACACCAAAGAGACCTCTACGTGGCAAATGCACTCAGAAGCATTCTGAATGATGTATCTGGGAAGGTTGTGGCAGTCTTGGGGGCAGGACACATTGAGGGTGTCCGAAAAACCCTTACAGCCTTACTTGA
This sequence comes from Candidatus Thorarchaeota archaeon, assembly GCA_016839605.1. Taxonomy (GTDB): domain Archaea; phylum Asgardarchaeota; class Thorarchaeia; order Thorarchaeales; family Thorarchaeaceae; genus SMTZ1-83. The sequence continues at coordinate 7,710 of JAEOTX010000053.1, read as the reverse complement.
ACCCGAAGCTGCCTCTTAGAGACCCAGAGCTTCTACGAGGGCATCTATTCCCTCTCCAGTTTTTGAACTGACTCTAAACACGGGAATATTGGCATCGACCTCTCGAACGTCAGTCTCCAGAGCCCCAATGTCAAATTCTAATGCTTCAGCAAGGTCAATCTTGTTGATGACTACCAAATCAGCTCGCTTTATGGTGAGAGGGTGTTTTTTCACCATGTAAGGACCCTCAGTCACACTCACCACGACTATTTTCTTGTCTACTCCCAAGGAATACCCAGCTGGACATATTAGATTGCCAACATTCTCTATGAAGACGAGTTGATACTTGGATAATTCAATATCATTTAAGGCAACTCGAAGCATTCTTGCATCCAAGTGACATGCTGTACCTGTGTTTATCTGGACCGTATCAACACCGTGAGAGGCCACCCGATCGGCATCTATTGTTGTGGCGAGGTCACCTGCTACCATTAGGATCTGGTACTTGTCATGCAGGTCTTCACAGAGAGTTTCTATAAGTTGGGTCTTGCCAGTGCCCACAGATCCCATAATATCAACAGTTCGAATTCCATATTGGTTGAATAGCTCCGCATTCTGTGCTGCTGCCTCTTCATTTGCGCCAAATAGGTCTGTTCCAACATCTATGGTTATTGTTCGGTCCGTCATTTCCTCTCCTTCTTACTGTACAAGCTCTTGGAAGTCATCATCAGGATATAGGTATTGACCAATGATTGGTCGAATCACAACCCGCTCTAAGACCAAGGCAACAAAGGCCCACAAGAACGCCTGAAGCATGTCAATAGTAGCATATAGAATAGTAATCTCGATAGATTCAGTGAAAGCTGCGAAGATGGTCATACTTGGGATAAAGCCACCAATTATCCCTCCGCCAAGGATGACCATCACAATGTAGAGCAGACTATCTCTGTCTGTTTTGACATGAATTGCATAACCAGTTCCAATGCCCAGGCAGATGTTCCCAATCATTGGAAGTATTGGGGGTTCACCGCCAGCAATTGCACCACCCAAGCCTACAACAGCACCGACCAATGCCCCACCCGGTAAACCTCCAATGACTCCACCAAGCTCAGAGAAGAGAAAACCAGGTGTTAAATCAAGCAGGCCAGGTATCACAGGAATTCGTACAAACATCCGAGCAACAATTCCCATTGCTGCCAACATGGCTAGAGTTGTCAAGGCAACTGTGTTCTTCTGTAGAGGAATCGTACCCATTTCGCTATGCCTCAAAACGTCGTGGTTCAGGTAAGCGGGTCCGCCCATGGCTCCAACAAGAATCTTCTGGTCTCCTTGTACCATCGGTCGAGTCGAGCTAGTATTTCGCTCCTAACTGAATCGCTAGAAATAGCTCTGTAAACATGGTAATACCCCCCACGTTCAAAGGTCTGCTCATTCATCTCCACTAGCCCCTTATCCTTGAGGCTAGTCAATACGCGTTGAACGGTGCTACGGTCTCTATCAATTCGGGCGGCTATCTCTTTGACAGTCTTAGGACCCGTGATTAAAGAAAAATAGACATCGATCTCTGTGTCCCTCAATCCGAAAGCACAGCACAAAAGATCTGACGGCTTTTCAAAACTCTTACTGAATAGATCCGCGAGAGGCGCCTTGGAGCTCATTTGAATCAGTCTTTTTTTGTAACGTATATGTACATAAGGGTTGTGCAATGTCTTGCACAATCGCTTTTGGTAAATTCATCATAATACTTCGGTTCAAAAGACTCGGATTCCACATATTGTCTGGTGCTGACAGACAATGGACTTCAGGACAATGAAAGAAGACCGGAACTCAGACCCATGGAGAGGAAATGAAGAAAAACCACGACATCTCCAATCAATCAATTTGGCTCCTCTAAAGGGAATCATAGAATCGGACCCTGTAAGATCTAAGGTGCTCAAAGTTTTGATTGAGGACGGCACCTGGGTGACTACCGCAGACCTGCTGAGGGCTGCAAGGCAAGAGAGGGCGATCGTGGGAGCAGTTACAATCGGCACAATCCTGAAGGGTATGAACGATCTTGTCAGCTCGAAGCTTATACTGAGTCGAACATCCTTGTCTTCAGGAATTGATTGGGCAGAGTGGAGAATAAATCCAGACTGGCTCCGGCCTACCAGGAAGCTGCTTCAAATGCTAAGCAGGCCTAAGTTCGAGAGAGCTGTTCGAAAGGCACCTGCAGAAGAAAGACAATCATGTCTGGATGAGTTTGAGAGGACGCCTACTCAAGATTGAGTAACGTGTGCTGTGTGAGTAGACTTATTAAGAGTGCGAGTATCAAGGGCACATGCAAGACCCATCAGGGAAGGAGGCAGATGCCGCAATGGTCACTCCTGGGAACAAGAGTGAAGAGAAAGATTGGCAACTCTCCGATGTTTCGCAATCAAGTGAGAATGTCAAGAGAGTAGCCTTAGCAGGAATAATGGCATCCCTTTCACTAGCTGCGGCTCCTATAGCCTCAGTTATACCGAGGATTCCTGGGTGGGAAATTGCTCTTTTCGACCCAGTTTCGTTCTTCTGGATCATAGCATTTCTTGTTGGCGGAATCTGGGTTGGTATGATCAGTGTGGCTGCCGGAACTCTGGGTCTATTCTTCTTTGACCCTTCAGGCGTGGGACCCTTATTCAAACTGCTAGCCACTTTGCCAATGATTGTCATTCCGTGGCTTCTTGTTAGATTTCGAGGGCAGGACCAAGGAGGCGCACGTCTAGCTTCTCCAAAGCTATTCATTGGTGCAATGATCATTGCCACTCTTGTTAGACTGCTCATTATGATCCCCACAAATTTGGTCATGGTGCCAATCTTGTACGGGCCAATATGGACGGCTGAGTTCATTGTGACATATGCACTGATCCTCAATCTGTCACAGAGCCTCTGGGACAGTCTGATTCCATATTTTGTCGTCCACCTCAGCCCGATATTCGAACGGTTTGGCATGTGGTAGGTCCCTGCAAAAAGAAGTCGTGGAATGGAGGGGACCCTAGAAATCGCTATATGCGGTAGTCCGCAAAATAGCTAGACCAGCCACCATAGGATGATTCACAATGCGGCGTTGCGAGTTTTGTGATAGCCCCGTCCCAGCAGATGCTACAATTTGCCCAGTATGCAAAGAAGAGATTGCTGAAGAGACCCTTGAGAGAATTCTGCCTATGCTCAAGAGACCTGATGCACCCGATGTCAGAGAGATGGGTGTCAAGGATAGACTATGGGGAGTAATTCGACGGCCTGCTTCAGCCTATCGCGACATAGGTAGAAGGCCAGATGCCGCTGGGCCTTTGCTGATCATAATAGCAAACGCTCTTGTCCTGTGTGGTTTCTTCTTGGCCATATCATCTAAATTTACTGTGACAGTTACAGTCAATGCGACATCTGGTCAGACAGCGGACGTGAGTGTTTTAGGCAGCTATTTGGCACCGCAGATCATCCTATCCGGAATTGCGACCCTTATACCCTACATGATGCTTGGCATGTTCTACTTGATTATCGGTGGAGCTTTCGCTCATCTTGCTTTCAAGATTACAGGTGGCACTGGCGGAAAACAGAAGTCAGTGGCAATCGTCGGGTATAGCATGCTTCCTGTCGTACTCATCCGAATCGCAGCTATTATCGTCATTTTGACAACTCTACCCACCTTTGATGCGAATCTAGTGTCTCGGTACTCTGAGCTTATTGACCAGATTTTCATGTCTCCCAGCTGGGAAATCATAGACCTAATGACGGTTGGAGCATTCTTCTGGACGGGATTCTTACTCATATTTGGAATAAGGGAGGCACATTCCACCTCCACGATGTGGGCAGCACTTGTTTCCCTTGCCTGCATGATAGTTCTGATCTGGACATTCTGGCAGGTCCACTAAATTGGTATGCCATAGAGAGGGATGATTACAAAGGCAATGAGTCCAACAAGAGCGCCAACCTTGTCGAGTGTGCTTCCTATCAGCAGACGTTTTTCATCATCTGGACCAGTCAAAGGTGCGATTGCAGCCCCCAAGACAATAGCTGAACCAAGTATGAGCAGGGGCCATAGGTCCCAGCTGGCAAAACCCAAAATCCAGACCAGGGAATAACAGGTCACACCAATCAGGTTAATCAGTGCAGCAACTCCCGCCGCAACGTTGAATCCATACACCCTGGCGATTGTCCTGACATCGCGGATTCGGTCGCCCTCAACATCCTCAGCACCCTTGATTGTCTCACGTGCTTGGAGTATCATAAATGCGGTGAGGAAGAATAGCCATGAAGGCACAGGAACCAAATAGCTCATGGTCTGTTCAGCATAAACGAATGACCCGTATAACACACCGAATGCAAATGAGAATGCGACCATGAAATTCCCTGCTAGACCCCAAGTCTTGACCTTAGCGGCATATGCATATCCTATGGCAATGAAAGCCAAAACGATGACTGTGCTCCATGGACCAGTCAAGAGACCAAAGAAGAGCCCAATTGCACTTAGAACAGCGACGTATATCCATGCCTGCCTGATGGTCATCCGACCACTAGGAAGAGCACGATGAGGGCGATTGATTTTATCGATTTCGATATCGTATATGTCGTTGACCACATTAGAACCAGCAGCGATTGTGAAGTACGTGATGTATGCAAACATAAGGACAATGAGAATATCGAACAGGTTTAGTATGGGATCCTGTCTATAGCCCATCAGGAAACCAGCAACTACAGTGAGCGATCCAATGAAGCAGTTTTGCGGTCGAATGATAGATAGAAATGCAACGGGATCAATCTTTCCTTCAGAGGTTGTTGGTTTCGAATCTGTGGGGGCTTCTGTCATTTTCTAATCCGTCCGCTCGATGCTCCGGGGAGGACCTGCGATTAAAGACTTCCGCTGAACCCAATATTGACCCAATCACTCATATGAGTGGAAAGCCAGAACGACTATGCCAATCCGTCACCTTGTGTGCACTTGGAGGAACGACGTTCTTGGCCGATATCAAATTTGGACCAGCAGGCTACCCTGTTGCCGCCAAAGGACGAGTATCTCGCGTCTTTTCGATTTTAAAAGAGGCAAAGCTCAGTGCGCTAGAGTATGCCGCGGTCTATGGTCTGAGAATGGGCCTTGAAAAGGCAGAGATGATTGGAAATCATGCTAGGGATTCCGGAATCTCAATGAGCATGCATGCACCATATTATGTCAGCCTGGCATCTAAGAAACAAGACATTCGTGAGCGCTCAAAAGGAAGGCTAGCAAAAGCGCTTCAATTTGCACCACTAATGCATGTCAAGAGAATTGTCTTTCACGCCGGAGGCTATAGTGGGTTATCTCAGGAAGAGGCGTATGCTGTTGTCAGAGATGCCATTGAAGAGATTTGGGAGAGAGCTGGACATCTAGGAGATGGAGCGATTCTCATGGCTGAAACAGCAGGCAAGATGGGTGCATTTGGGTCAGTGGAGGAGTTAATCAGATTATGTCACGATGTGGATGGCTGCCTCCCCACAATCGATTGGGCACACCTATATGCGCGGAGCAAAGGCAAGATAAAGGACAGGGATAGCTATCTCGATATAATTGGCAGATTCGAGGACGAGTTGGGAAATCGCTTCGTCGACAACATGCATTTCCATGTCAGCGGAGTCACCTATACGAAGAGGGGAGAGAAGTCGCACAGGCCTATGGGTGGGAAGTGGGGCCCTGATATTCTCCCGCTGATGCAGATTGTCAAAGATGTGGGCTATACCCCCACGTTCATATCGGAAACACCCAACTCTCTCGAAGGCGCTCTGTATACAAAGCATCTCTTTGAAGCTCTGGAGTGATACATCAATGACAGACTATGCATTTGTACTTGGAAAGAACTGGCTGCTCAGTTTAGCTGAGCTAGTCGTCTACATCCGAGATAGAGGTCTTGCTGAAGGAGTGAAAGACTACTCTCGGACATCAGCCGTCGTGGAGATAGAGGAGAAGCTGGATGACGAGCAGTTAGTGGAGATCCAGAGCGCACTTGGTGGTTGTTTCAAGGTAGGACGAGTTGTATCAGCATATGATCGATCACTTGTCGAGGACGCCTTTCCTGCAAGAGGAAGAGTGGACAAACAAGCCCGAAAGGTGTTTCAAGAGGCTCCTTGGACCAATCGCATCTGGAGTAAGATGAGAGGAGGGAAGGTCAAATTTGGAGTCAGTACATATCCAATGGTGGGAAAGCAGACCACTATTGATCTTAGAAGATTCACTCTAGGGCTTGATGAGTGGACCAAGAAGCGCCTTCTTGAACGTGGAGCGAGGAAAGCTGTATACTATATCTACGAAGGGCCAGACAAAAGAGATGCTCGCAGACCCAATGTTGCACTATGGCCCCAGAGCATTGGTCGACATGGTCTCCTGAGTCCACCAAACGCTGAATTACTCGCCCTTCTAATGGAGAACACACTGTTTATCGCAAAGACCATTGCGGTCTATGACTCTACACTTCAGAGATACAGAGATGAGACTAGGCCATTCATGTCAGCCGAAATCAGCACCAGTCCTAAAATCTGCAGAACACTATTGACATTGTCGGGCGCACGACCGGGGGACACTGTGCTTGATCCGTTCTGTGGGACCGGAACATTGCTTATGGAGGCTGCAATGCTAGGCATGAAATGTGTTGGGATAGATATCGAGCAGTCAATGGTTCAAGGAGCAGGTCAGAATTTGAAGTGGCTGGGATCCGGCCTTGGGGAATGGATTGACTTCAAGCTCATCAAGGGAGATGCGCGTAATACTGCGAAGCTCATCGAGGGACAAGTAGATGCTGTGGCATTTGAGCCGCACCTTGGGCCCATCTACTCTGAGCGGCCAAGCCTTGAAGATGCGACTGCCAGTGTGGATGAGCTTACGCTGTTGTACAGAGATGTGCTTGAGAGTCTTGAGTCCTGCCTCAGACCTGGGGGTAGAATTGCGATGACCTTGCCGGTAGTGAATACAACTGAAACCCAGGTATCTGTAGATCTCGCTTCTATGATGAAGGGGACAGGGTTTATGGTCTTCAAGCTGCTTCCTAGCGCTGCCTTTGTTGAATCAACACCAAAGCATCATCAGCTGCAAGTAGTTCCTGAACGCAGCACTCTACCTGAAAGGAAGAGGGGGCAGATAGTGGAAAGAAATGTAGTGATGTTGGGGAAGACCTAGAATAGGTGTCGAATCACATCATCCAAGATCGCATATGTCTGAAGACGTTCAACATCTGACTTCACGTATGGCATTGCATGTTTAAACAGCATCGTCTGGTAGACTTTCTTGGAAACGGTTTCCTGAACTACTTGGCTCAGCATCTTTAGGATTTCTTCCAGAGCAACTCTCAGCTCTTTATAGGGAGCAATATTGACATCAATATTCAAGACTTCAATACCTGCAGAGTCTACAGTGACAACATCGAGGAAATTGTAGAATTCTTTGATGGGCTTTAGCAACTTCCTGATACGCCTCACAAGTTTACGCCGCGTTTCCTTGTCGGTCCTAACTCTCATGATTGCTCTGAAAAGGTGACTATAGACTGCCAAGCAGTCCATAGATTTCCCAGCCACAAGGCTTTCGTCAGTGACCTCATATTGACTCACGAGCTCATCAATGAAGCCCCCAAACTTCTTGAACTGACCAGGCTTCCCATGCCATTGTTTCAGCATCATTGCAATGTCTTTGTCAGCAGGAATCTGATTCTTCATGAACTCATTCATTGCATACTCAAGGATGAAACGCATATG
>JAEOTX010000245.1 GCA_016839605.1 Candidatus Thorarchaeota archaeon | reverse complement strand
AGTGACAAGCTAAAGACTGAATATTCGTTGCAAGCTGGACCTGGAACTCTGGTACTCAAAGATTTCAAGGAGACTGAGAAACTTCAACAGGCACTCGATGTTACTGCTACCAGATTGGGGCTTCTTACAGCCCAGGTTGAGGACTCTCCATTTGAGAAAGAAGTCCTACATGGCGTAGTCTCATCCATTAGTAAATCGGCTGTACAAGCACGGACCTATATCGATGAAGGTGATATCCCTTCAGCGAGAGCCTGTGTGCATGTAGTAAACGAGATGGTCGATAAGCTTGATGAAATCCTGGGTGATGAAGGGCTAATAACACGGGTAAAGGATGCTAAGGAAGCAAAGAAGCGGTCCTATGCGAAAGTGATACTCCAATCCGCTAAGGAAGAAATTGATTCCACACTGAAAGGTAAGCAAGCCAAGATTGAAGCAGCCTCACTTGAAGCTCAAGTTGAGTGGGGCAACCAAGCCGAATCCAAGAAAGGACTTACTGCTCTCATCACAACCACACGTGACAAGACATCCGATCTTATCGGGGACTTGGAGGTTCTAAAGGGAGAATTACCCTCTGCTGCAGATTCAGTGGATCCAACAGAAGGTGCTCTGAGAACTAAACATCGCACCATGGTGGAAACTGCTGTGAGCAAACTCTCCTTGGTTCGCTCTGAACTAGAACGCATGACAGGTGACAGGACACTTGCTGTGGGTGACACTCCTGCAATTCCCGAGAAAGTGGAACTAGCAAAGAAGCTTGTCGACGAGCTATTCTCAGACATTGGTGCAATTCTAGAATCAAAGAAAACAGAGACTGGGTAGAACTTGCTACTCACGCCCTCTTCTTATCCATGAACTGCTCCAGTCTATTCATTGCTTCATTTATCATCTCAGGCGGAGGAAGGAAAACACTTCTGAAATGAGCTGAGCCATATATCGGGTCGAAACCCGAGCCGGGAACAAACACGACTCCTGTATTTCTGAGAACATCAAGCACGAACTCTGTATCATTTGCCCACCTCTCCCTGAGTTCAATCTTAGGCATAATGTAAAATGCGGCTTGAGGCAAGCGTGTGGAAACCGAATCTATCTCATTGAGCCTCTTCCATATCAGGTCCCTCCTTACCCTCAGTCTAGCCAGCACGTCTTTCAAGTGGCTTCCGTCACTCCTCAGTGCGGCAGCTGCAGCAAGCTGCGCAGGAGCGTTGGAGCATATTCTGATTCTCGCCTGCCTAACCATTGCATCACGGAGTGGCTCAAGCTCTCCGTCTTGGTCGTGGTAATAGACGTACCCCACTCTCCATCCGGGAGCTAAGTAGACTTTGCTAACGCCATTGAAGCCCATGACGGGAATTTCACCTGCTGCTTTGACCATTGGCGTCTGGTCTTTGTCGAATGTAAGCTGGTCGTAAATCTCATCGGTAATGAGTGGAAGTTTGAACTCGCCTGCTATTCCCGCTATCTCCTTGAGGGTCTTTTCATCATAGACCGCGCCTGTCGGGTTGTTGGGATTGATGGCAAGGATCCCTACAGTTTTGTCATTGACCTTTTTTCTAAGGTCATCTGTGTCTGGAGCCCAATCCTCCTCTTCGATTGTTCGATATGTTACAGAGACTCCCCCAAAGTAGCTGACATAGGCAATGTATGGGGGGTAGGTGGGCCCAGGCACTAATAGCTCAGAGCCATCATGTACAAGTGCTCCTGACAGGAACTGAATCGCTTCAGAGACCCCAGTTGTCGCAATTACCCGCGAAGGATCAATATCAATCCCGTTGACACGTTTCTCCTTTTCCGCTGCTGCTTGCTTGAGTTCATCAAGCCCTTCTGAAGGAGAGTAGCCATTCGCTCCATCATGTGTAGCTTGACACATAGCATCTATCATGAATTCAGGAGTCTTCCAATCATACTTGATTGGGTCGCCAATGTTGAGGTAGAGCGGGGTTTCTCCACTATCTTTCTCATACTGTCTAGCAGCTACGACAACATCTCTGATGGCATATTTCAGATTCGCAGCTCTTGAGGCGATTCTCAACTTCAAATGAACCCACTCAAGTCTGCGGGCTCGAGGCTTACGTATATTGTTTCCGATGCTACGCGTTAGTTAGACTCACTCATCTAGAGTGTCATAAGCATGATGAGTGCTTCACCATCAAGAACGACATTTTGGTCTTGATTGGTACAAGAAGTCTTTAGAGTCACCCGCTGCTTTTCATCATTCAATGAGATGATTTCTACTCGAGCAGTGATTGTGTCTCCAATCCTCACTGGACCAAGAAACTTCATACTCTGACTCAAGTATATCGTACCAGGACCTGGTAGTTTCATGCCAATTGCAGTACTGATGAATGCTGCAGTCAAAACTCCGTGAGCGATTCGACCTTTGAACATTGTTGTCTTTGCCCACTCATCGTCAAAGTGCAATGGATTGTAGTCTCCACTCAGGTCTCCGAATATTTTGATATCTTCTTCTGTAATAGTATGTTCTACTTCCGCGTGCTGTCCTATTGACAGGTCAGAATATTTTGTAATTTCCATCTT
>JAEOTX010000244.1 GCA_016839605.1 Candidatus Thorarchaeota archaeon | reverse complement strand
TACCTTGCTGACTACGTAGTGAGAGTCGAGAATGTTGATGAGGTCAAGGAAGTTCTCACAACAGCAGCCTCACATAATCTCCCAGTAATTCCAAGAGGTGGCGCATCCAGCTGTCTGGGCTCATCCAGCCCTACCAGAGGCGGTATATCTCTAGATATGAAACGCATGGACGCCATCCTTGAAATAAATGCACAGGAAGGATACGTGAGGCTAGAACCAGGAGTTCCATTTGAAAGGTTGGATATCGAACTGGCAAAAGAAGGACGGACCATCGGGATATATCCGACAAGTGCGAAATCAGCCGTCATTGGTGGGTGGATTGCATGCGGTGGAGCAGTGGGTATCGGAACCCCCTTCTATGGAGCCCTAATTGAGAACCTACTCGAATTGACAATTGCCAATGCAGATGGAGAATTAGTGAAGGTCAGTGGAGATGATATCGGTCCATTCATCGGATCTTATGGCATACTTGGAGTCATCACTGAAGTGAAGATGAAAATCCATCAGAAGCCAGATGACTTCATACCCTTCAGCTATAGTTTCGATTATTTGGAGCATTTATGCAATACGATGCGGCAGATTGCTGACATTGAACAGAGGCCCATCCATCTGAAGATTGCTGACAAGGATTTCCAGAGCTATAGCAATCCACTTGAAAAAGGGAAGTTTGTCTTAACAGTTGCCTATCCAAATAATCCCGATAAGGTCCCGATAGATGAACTCAAGCAAGTGATTGCAGACAACGGTGGAATGGACCTCAGTGTCGAGTATGCAGCTCAAGAATGGGCTCTCCGTTATGACTGCGAGTTCAGTCCCAAGGAGCACTGTGAAACTCTGATGTTTCAGGAGGTTTCGATTGAAGTGGACAAAGTCTACGACCTGCTGAAGCAATATGAGTTGTATAAGAAATCCCATAAAGTGCCTGCGATTTGGTTCGCTATGCTGGGTACACAAGGCTGGGTGAGAATCGAGTTAATGATGATGCTGAATCCAGACCAGTATCTGAAGTTCATTGCCAGTAAGGGCATACTCCATAAAATGGTGAAGAAGTCCATTTCTCTTGGAGGAGGGCCTTATTCGATCGGACTCCAGAATTCAATCTATATGAAGCGTGCTTATCCGGAGAAACTGGAAATGATGAAGACAGCCAAGGAAAAATGGGATCGGAACAACATCATGAATCCAGATCGAGTGACCTCTTGTATGACTTCATATGCAAGGATGAATGTGTTGTTTTCAATGGCCGCAGGGATTAGACGGCTTTCAAGATATGTGGGGAGATGAGGTGGCAGAACAATGAGAGTGGATATTGATAAGAAAGTGATGCGCCATTGTGGCTCCTGCAACTACTGTCGCGACACCTGTCCGATGTATATGGAATTGGGTTCTGAGCTCGACAGTCCAGGAGGCAAAATCAGAGCGCTGAGAGCATATGGAGAAAAGATGAGGAAACCGCCTCAAGAACTGCTGCAGAGGCTCTATTGCGCAGACTGCAGAAGGTGTGAGGCTATTTGCCCAGCTGGTGTTCCTGTGACTCAAATTTGGCATGATGCCAAGGCGAATCTTCTCAATACAGGAGGAGAGATGTCTGATAACCTTGTGAAGGTCATTGACTGGCTTGACAAGGAAGGCACGCCATTCATTGGATACGAATCTGAAGACCGGACCATATGGGCTGAAGACCTAGACCTTCCAGAGAAATCGAATACTGCAATATTCAGCGGCTGCATGGGAAGCTTCTGGTTTCCTGATCAGCCAGAGATGGTTGTCGACATGCTCCAGAAACTCAAAGTCGATGCAGGATTCGTGCCTAGCGAAGTGTGCTGCGGGCTCATGTCCTACTGGGCAGGCGATGATGCGGGTTTTGAGAGGATAGCACGCAAGAACTATGAGATGTTCAAGAAAGCAGGCATACAGCATATTGTCACTGGCTGCGGGGGGTGCTATGGAACACTTGCAGAGCACTATGCGCACTTAGTTCCTGGATTTGATGTGAAAATCCATCACACTGCTGAGGTACTAGCAGACATGATTCAGAATGGTGTCTTGACGTTCAAGGGAAAGGAGGGCACCTATACGTTCCATGACAGTTGCCATCTTGGGAGGGCACTTGGCATCTATGAGCCTCCCAGAGAGATAATCAAAGCTATTCCTGATCTCGAGTTTGTGGAACTGCCTAACAACAGGGAGAATTCCAATTGCTGTGGTGGTTTCTTGACAGTCCTAGATCCTGATCTCTCAGAATCTGTTGGGAAAAGAAGGGTTAATGAAGCTGTTGAGCTAGGAGTTGACGGAATGATTACACCGTGTGTATCTTGTTACAAGAACTTGAGCTACTGTGCTCGTGAAACCAACCTAGAAGTCATTCAGTTGGACGAGCTGGTCTTAGATCTGGCACAGTCATCTCTAGTAGAGGAGTGAGAACGAAATGAGTGAGTCGAGAAAGGGGACTAAAGTTGTAGTAGTTGGTGCAGGGATTGCTGGTTTTAGCTGTGCATTAGAGCTCAAGGGTCTAAAAGCACGGTGCACAATCCTTGAGAAGGAGAAGACTGTAGGCGGCCGAGCGAGGTCGTTCACTGAGTCGGGTTATGTATTCGATCAGGGACTCCACTTCTTTGTCGGTGGTTTCAAGTCGCTGATTCCAATTCTGGAACGAAGCGGAATCAGAATGACTACCGTAGGAGAAGGAGCGGTCTGGCTCAAGGGGGGTGACAGGCACATCGTTCGTAAGTCTGCAGTGGACCTAGCCAAGTTCGGGCTCTTGCCAATGACAGACAGGGCACGTCTGGGATTAATCGTTCAGGAAAGTATGAATCGTCCTGATGAGGAGTTTCTAGAACTTGATAAAATGACCTTTGCCCAATATGCAGAAGAGAAAGGCATTCCCGAATCTATTCAGCAGGATTTCTATGATCCATTGATTAGAACAGTCACCTTCATGACACCTGATGAGGTCTCTGCTGGGCAGTATCTCTTCTCAGAGAAGCAGAGGTTTGCCTATGAAGATGGATTCAAGGCAATGTATCCTGAACGAGGCGGTCTAGGAAGTGTGCCATATACCCTCATGCTTCAAGCTCGAAATTTCGCTGTTGAACCAAAAGTGAACTGCACTGTCAAACAGATTATCATTGAAGATGGTAAGGTTCAGGGGGTAGATTATGAACAAGATGGCAAGGATACACATGTTGATACAGATGCTGTTGTCGTAACGACTCCCATCGACCTACTGCCCAATCTAATCAATATGAATAAATTGCCAAAGGACTTCACCGAAGCTGTTGGTAAATTCACCTACGCTCCATCGACCGTCGCTTACTTTGGTCTCTCCTCACGGGTACTTGATTTCAATGTAGGTGCATTTGTTCCTAGAAGAAAAATCAACATTGTAGCGGAAGCAAAAAGAGTTTCAGGAGTTCTGGCACCAATCGGTGAGTCACTTCTGACTGTCACAAGTATTGACAAGGAACTCCTCAAGGTAAATGATGAAGAAGCAACTGAGATACTACTTGATGAGCTAAAGGAACTAATTCCGGGTGTAGAAACCAAGGTGACCTGGAAGAAGAGCTGGAAGATCTGGAGATCAGTCTTGTCACAACCACCGGGCATTATGGAAAACCGACTGAAAACAAACAGGACTGGAGTTGAAGGGCTCTATGTTGCAGGTGCTTTTGCTAATTGTGGAATATACTATGCAAGTATGGAAGCAGCTTCAATGTCGGGCATAGCCTGCGCTGGTGAGATGATAGAAGACCTTTCCTAGGAATTAGTAGCGCTTCTGGGGCACCAACTGGTGCTCCAGAACCCTTTCATTTTTGAGCCTTAGCCGAACAGTCTTAAGGTAGAATCATTGAGAGTCTTTTGGAATGACTAAGCCAGGGCCGATTGAACAGAGCGGTCAGAAGAATGACCCATATGTTTGCGCTTCATGCGGCAACTGCACATTAGTATGTCCTGTCTTTCGCCAGATGAGATGGGAACCCTATGGCCCTCGTGGTAAACTCAGCATTACCAAATCAATTTTGGAGAAGGAGTCAGAATTCAATCTAGAATTCACGAGGAAACTCTTTCTGTGTACCTTATGCGAACATTGCACGACAGTATGCACTACTAGCATCAGACTCGACCGGTTTTGGGAGCTAATGCGTGAAGAAGCCAAAGCAAGAAACCTAACTCCAGCTCCAGTGAAGTTCGCAAGTGAATCCATCAAGAGGACAGGTGATCCATTTTCTATAGGCCGCGCAAGCAGGCTTCTATGGGCAGAGGGCATGGAGGATATTATCGAAACAAGAATCAGTGCGAAAGCAGAAGTGGCGTTCTTCTTGGGGTGCAATGTATCATTGAAACACCCGCTTCACGATGTAGCCCGGTCTATGATTAAAATCATGGAGCATGCAGGCGTAGAGTACACTCTCCTTGGCGAAGAGGAATCATGCTGTGGAGCACCACTGCTATGGGCGGGAGAGCCTGAGGGCACTCCAACAATGGTAGAGAAGAACGCTCAGGCATTGGCTGATCTCGGTGTGAGGAAGGTTGTGTTCAGTTGTCCGTCTTGTGCGAGCACATGGATCAGTTCAATGCACAAGAGCTCGGGAACATCTGCTGTAAGAAAGATGGAACTCCTGACCGCTTCGCAGTTCATTAATCAGCTCATCCAGAAGGGACTCCTTGCTTTCGAAGAACAGCCTATGATTACTGCCACGTATCATGACCCTTGCATATCAGCAAGGGTTCTAGGAGTTGGGAAGGAGCCCCGCAATGTAATTGAGAGAATTCCTGGCATTTACCGAGTGGAAATGGTCTCAACAGAGGAGGACACTAGGTGTTGTGGTTCGCATGCACTCCTCAATATGATAGACCCACACCTGTCTGCACAAATAGCTGAGATGCGGCTGAGGGATGCATCAGTCACTCCAGCATCACTACTTGTCACAGAATGCCCTCGTTGTGAGATGGCATTCGACCTCGCAACAATAACTTTGGGTTACAGCGTACAGATTCTAGACATTGCACAGCTAGTTGCAAACTCACTGAGCTCAGAAGAGGGGGAGGGAGATGTGCAACAATGAAGATAATCCCACAGGAGCTTGAGGATATTGTGGGCGCTGACAATGTGACAGCAGATGATGAAACGTGCAGGATATACTCTGAAGACGCAGCTAACCTTCCAGGCATAGCGAAGCAGATTATTGACAATCAGTTCGACGTTGTTGCCCAGCCAGTCACTGTAAAATCACTGCAACATCTTTTGAGGTACGCCATGGAGCATGACCTGCCCATTGTACCGCGTGGCAATGGAACATCAGGTTGGGGAGGAGCAATTCCTGTAAAGAGAGGTCTCTGTGTGAGTCTGACACAGATGAATCAGATGGTTCATCTCGATGACTATGCTTGCACTGTTACAGTTGAGGCTGGAATAACATGGCGGGAATTACTGATGATTCTGGAACGGATGGGTACTACCTTGCCCGTCTATCCTTCGAGTGCCACTGCCGCAACAGTTGGCGGTTTCGTTGCCAGTGGTGGCTTTGGAATTGGATCCGCGAAACATGGCGAGATTGGTGACCAAGTAGTCGGTATCGAGGCTGTATTGGCTAACGGCAAAATTGTCAGAGTAGGTGACGTAGTGGTAGGACCTCAGCCTGATGATCTTCATGATGAGGCGACTGAAGGGACTGAATGGCTTTCCGATAAAGTGGGCGGCAGCATCAGACTCAATGAAGTTCTATCAGGAACATACGGAACGCTTGGAATCATCACCAAGGTCACACTCCGGACTATTCCCAAACTGCAACTCCGTCCATTCGCATGTTCATTCGAATCCATAGCAGACCTCGCTAAAGTAGCTCAGATAATGATTGACAGTGCTTTGCCATATCACCTTCGATATCTTGACAATAACCATACTTCCAAACTAGCATCGCTGATTGGTTTCCCTGCGGAATGGGACAAATTCTTGCTTGCTGGAGCTTTGCATGGTACTATCTATGACAATGATGACGGCATAGAAGCAATTGAGAAGATTGTAAGTGAAAATCAGGGGACACTCCTCGATGAGAAACGGGCAGACTTCCACTGGGATGAACGCCTTTATCCGCTAAGATTCAAGAGACAGGGACCCAGTCTTGTTCCCGCTGAGGTCACGACTCCAGTGGACAACCTCCCAGATCTCCATCAAGACACACTAGACAGGCTTGGTAACTCCAAGTTCGCCGTTGAGGGAACAATCGGAGCGGATGGTGTGGCATCCTACCTGGTTTGGATATTAGATGATGAGAGAAAGAAATTCAGGTATACGATAGGATGGCACAGATCTTTCGACATAGCGTCACTGGCTCGAAAGCACGAAGGTCACCCCTATGCTGTAGCGCTCTGGAACACAAGGCATGCAAAGGTATTCTATGGAGAAGACAAGATAGCTAAGCTGAAGCAATTGAAGAAGGATGTTGACCCACGAAATATGCTCAATCCGGTGAAGGTCTTTGGTGGCAGAGCTCAGACGGCATGGCATTCGCAACTCTTTGGTTTTGGCGTGGGCTTCATCTTGACATTCGGATTACTCTTCTTTGGACCAAGTTTTCTAGGGCTCACTCGGGCTGGCGACCTCTTGACATCGTTTCCACTGCAATTCCTGCATGTACAGCTCATTTGGTACTTGTCGATTCTCGGAGGAGCAGTAGGTCTATTAGCCATGAAGCTGATGACGCTGAATCAGGCACTGGCAATGGGAATCCCCCTGTTACGATTCCTTGACAAGTTTCTCAACAGGTAAGCATTAAGCGACGCAATCGAAGCTAAACGGTGAGAATGATTACATATTGTAATTTCTATTATGCAATAGATGCAAGACGTAACTATCTATACTTGAATCGTAATGATTGAACATTCCGATATGCTTAAAATAACGGTATTGAGTTTCGGACTGAAACCGTATAGGTCTTGGACAATGAACGAACGGATGATTCGAGCAAGTGTGCCTGACTCTAAGGTGATGATTGTATGGGAAGACATCACAGAACGATGTTGCTTGGCGCTATAGCCTTCATCGCTATATTATTCATTGGTGCTGGTTTTGCGATAGCAGACGTGGATCAGAACTCAGCGTGTGATACGTGTCACACCAATACTAGTGTTCTGACATTGGGCTCAAATGCAACAGGGACAGTTGATGCCATTGTAGGTGAGCAATTCATCCTTGTTATTGATGCAGCAGCAGGAAGTGAGGCAATTAAAATTGTCACGGGTCTTGCAAATAATAACCAGTTTACGTACTCCACTCAGCTCGTTGAGGATGGAGATGGCGAGGACACAAATGATAACACCGGTGAGATAACGGTTGCTGTGACCATTACTCCACAATCAGCAGGCTCGTTCACAATCCAAATTTGGGCAGCCTCAGGCCCTGTTTCAGATCTTAAGGCTGCAAGTCTTGATGTTTCTGTAAATGTTGTTGCTGGAACCGGCACAGGTACGACCACGACCAGTCCAACCCCTACTACTACCACACCCACTACCACCACACCTACCCCTACAACTTTGAGTGAGGAAGAAAGAAAGGAGATTTGGTACACTCAGATGTACGTATTTACTCCCGTCACAGCCATCATATTGTCACTTGTTGGTCTTGTGATCATACGGAGGGCAGGTCCACAGTAGGTGATTGATATGGCGTTACATCCAGTCTTCGTACACTTTCACACTGGAATCGGTGCAGCAACTGCTGTCTTAGCACTCATTAACATTGTATTCCGACTAGTGTTTAGGGAGGGAATCAGAACTCCGGGTACACGGATGGCCAAGCTATTCCATGAGTTTGACATATTCATCCACTGGGGGAATATAATCGTCTTGCTTGGACTCTTTGCTGGAATGATCTCTGGATTCATGGACTGGCCATATGTAGCACTCGAGAACAATGCCTACATGCGGTTCAAGATTCTCTGGTCGATTATTGCCACTGAGATATACATCTTCGTGATAGTTTTGCGAACAAAGCTTAGTGATAGAGTCTGGGAGAAGACCTCATCATATCTCATCTATGGAATAATGGTTATCGTAGCTGGCGTCCTAATGATCATAATTGCTGCGTTAGGAGGCATAGCAGTCTACGGTGAATCGATATTAGAGCCAGTCCTAGATTGGATAGGACTACCTTGGCCATAAAGGAGGCTTCGTATGGGAAGCGATTTGTTTGAACAACTTAAGGCAGAAGCGCTCGATATCGAACCTACTGTGTGTGCTCGCTGTGGATTCTGCACATTCGTCTGTCCAGCATATTTGGATACACTTTGGGATTCTCAATCCCCAAGAGGTAAGCTCTACCAACTAAAGTCATTGATCAAAGATAATGAGCCTATTCCAGAGGACTTTGCGGATCGTATCTTCAAATGCACCCTCTGTGGCGCATGTGAGGAGATATGTCAGACTAATATCCCGTTGCTTAGATTCTGGCAGCTAATCAGGAATGAGATCGGCAATCTTGGAGAATGGCCAGAGATTGTGAAGTTCTTAGACAGTTCAATTGAGAGCAGCAAGAACATCATGGAGATTGATCAGGTCGATAGAACGCTTTGGACAGATATGGTTGATGATCTTATAGAGGATAAGGAGCTTGTCCCAGCCGAATATGCATACTTCGCAGGCTGCAATATCTCATTCAAGGGGACACTAGCACACATGGGAGAGAACACAGCCAAAATCTTCGACCATCTCGGGCTTGATTTCACGATTCTCGGAGAAAAGGAATACTGCTGCGGCAACCCCTACTTTGTAGCAGGTGAGTTTGAGAAGGCAAGATCTATGGCTGAGCACCACCTTACCACTCTGAAGGAACTGGGAGTAAAGACGGTTGTATTCAACTGCCCTGGGTGCCACCGTGCTTTCAATGAAGAATACCCCCACCTATTGGGCAAAGAGGCTGTGGAGGGATTAGAGTTCCTTCCGTTTTCTGAATTCATCTTGCGACAGATGAAGGAAGGAAAGATCAAGTTCGATAGGGAGTATTCTCATGTTGTCACATGGCATGATCCCTGCGAGTTGGGCAGGCATCAACACATCTACGATCCTGCAAGAGAGATACTGAATGCAATCCCTGGGCTTGATCTTCGAGAAATGAAGCACAATCGCAGTAAGGCCAGATGTTGTGGCGGCGGGGGCCTCCTTAAGGGGACTAATCCCTTGATGTCAGTCCGTGTGTCAGGTCGGAGAATCGAAGCAGCTGAGAAGGCTGGTGCTGAGATAATAGCTAGTGAATGTCCTTCCTGTACTATGTCATTTAGGGATGGGATTGAGGATAGAGAGTCCAAAATCATCTTCAAAGACCTTTCTCAGATTGTAGTGGAGGCACTAGGCATAGAGTAGGTGATGGATATGTTGAGTAACAAGCAACTCCAAGGTCTAGCTGACATCACTGGTGAAGACTTCTTCTCTGCAGAGGAGTTCATGACCAATCTCTATTCCCACGACATTGCAGCATTGCCAGGATTGGTCAATGACATTCTAGTCACAAAAGCAGAGGCTGTAGCTCAGCCAGTGAATGCTGAGATTGTATCCAACCTCTTGAAGTATTGTATTGAACACAAAATACCAGTAGTTCCTCGCGGTCATGGTACGTCTGGGTATGGGGGCGCTCTTCCCACACGAGGGGGTTTGGTCATCGAAACTACTCGAATGAATAAGATACATGAGATTGACAAGGATAAAATGACTGTGGAAGTTGGAGCTGGCATCATATGGGGAAAACTCCTAGAAGACCTTGAGGAAGAAGGTGTCACCGTAAGAGCATATCCATCAAGTGCATTGTCAAGTACCGTGGGGGGTTGGGTTGCTGCTGGTGGTATAGGAATTGGCAGCACGAAATACGGTGGAATTCGAGAACAGGTTGTTGATATGGAAACGGTCCTTCCTGATGGTCGCATTGTAAGAACAAATGATCCCCAGGCGGATTTCTTTGATGATGAGGATGGAGGGTATAGCTTCTTCCCTGGTGAGGATGAATATCTATGGAGCTACGAAGATCAAAAAATCCAATCTGGAAAAGAAATCAAGGAACTCATGGTGGATAGTAACGGGGCGCTCGGGGTCATAACCCGAGTAGTACTGAAACTGATACCTCTCAAAAACATCCATCCAGTTGTGGCGTCATTCAGTAACCGAGAAGCTATGCAGACAGCGATGGAGGACATTCTCAAAGCCACTAGACCTTTCTATCTTCATTTCATCACCGACCTATTTCACAAAATGCTGGCTGAGCTTGATATGGCTCCTGAGTCAGCAGGCGAATGGCTCATTCTTGCTGCTTTCGAAGGGACGCAGGACGAGATTACTGAAGGAACGGGGAAACTTCTTCAAATCGTGCATCAACATAATGGCACGATTGAGTCTGAAGAGATTGCGAACCATGAATGGGCTGAGAGATTCTATCCCATGAGAATAAAGCGACTTGGACCAAGTCTTGCACCTTCTGAGGTATATGTTCCTCTTCAACGTTTGAGTGGTTTTCTACAACATATGGACAAGCACTTCAAGGGAGAATCATACGCAGCTGAAGGAGCAGTTTCGGATAAAGGAGAAGTCGCTGTTCTGACATGGTTTCTTGATGACGAACGGAAGAGGATCTCATTCCTCATGGGATGGTATCGGTCACTTGATGTCATCAACCTTGGTGTGAAACATGGTGGCCGTGCATATTCTATTGGCATGTGGAACGTTGCATATAGTCGGAGTTTCTTCGGTAAGCACATTTATGGAAAGATGGCGAAGATAAAGAAAAAGACTGATCC
>JAEOTX010000243.1 GCA_016839605.1 Candidatus Thorarchaeota archaeon | reverse complement strand
CCAGCCAGTTGGTCAGTATGTAGATAACTGGAATGCCTAGCATTCCTATGAAGTTAAGAAGCACAAGTAACCTCTCCCTTGCCGGTTTCTTGTCCTCGACCTTCTCGGTCTTTGAAGCGCTTATGACGCTAGGAGCTCGAATTAAAAAGAAGGCTATGATTAGAACACCAAGCGCTATTCTGTAGAAGATCTCCTCCATCTTTATATGACGCCTCCAGAAACTGTGACACTTGAAACGGTGTTAGAAAGCCTATACACTTTTCGACTCTTTTTTAGATAGAATCAATGCTTTGTCCGATGCATATTAAAGTTAGAGGCATCTAACATTAAGTGGGTGGGTATTCCAATGACATCTGAAATCTTCTTTCGCATTTCGTTCGTTCTCCTATGGATTATGCTGGGAATTGTCAGAGGATATTATGGACGGAAGACTAAGACGCATGATAGTCTGGTTGGAATTAAAGAGAAGCTGAAGACAGCAGATCAGGAGATGGGGAGGGGTGTCATGATTCTCACAGCGATCATCACCATAGTGGGGGGAGCCGGACTCATCCTCTATCTCTTGTCACCGCCCTGGTGGGTTTGGACAAAGCTGCCTCTGGGAGAACTTGTACAGTGGCTGGGAATAGTCATGGCAATCCCTCCTCTATTTTACTTGATCTGGGTCCATCGGCACCTCGATACGCAATGGTCTATTGCCTTGGAGCTACAAGAGGATCACAAGTTGATAACTAGCGGTCCTTATAGTCGAGTAAGGCATCCAATGTATCTTGGGATATTCGTCTATACCGCAGGGTTGATACTCATTGCCTCAGACCTGCTTGTGTTTATCTTCTTCGCATTCTCAATATGGGTGAACTACAGGAGAATCCCGAGTGAAGAACAGATGATGATTGAGCAGTTCGGGGATGAGTATAGTGAGTATATGAAGCAGAGTGGTCGACTATTTCCTCAATTTCATCGGGATGGAGAAGAAAAACGATAGTTCGGAAACACTAAAGCGGTCTGTTGACTATTCTTATCGAGCTATGATGTCTGATGAAGTAGAAAGGATTGACAACTTGGAAGAGGTAGCTATTACGGCTTTTGATGCAATATTTGGAGGATCCGATACTGTTGAGATAGATGAAAACGTCTATCCAATAAGACAGACAGCGAAAAGTAAGGTCAGACTTGTGGAGAGAGGAGGGTACACGTATATCGAACAGAATCCGCACAAGGACTCGAAATGGGCGAAGCTAGCACAAGAAGGCCATCAGATAATGTGGGTCATGCAGGGTCGGAGATATCTTGCACAGGTGAAGGATGGCAAATTCCTGAACTTGAAGAGAAAGAAATGACTCAATATCATTCGAGAAGATTGATGGCTAGGGGAACATGTCAGTTAGAATTCTGACCGTTTCCTTGACGAACTTAGGACAGACCTCCTCGAAGTGACCGCGCTCAATTGCTTTCTTCTTAACCTCAAGGTCACTCATGTTCACTCCAGTCAGATCATCGCATATGATTGTCCCGAACTGCTCTTTGAATCTTGATAACAACTCTGAAGACCGCTTGTAAGTCTCCGCTTTGTGTTCTCTCACATCCGAAACCTTCTTCCCTACTAACAAACCAATAGCCATGATCGCTCCTGAGAGGGCGCCGCATTGCTGACCTGTATAGGTGATTCCCCCACCAAATCCTGAAGCCAATTGAGTTCCCTCATCGAAATATGCCCCTTTGTGTTCCAATATAGCTCGGAAGACTGCTTGAGCACAGTTGTACTCATTCGAGAAGTATTTTGAAGCTGCCCCAACGGCACTCTCTGAAACCATGATTTTCACCTGTTTTTGTCATATTCCTGCTAACCTCTATTTAACAGAACCTTTGACATGATGAGATATTGATTGCAGCTCTCGAAGCGAGAACGCTGCAGGAGCAGATACTACAAAACAGGATCCCTTGAGCAGTACCTTTTCCAAATAGCATAATAAGGCCGTCTTGTCAGAGAATCTAAAGCATCCAATCACGTGGGATTGGTGATGACTGAAGGCATCACGATGGATCCGCCTGCTATTGAAGCCATAGGACTCACAAAGAATTATGGTACTCTCTTGGCTGTTGACGACATATCCTTCAGAGTTAGCAAGGGCGAGGTCTTTGGTTTTCTAGGACCTAATGGAGCTGGCAAGACTACCACAATCCGCATGCTTGTAGGCCTAACTACGCCCAGTGAAGGCACGGCTATGGTGGCTGGCCACAGCATTACTGATGATATTGTAGAAGTGAAACGTCGTGTGGGTGTAGTGCCCGAGGTCTCTAACCTGTATGACGAACTATCAGTGTGGGACAATCTGCTTTTCATATCTCGGCTATATCACATGCCCAAACAGGAAAAGCAGGGACGAATCGAAGACATCCTTCAGTCCTTTGACCTGCAGTCGAGAAAGGATACAAAGTTTGGAAAGCTATCAAAAGGTCTGAAACGCCGAGTCGTGATAGCTGCTGCGCTAGTCCATTCGCCTGAAGTTGTCTTCATGGATGAACCCACCGTCGGCCTTGATGTTGTCAGCGCGCAGACTCTTAGAGAGTTCATCGAGCGACTCGGTACTGAGGAAACAACAGTTTTCTTGACAACTCATTATATTGAGGAGGCTGATAGGCTCTGTGATCGGATAGCCATAATCATGCAGGGCAAGATCGTTGTAACGGACACTCCTGATGCTATCAAGAGACGTGTAGCAACCCAGCCCGTCATCCGAGCAGAGTTGTCCAGTTCACCAGACAAATCTCTACTCTCGAAGTTAGATGATCTAGGCGAACTAGAACATGATGGACGTATCATAAACATCCGAATCGAAAACCCTGGTGTATCCTTGCCTGTCATTATCAATACGCTTTCTGATGCAGGTGTGTCAGTGGAAACATTGGACACAGTACGAGCAACCCTTGAGGAGGCATTCGTCGAAATCACAGGATGCTCCCCAGATAGACTACGAGCGGAAAAGGGGGGTGGAAGAAAATAGGGCTGCGTAACGAGCTGAGTGGGATTTACTACATTCTCATGAAGGACCTCCGCGCGTACTATTTCAAACCTCCCAACATCAGCTGGGGCATCCTATTCCCACTGGTTCTTACTCTTGCGTTCTTGCTTAGAGACCCAACTGGACTTGTCTTTCTTGCACCAGGTCTCATAGCTATGGCTGCGGTCTTTGGCACGACAAGCATGGAGGCAATAGTCATTACGTTTGAACGACGCATTGGTGCACTTGAACGTCTCTTGTTGGCTCCGATATCGATAAGGTCACTCCTGATTGGAAAAGTACTGGGAGGTGCGGTCTTTGGAGGAATGATCTCTGGAGTAATGATGCTCGTCACGATCACGATGTTTGGCATGGTCCTGATAGACCCACTCTTGTTCTTTGTTGCTCTTGTTCTGACTCTTCTGACACTTTCAGCGCTTGGTGCTCTAGTAGCAGTGTCAGTGACTGAGGTATTCGAGGCTCAGACTCTCTCGAACTTCTTCCGGTTCCCAATGATATTCCTCTGTGGCGTATTCATCCCTGTGCAAGCCATGCCTTTCATACTCCAAGTCATTGCATATTTTCTACCTCTGACATACTCCGTGAACGCATTGAGAATGGCTACCTTGGAAGTTCCTGAACTACTAATCTCCTTTACCAATATAGGTGCACTAGTCGCTTTCTTGTTTCTGATGCTAGCAGCTTGTGAATGGGTGTTGAAACGCAGTATGGCATAGATGTTTGACTTTCAGATACCCACATCTTCCAGGATTTCTTTGAGTTTCATCTCTGAATAACAGGGGAAATTCTCAGCATGGAGGTACACCATTAGCGTACTCGAAGTGACAAAAGGAGTTTCTCTAATGCGGTGTGATATCCTTTGTGCATCGAGAAGGGCCCCCACGGAAAAGGCCGCGAACAATACTGCCTCAGATTCTGAGGTCCATGGAGCCCAGAACTCATCAGGATATTCATTCCGAAGCCACTCAATGAGTTCATCTTCTGATATCATCTCATCATCCCAGGTGATGCGCACCATAATTTCAACAACTCCTCTATTCGCTTGGCCGAAGCTGACTGTAAATCTGAGATCCCCACCATCCATCAACTCTCTCAGTGCTCTACGGACGGTCTTAGCCGCCATCCCTGTCATTTCAGCAATCTCGTTGACTTGCATTCGAGCATCTTGCACCAAGCATTTCAAGACCTTCAGCTGTACCCGTGAGAAATTGGCTGTACAACCCTGCCTGCCGTCTGGTGTATGCATTGTGTGAAACTCAACATCCTGAACCCCATCTAAGTCTCTCAAGAAGGTCTCATACTCGTGTAGCATAGTGTGGCTTGGATGTTCACCTGAAACCAAATACTCGCCCCCACTTGCACACACCAATTCGATTACATGCGTGACCATGGGGTTTTCTCCAATGCGGGACATAAAATCCTGAATGTCTTCAGTCCCATCAGTAGAAACAAGTCCCAGAAAACAACCTACACCTGCTGCTTTACTCCTGAGCTTCATCGTGAAGCCAGTTATTCCCCCGCTCTCAATTATTCTCTCAACACGGTTCTTGGCGGCATTTGGACTGAGTCCGGTCTTTCTAGCAATTGCCCTATAGCTGGCTCTGCAGTTGACGACCAACTCACGAAGAATCGCCATGTCGATTTTGTCCAGAGTGACCACCATCCAATTCGTGCTGTTAGCGACATGCTTTGTTTCCAAATGCTTGTTGCAAACTATGGATGTGGTTTTGATTTATCAGTTGCCATTGCTTACAAGCATGATTGCTTCACAAGCAGCCTCTGATTGGATTTCAGACACCTGCATCATCCAAGATCTCCTTGAGTTTCACTTCTGGATAATAGGGAAACTTCGCAGCGGAAAGGGTCACTAGTAGCGTAGACGATACAACAAATGGAGACTCTCTAATCTGTTTCGCTATCGTTTCGGCTTCGAGAAGACTCCCCACAAAAAAGTCTGCAAATATTACCTTCTCGGATTCTGAGATCCATGGATACCATAACCTATTAGGATATTCGCTCCAAAGCCATTCAATTAACTCATCAACTGATATCATCTCGTTGTTCCAGGTGATTCGAAAGAATATGTCCACAATTCCCACTGCCGGTGGATCAATACTGGCTGAGAGCATGACTTTCCCACCATCCATCAACTCTTTCAGTGCTCTACGGACGGTCTTAGATGCCATCCCAGTCATCTCAGCAATCTCGTTGATCTGCATGCGAGGATTCTGAAATAGGCATTTCAAGACTTTCAGTTGTATTCCTGTGAATTTAGCCTTGAGCCCTTGTCCAGCGTCAGTAGAGTGCATTGGGTGAAACTCGACAGACTGAACCTCTTCTAAGGTTCTAAGGAAGGCTTCATACTCATCGAGCATAGCCGAGCTTGGATGTTCACCAGCAACGAGATATGCGCCCCCAGTTATACAAAGAAGTTCACTTGCGTGAAAGACCATGGGGTTTTCTCCAATGCAGGACAAGAAATCCTGAATACTCTCAGTCCCATCAGTAAGGACGAACCCTAGGAAACAACCTGCACCTGCCGCCTTAGTATCTAATTTGACAACAAATCGAGTGATTGCTCCTCCTTCAATCAGATTCTCAACACGATTCTTGGCTGCATTTGGACTTAGACCCGTCCTTCTAGCAATCGCCCTATAACTAGCTCTGCAATTGGCGAGCATCTCCCGAAGAATCGCCATGTCAATCTTGTCCAGAGTGATCACCATCCACTTGGCGTCGCTTGCAGTATTCTCTGAATCGATTTGGCTATTGGATTTGATATCACTTGTACTTCATAGTATCCTAATGCTAGCTACAATACATAGCTATGCTTCTGATTTATCCCTTGTGTTAGTTGTTTTGAAGCGAAGTGAAAGAGGGACTTCTTAACAAAAACGATGAAAGGAAGTCAAGGAATCCTGTGAAGGCACAGATGCTTTTCAATTAGAATATATATACACGTTAGGTTGCTCTACATTTGCATTAGCAACGCTATCTATGGTTGATTCTACATACATCGTTTTCCTTCTTCAGCGAGATATTCAATGGTTTTAGTTATCGGATCACGATGGGCTTATCCTCAGAGGGTCATCAAGGCTCGGACCAACCAAGACTATCCAGAAGTGCTAGGATTTGACTTGCCAATTCTGAGGCAGCCTCGCCTGTGACAAAATCTGGAGGTCGGGGATTGCCATCCGTACGCCTATATACATTCCACAACTGCCGACATGCCTCATCGATACGGCCTTCATCGATGAGATTTCCTGCAGTTTCAATCATGTTTCGTAGTGCATTCAGGCGTCCTTTGCCAGATGCGCCAGGTCCATCTCCTTCCAGTGTTCCTGCTTCAACTGATTGGTCAATGAATTCCAAGATGTTAGATATCTGTTCAGAAGGAGGAGGCTCGTATTCAACACCTGTTCCAGAGAAACTTACTATGACCATTGGTTCATCATTATCATCGCTAGCAATCTCTAGGATTGCTGAAGAAGCGCCGAAGTCCGAAGGAGTGTACGTAATCTCAATATCGATAGTGCTTCCTTGAGAAATGATTGCTGGTAGATTCGGTGCGTATGAGATGGAGAAGTCGGGATTGCTTTCACTGGAGAAGACTACATCACTGATAGTGAGTGAATCCTCTCCAACATTCGTGATAGTTACAATAGTTGTACTTGCAGTCCCTAGTTCTACATCGCCAAAGTCATAGTTTGAAGGCGAAACGGAGATGTCGCCCTCATAGATAAACTCGAAAGTCGACACAAACACGTCCTCATTGCCATATCTATCACTTACGTAAGCGACCCTTTGGTCGAAGATGTCACAGAAGTACTCAAAATATGGGTCATTCGTGACTTGGAAGATTTCCCCGTTGGAAAGCCTATACATGTAGATGTCAGACATAATCGGTTCTATAGTAGGATCCAATTCCCATGTCATGTATTCATAGGCAATAAGGTCGCCGTCAATCGATGGGTAAAAGAATCCCTCATATTCACTTACAGGTTCTGCAATAACTCGTACTTCGCCAGTATCCATATTTTTCGCTTTAATCCATGTTTTATAGGTGCCCACTTCATTCGCAAACCAAACAATCCACGGTCCATTAGTTTCAGGGAGAATCTCGTTGAGACCCTGGTCAGTTGCCACTTCAATGCGGATGAGGCTTTCCAGATCATATGCGACGATATCATGATGCCATTGGTTGTACATTTCGGACCATACAAACTCCGCCCAAACCACGAAACGCTCACCGATTTCCACGTCGTAATTTGAAGGATCGGGTCCTGCGATTAGAATGGGCTCAAAAGTAGATCCGAGCCAAGCTATGTCATACATCATAACCTGAGCTGAGAATCTATCTCCTTCAAGCCAGACGACCAGTCTCCCTTCGATCCTCGCTTCCCTGAGGTATTCATGTGTACGAACCTCATGGTGTTCATCCGTTGAAATCTGATAGACCATAATCTTGCCGGTTTTCGAGCTTGGACTGTCATAGGATGTGTAGACGATGTAGTCCCCGCTGATATCGCTGAATCGGTCATCTCTATCACTAGAGGTCACCTGTACTGCAGGATCAATTGGAGCTCCGGTATTATCTAGCCGCTGATACCAAATATCCCCTTGAGCCAAAGAGCCATCTGGTAGGAGTTCTTTCGCCGTGTATACTACCAAATCCGAAACATCATCATTACCGAGTGTAGGGTTCGTTTCGTAAAGGTCTGATGTTGTTATTTGATATTCTTGGGTTTGTAAGGAACCTGCTTTTGTAGGTGGTACACTTACTAGGATTAGTCCAATTGCAAGGATTGTGAATATCAACAAAGACTTCCACTTCACATTCGAAACCTCCTAATTTCTGAGGCTCGCCGCTTCCACAAATAGCGACTAGCTATCAAAGTGTCCAAAACCAACAGTCCAATGAATCCGCCAAGGGCAAGGATGACTATATCCGGTCCCTGACTTCCTGGAGGATCAATATGGAACTGGATCATGTCTACAGCTTCGGCTCCATTTGGAGCTGTTGCATGGGCATAGACGATATAGATTCCTTTCACCCAATCCTTCTTTGAATCTTTGAAAGTTTCAGGGTAGGTGTAGACATAGACACCCGGATCTGTACCCTCCTCGAAGCTTTCAGAAACAAAAGTCGAGCCATCAGGATCATAGATGTCGATTGTGATGGTTGCACCTGTCACAGGGTCTCCAGTACTAATGTCTACTAAGAACGCGGCAAGTTGCAGATGTATGTCCTCTTTAAGCAGGTAATCGAAACTGCCGCTGAGCTTGAGCATCAGGGGCATGAATTCTCCACCGGGTGGAAGAACTTCTACCTCTACTGAGTCAGAATCCGAATTTCCACAGGTATCATAGACAACAATGGAGATTGTGTGATGTCCTAATGAGAGGTGTGCGAGGGAATACTCAATGGGGACTCCATTGTACCAGTCCCCACTCTCAACATTATCCCCATCCTCAATGATGTCATACTTGTCCGGAAAGCCATCGGGTGCAAAACCCGCGCTATCATGAGCTGTCCAAGAAAGCTCTCCAGGGCTCCACTCATACTTAACTACATCGTCTTCATGAGTAATTACCGGGGGAATCTCTTCTGGCCATACACGTACAGTAGTTATGTCAAAGGCATCTGGAGGCCAATTGGGGAGGTCCCCACTTGGTTCATAGAGCCATAATCTGATTTCATGCCATCCAAGAAGATGTGGATAACCTGATACTGCATCATCATAAACAAACAGAATTGGTTCGTCGACTAACCATACCCAGGGCCAGGGCAAAGGATACTGTATCAGTACATTATCCACATAGATCAGATAATATCCCCATTCAAAATCATCAGTTATTACATCCCATTCAAGTTCAACACTCTGTCCTAGTTCAATTTCTAGTTCTGGTTCATGAATAGGGATTAAGGTAATGACCGGAACAGCATTGACAGTCACTGTGACGGCATCAGTTTCGGGATCCCCTATGTGGTTGTAGTTGTCGTAAGCCGCAAACTCGATAGTATGAACCCCTACGGGAAGGTGTTGGATACTATAAGGAATAGACAGGCCGTGCAAATATTGCCCCTCTAGGACCATTTGATAGTTCTCTTGTATGTACCAGACTCCGCCGTCAATATCGTCCAATATTATCACAGTCCAGACAAGCGTCACGTCATCGCCTTCATACATGACCACTTCCGGACCTTGACCAGGGACGATTGAGATTAATGTAGATTCAGCATTTCGTTTCATGTCTTCTGATTCGAAGTGTTTCGTAACTAGTGCGTAAGGCTCAGATGTCAAAAAAAGTGGAGCCATCACTAGCAATGTTAGTATCGCAGCTATAGAAATAGCTGGAACATATTTCTTCATTCTCTCCTCTCCTATCAGTTGATTATCAAATCCAGAATCTAGGACTTTACTCTAGGCCTCTACCCTCCAAGATAAAGCTCAATGAGTTCGATGATTTGCAAGGCTTCTTCAACTAGCATGTCAGCCTGTTCATCTGTCAATGCCTTGCCTCTTTGAGCCTCAACAGCATTGATGAACGCGTAGAGCTTGTTGATAGCATCCCCTCTGTTTCCAGCATTTGCGGCATCCAAAGCATCCTGGACATGCTGTATCTTTGAATCGAGGCTATTGTCAATGCCCTGTTTCAAGTTCATTTCTTCTATCAAATCGAGTAGATCGGCAGTTAGGACTGATACCTTACACTTGCCAGCCGCACTTGCGCTATAGATTGCGTAGATTTCTTCTAGGCTCAAAGCACGGTTGTAAATGCAGACCTCATCTAGTAGCCCATCATGAGGTTCATTAGGCCAGCTCAGATATACGCCCCAAGAATTGTATACCGTTCCAATCACTTGATGACTAGCTAGAAACTCCCCATCAAGATACAGACGCATCTCATTTCCATCATAGGTTCCAGCGATATGGTACCAAACTCCCTCTTCCAGGACATTATTGACTCGAATATCACGAAGATCATCTTCGCCATGCCATGGAGCACCTCCAAAATTCATATAGAAATGGAGTTGACCCAAGCCAGCCCACCAGGAATCTGTTACTCCATCGTGACGTAACACAGCTTTTGCTCCTTCAAGTGCTACGAATCGCTGCATTTCGTACTTCAATTCGTCAATCCAAACCCATGTTTCAATCGTCAACTCCTGCAGCTCATAGATGCCGTTGCTGGGAGCCCAGACATAGTCCCCATCACCATCGAAACTGAAAGCTTGGTCAATAAGGCCCGGGGCGAATGTGGTATCACCCATCAGGAATCCATCATTTCCATCCTTAATGTCAATAACATTTCCATCTCCAGGCCACCAACTCACCAAACCGGAGTAAGGCTCAATACAACCAGTAGATGTTGCATCTACATAGAGTGGCAATGTCAACATTATGCATAAGCCCACTGCTAGAGCAAGCACCATCCATCTTTTCTCTCTCATTCTCTCCTCTCCTAATTCGCCAGAACAAAGAAATCAGTGGACATCTTGCCCAACAGGGGCCGCCATCAATGTGGCAATGAAATCATTATGCGAATATTATCTGAGATGTATGACATCATAGATGGAATATAAGAACGCGTGCAGAGACCATGGTGCAAAACGGGATTGACCTACACTTGCATTATTGAGTAGGTAAAGGGCCCGACAAAATGAAAATAAGAGTTGAGGTGCCTTGCACTGAGCCAGACACCTCTGTTTTCGAGACTCCAATTACACCCTAGAACAGGAGGAAAGTACCAGGCGCGGTGCCTTCTACCATTGGGGTCACCCAGTTTATTTCGCCAAACATGAACACTCGATGACCAATATATCGTGCATATCTATGCGAAGCGACGGTCACTCTACCCCACATGAAATATCGCCCTTCAGGAGTGACATATCCTTCATCCACTCCCTCCAACAGCACTCGTCCTGTACGGCGATGCAGGATTTGCCAGATCTCTGTGAAGTATGTCCAGTCCGGGTCAAATTCCGCTGGCCCGAGATATGTGTTCCAGAACAGCATCTTTCCCTTGATGCCACCACAGATTGTTCCATCCCACGCCAGCAAGTTTCCTGGCTCTCCAGGTTCAGAGGGTCGCCCTACGAAGATGAGGTCCATGGCACCTCGAATAGGTCTGCACCTGTGCCTGAAAGCATCAACCGGTACTGCTGCCACTATTGTCACCAGGAAGACGGCTATCAGGAGAGACACGCTCAATCGTTTCGTCAAACTCAGTTTCTTCAGTCTTTTCACCTCCCATACAATTTTTAGCAATCAGCTGATACACAAGGTTGCGCGAATCAACCCGTGCATTGGTCTTTTTCTTACATGGAGCTTCGCTAGAACAAAGGACTCCTTGAACAGCCTCCCCAACGGGGATCTGCATCGATGTATGATGCGATCAATTCGCGAATATCATGTATAATGAATAATCAACCTAGGTGTAATATAAGACTGCGTGCAGAGCTCGTGGTGCAAAATGGGTCTGAGGAGAAGGATGTCAATGATAAAAGGGCTGAATGATCGTGTGCAGAAAATCATAGACGAAATGGTGGAGTCAGGTGAGGAAATTGGCCTGCAGGTGGCGGCTTATATTGAAGGCGAACTCGTAGTCGATGCTTGGGCCGGAGTCACTGATGATGTCAGCGGGCAGCAGGTCAATGGCGATACGCTCTTCACCTCGTGGTCAACCACCAAAGGCTTTGTCGCAACCTGTCTCCACATACTGGTTGACCGTGGTCTTGTGGAGTACGATGCCCGTGTAGCGGCTTATTGGCCTGAGTTTGCAGCTCGTGGCAAAGAGGAAATCACGGTTCGTCATGTCCTCACTCATTCAGCTGGGATTCCACACATGCCCGAAGGAGTGACTCCTGAGATGATGACTGAATGGGATGTCATGTGCTCAGCCATTGCTGAACACGAGCCACTATGGTCACCAGGGACGAGGACCGGCTACCATTTTTGGACCTTCGGCTGGATAATTGGTGAGATCATCCGTCTGGTCGATGGTCGACCAATCGCGCAGTTCGTTCAAGAAGAGGTCTGTCAGCCACTGGGAATCGATTCATTTTATCTAGGCATTCCTGAGGCTGTAGAAGACCGTGTTGCGCCCCTCAAACAAGAGCCGACTTCCGATGGAGCAGAAGCCGAACCCACAGAACTTTCACTGCGGGTGACTCCGCCACACGTCACTTCTGCAGAGGTCGTCAATCGTCCTGACGTGCGTCGGGCTTCTATCCCTGGATGTGGCGGCATTATGAACGCACGTGCCATTGCTCGCCATTACGCGATGCTAGCTAGCCTTGGAGTGTTGGATGGAATACGGATTCTATCTGAAGAGCGAGTCAATTCGATTCGGGCTTTGCAAACTGAATCCCCAGACGAGGTGTACGGTATTCAGATACCCAAATCTCTCGGGTATTTTCTTGGGGGTGATGTCAATCAGGAGTGGAGCAGAGCAATGGGCCGATCCGGGGAAGAATTTGGTCACCCAGGGTTCGGCGGCTCATTGGGATTTGCCGACCCAGTTCGAAGATTGGGGTTTGGATTCACCAAGAATCTAATGAAAGTAAACGATAGGGCAGCGTGTGTCGTTGCTGAATCAATCAGGAATCACCTCAATAGTGCCCACTAAGAAGCTTGGCTGCTTAGACTCTCCTTTGTGTAAGCCAAATGGCATCTATGGGTGCAAGACTTCCGCTAAGTAGATAGTGCTAAAGAGGAGAATCGCAGCCACCACAATCGTGATGATGACTTCCAATCCCCTATGTCTTGTCTTCAGAAATGGGAAGATGAAACCTGTTCTCGTTCTGTATTCGCCGTACT
>JAEOTX010000052.1 GCA_016839605.1 Candidatus Thorarchaeota archaeon | reverse complement strand
TCCTTCAGATAGACCAGGTCGCCCTTTGTTTTGGCAGCAATAAGCAGTGTCACCTGCACATTCTGGCTAAGAAGTTCATAGGTCAGTGGTCTTAGCGGGGCCATCCCAATACCACCTCCAACAACAAGTGCATTCTTAGAATTCGTCTTGAAAGATGTGCCAAATGGACCGCGTATTCCGATTAGCTGTCCAACATCCAATGAGGCCAGAGCTTTAGTAGTTTCGCCAATTGGTGCTACTGTCACTCCTACATCAGGAAGATTCCAGTATGAAATGCTCATTGGAACCTCATCAACGCCTGGTACCCAGATCATCATGAATTGGCCTGGGTGAAACTCGATGTCATCATATGGGTAGCTGAATCTGACTGTTCGAGTCTTGTCGCTCTCCTCCACCATATCATTGATTCTCACAGATTTTGGTCGGCCCATTAGTCTATCAAGATTCAAGACTGATCACCTCCCTGCTAGACCCACTATGTCAGACACCTGTGAGAATCCTTCAGCTTTGAGATAATTCAGAACGCCTTCTTTGATTTCTCCAAACACGTCTAATCCATCTATCACTGCAGTTCCAATTTGAATTGCACTCGCACCAGCAAGGTGCATCTCCACGGCATCCTGCCATGCGGTCACTCCTCCCACACCTATGATGGGTATTGAGAGTGAGTTGTGAAGGTCGTATATGCATCTTACAGCGATTGGAAATACAGGAGGGCCAGATAGGCCACCTACTTTGTTCCCTAGAACAGGACGCCTCTGGTGAATGTCGATCTTCATGGCACGTACAGTGTTGATTGCCACAATAGCATCGGCTTCAGCTTTTTCTGCAGCTATTCCCACTGCAACAATATCAGAGGCATTTGGAGTGATCTTAGCAAATACAGGACACTCGACGACTTCCTTGACGGCCTTCACATATTCATGTGTGAGGTTGGGGTCATGAGCAATCTGCGCAATTTCAGCATGAGGACAGGATAGATTGAGCTCAATCGCTTCCGGCTTCATCTCTACTCCTTTGGATGCCACGTCAGCTAACTCTTGAGGCGAGTTCCCAAAGATGCTGAGGACAATTGGAACACCACTCTTCTTGAGTTCAGCCATTTCCTCCGCAAAAAAATCAATACCAGGATTTGTCAGACCTACTGCATTGAGTAATCCGCCGTGAGAAGTAGCCAAAATGGGTCCGGGATGTCCCTTTCTGGGTCTAGGACCTATAGATTTCGTGACGACAGCATCTGCTCCCGACTCATGTACACGACGTAGAGTAGAACTGGTGACTCCCAGAATCCCTGAAGCAAGCCAATATCCTTGTATCTTCAAGAGAGCACCTAGGCGCTAATTTGGCGGTTATCTCGTAATAAGGTAGACGGCAGCTGGTAAACGTGGCCTAACACTAAACTTATCCGACTCACGAGTAGTCAATCAAGCTCGGGGAAGAACAGATTGATAGCCCATCTAGTCCTCACCAGCTTTGGTCTCTTCTTACTTGATGAGAAGGGGAAGGTCATCTCAGAACAGGTTGTATACCCTGACGTGGAAGCGATATCTTCCGAGTTCGCCATTCTAGGAGAAGGACAACCTACAGACTGCTTAGGGAACATAGCTAAGGAATTAGCGAGTCTTGGAGTCGAGAGTGTTGTAGTTGAGAACGGGATGGTAAGCCGCGCTCTGTCCAGCTTGACTCAAGTTCCAGTAAGTGTGAATGAAACATCAACTGTATTCAAGTCCTTCCGCGATACTCAAGACACGTATCTCTTGGAATCGGGCCTTCTGAAGGAGAAGGAAGGCATTGCTTCATTTAGAAGAGAGGTGGCTATTCATATCTCTCGGGCAGCGATAACTGCCGCTAGTGAAGAGAAAGACCTTCTCGTGAAACATGCAATAGATGCAATCGGTGAAGTTGATAGGTCCATCAACATTCTAGCGATGAGACTGAGAGAATGGTACTCGCTTCACCATCCTTCTTTGAATGATTTAGTAGAGGAGCATGAGGTATTTGCTAATGTGGTGAGCAATTGTGGAGAGCGTTCAAAAATCGAAATTGATTGTCTGTCCAAAGCAGGAGTTCCAGAACAGCAAGCTCAAAGTATTATGAATGCAATGCTCAGAGACCTAGGGGCACCTTTCGAAACCAACGATTTGTCTATTGCACAAAGCTTGGCGAACACCGTTCAGACCCTTTATGTCAAGAGACGCGAGATTGAGGAATATGTTGGCCAGATTATGGAATCTGTTGCGCCTAACATAACTACTCTCGTCGGCCCACTGGTGGGAGCCCGTTTAATCAGCCTTGCAGGATCATTGATAGACTTAGCCAAAAAGCCCTCTAGCACAGTCCAAATCTATGGCGCGGAAAAGGCGTTGTTTCGAAGTCTGAAGACTGGAACAGACCCGCCAAAACATGGCATCATCTATCAGGTTCCTGAAATTCATAGTGCCCCCTATTGGCAAAGGGGTAAGATTGCAAGAGCGTTGGCAGGGAAAATCTCAATTGCGGCACGTATTGATGCGTATTCCAAGAGAAATATTGGAACGGAACTCAAGAAGAAGTTCCTTGAAAGAGTGAGTGAGATTCAAAGGCAGAATGCTGAAGAACCTCCGCCAAAGCCTGCAAAGAAATTCACTAAGAAACCGTCAAAGCGGGGGAGATCTCGTGGTAATCAGAAGAAGAAACGAGGAGGCAAGAAACAATGACCATTGTGGAGAATCATAGGTTTCCTGGCGTCTTCCGGATTGGTGACAAAGCCAAATCCTCTCTTGCTACACGGAGTGTTGTTCCCGGACAGAGCGTCTACGGTGAGAAAGTCTTAACCATCGAGGAAAAGGGTGACTTTCGTATTTGGAATCCACGAAGGTCTAAGCTCGCTGCGGCTATTCAGAAGGGGGTCGGAGAGATGCCAATCCAGCCGGGATCGCGAGTCTTGTATCTTGGAGCTGCATCAGGCACTACAGTAAGCCATTGCTCAGATATAGTAGGCCCCCAGGGTGTTATCTATGCAGTCGAGTTTTCAGCACGAACAGCTCGAGGACTCCTGCAGCTGGCTGAGTCCCGCAGTAATATTGTTCCAATTATCGAGGACGCCAGACACCCTACAAAGTATGCTCCGTTCGTAGCTGGACCAATTGATGTGGTCTATCAGGACATTGCCCAGCCACATCAAGCCCGAATTTTAATTGACAATATCAGGGTCTTCTGCGGTTTTGGTGCATGGGGATTGATTGCTATCAAAGCAAGAAGTATTGATTCAGCAGCGCCGATTGATGAAATCTATAGCAGCGAGATAGCCACATTAGATGACCAGGGCCTTGAGGTTATTGAGAATGTTACCCTTGACCCCTTGGAAAAGGATCATAGGTTCGTGGTGTGCCGTGTCACGGAGGACCAGATGTGACTCCACCAATTGACAAGATAGTACAGCATGAGATTGACTCAATAAATGACCATATGCCAGCAACCAGATTCAGTCTGAGGGAGTTGGCTAGATCTGATGACCCACACTATATGACTAGAAATGGCGAAAAATCTATCCTCAAAAAAGAGGAGATATCTGAACTTGTGAGTCAAGTGCCTCCAAGATTCCATGATGAAATCAGACTGCCTATAGTGATTCTGCGACGAATGGACTATGGAACTGGAATCTATACCATTGCCGGAGGGAAACCAGAGCTCTTTCTGGTCCATCATTTGCTAGGATATGTTGACCTAGAATGGACCAATTTTCAGAAATGGAAGCCGATTGAGAAGCTGATGCGTCCTCAAGTGCAGGCAATAAGACAGAAATTGCCATCTACATCATGCGTTGGTTTTGTCACTTCTGTAGAAAATGAGTAGGAAGTATCTCCACTACCGAGTTTTTTCACAATCAGCAATTGCTAAAAACCTTCAAAGGCAGATGAAACCTTAGGTCCAAACAATGACCAAAGCACGAACTCAGCTAATACAAGAGGTCACATCACATCTAGTGAAGGCTGGGTTCGATATCTCATCGCAGTGTGACGTCAGGCCAAGCTGTTTTGACATGGTTGCCCGAAGGGGTGACAAGATTATCCTGGTCAAGACACTTGCTAATATTGATGCGTTCAAGAAGGATGATGCCATCGTATTGCAGCTCGTAGCCCAGTTTTTCGATGCCATACCACTGATTGTGGGTAGGACTACACGGAGAGGGGCTCTTGACGACGGCGTGTTATACAGGAGGTATGGTGTTCCAACCATTGCACCTCATAGTTTTGAGAGTATGATTGTTGAAGAGCAGCAGCCCCGAGAGTTTATTCAACGCGGAGGGCGGTTCGTATCAATAGATGGTGAGAAACTGAAGGAAGTTCGACTTTCCCTGAACATGACCCAGGAGGAGCTGGCTGACTGTATTCAGGTGTCGGCCAGGGCGGTCTTGGCTTATGAGAAGAATGAGATGGCAGTCAGTGTTGAGGCAGCCGAGAAACTTGAGAGGGAACTGGAAACAGACCTCATAATTCCTGTGGATTTGCTAAGTTCTGTAGCAATTCCTAAGGATCAGCCTCAGACAAAAGCGCCTATAGAAAATGTGGACCTTGCCCAACGAGTTAACGACTTCTTTGAGAAGCTGGAGATGAGCGTAATGTGGACTGATAGAGCTCCATTCCACATAATCGCAAAAGAAGTCGGCCCACCCTTGATGTCAGGTGTTGGTTCAATCAGGAGCCGGGCTCTGAAAAAGCGAGTGGATATTCTCAAGAGCGTTTCTGAGGTCACAGAGTCAGATGCAGTAATCATTGTAGAAGAGGGCAAGACCGAAGAGGCCGTTTCAGACCTGCCGGTTATCAGACAGTTGGAGCTTGAGGAGATAGACGAACCTCGTGAACTGAAAAAGATAATCAATGAACGGTCGGAATGACCTGTTAGACATCAAGCGTCTGTTGTGTTGTATCTGCGTCATTCTGAAGTCTTCTGACAGATTCCCAGCTCTGTCTCACGATTGACGGTACCTTTGCTCCGTCTTCGATTAGTGAACGGATGAAATCTATGGACTTGGGATCTGAGGGATAACCAGAACCAAAGTCCCCATATTTCCGGTGCAGACGTGAAACAATGCGCTCTCGCTCCTCTTTGGCAATAATTGATGCGGCTGACACGATTGGGAACTTTGAATCTGCTTTGTGTTCTGAGATGATTTTGCATCCAAGCGCGGTAAGTCCACTCCGGTCTCCAATAGTGTCCCCAAATCTCTCTGCTTTGACATCTGCTGCATCAAGAAAAGCGGTCTTTGGATTAAGTTTTGAAAGTACTGAAACGAACTGCTGAACCTCAATCTCGTTGAGAGAAATACCTCTACCTCTGAGTCGGTCAATCTCGGCTGCTGTCACAGTTCGTATCTCAATCTTGTCAACAAGTCCGGTAATCACTTCTGCCAATATGCCCCTCCGTTTTGGGGTGAGTGTCTTGGAGTCCTTTACTCCGCTGGCTTCAAGCTTCGCCAGTTCAACTTCTTGGATTAAGACACCAGCAACAACGAGGGGCCCTATCATTGGTCCTCGGCCCGCTTCATCGACCCCGGCTACTCCTTCCAAGATGTCCCCCTTGCTGCTCATGTTATGTGACCATTCTATCTTGCTTATTATACTCTCGACTGCTCGCTGCAGGACTAAAAATGGTGGGGCGGATGGGGTAGGATTCCTAATCTGTTGAAGCACTCACTATGCCTTTTCGTCCTGCTAGCCAATTCAGCATCTTCTTCCTTTTCTCTACATCATTTGGAGGGCAAATCTGACCCCATCTCTCCGCATCATCAAAGCTCTTAGTCCTGGCGGATGTAACAAATGTGATTCTTCCTGTTTTCTTGTAGTACCTTAAACGATAAGGTCCCTCATCAACTTCGATCCCCAAACGTCCTGCAATTCTTACCTCATCCTTGATTAGCTGATTTGGATTGTTATTCACGAAGTCCGCTATACTCTTTGCTATTTCATTACCATCTTCAGCCTTCAAAACGAGCTCGCTCCAAGGTAGAGTCTTCCTATCTTTTGTATCACCAGTATCAGATGCAATTTTCTTGATGTAATCTGCTTGCTCTTTGGATAACGAAGGTTGCTCATACTTTTTCCCAGCTTTTCCAGGACCATAGATGCAATGTGTCCTATTCCAAGATATCCCAGTTGTATTATTGAAACATCCTTCTTCCGGCACCATTTCTTCTAGATATGCAATCAGAACCTCTGATGGCCCTTCAACAATGAATGGAGAGAGTCCCTTATTCTGCATAGTACGGTCCCCTATAGGAAAGCCAATCAGAAGTAGTAGAGATCCGACAACACTAGGTATGTGAAGTCTATACATTCCTCTTGTTTTCTCAATGATTCTGGATTTGATTTGACCAAGTTCATTCAGATTCTCAATTACCCTCTCAATTCTGCTGATTTTGGGGTCGTAATACTCTCCTTTCCCTGACTCATTTCTTATGTGGCCATCACTAGCCATGGCTGAATATAATCTTGTCAGGACAACAAGTAGCTGGTTCTCATCCGGAAACCGAGGCTCTAGAAGGCCTCCCTGACCATTCACGCCAGTAATTCTACTAATTTCCCCTTCTAGATCCTGAATTGACTCACCCAACAATTCCATGATAAACCCTAAAGATTCACCTTTGATTCTTCCATTTCTTGGATTAATTGGGTTGGCCTCATTGCCTGCAAACATAGTTCTCTTTGATTGCATCTCTTTCAGCAATTCATTAAGACGTAGAAGGATGTCATTCCCGTCAATTCCAAGGTTCTCGCATGTATCTCGCAGACGCTTTATCAATTCCTTTGGGGATTTGAAATAGAAAAACTGTTGACTATATGCTGTAATGAGATTAGGACAGATTTGCTCTTTTTTGTTGATTGAACTGAAAGATGTGCGAAGGTGGTATTGATATTGATGATGGCTTACTTGACGTCCTCTGTTCGGGAGAATGTCATGAATGTATTCGCGCTTGTTATCATCATCTTTTGATTCATACACCATCGTCAACCATAAACTCGTATGGCTACTCACTATTATGCTCATTAGAATTAGACACTCTTACACAAGATGAATGGACCAATCTGAAATAGACTCGAAGCTGAATATATTTCTCAAATGCTTGGTGCAGCAGCCAAGGATTGGGTAAGGAGATATTGGTGGGGCGAGTGGGATTCGAACCCACGATCGACGAGTATCTTCTACGACGACGGTCAGCGTATTGACCCCGCTGTTCAGACGCGAAATGCGCCTAGATCTGGAGCCCGTCGCCATACCGGACTAGGCCACCGCCCCGAATCGAGGGTCATGAGCTAGAACGTGTTAAGAACCTTTCGTCAATTGGGTACTGCTAGTTTTTTCCTTTTACCATAATTGCTCAGATAACAACCACTTTTTAGCTATGGGTAGTCCTTTCCAATGTTGGAGTAGATTCGTTATCATGGCTCGGATAGCACGTCCTTTGACGTTGGCATTCATCATGCTAATGGTGATTCCAGGGATCATGCTCCCCGCGGCTCATGCTGCTGGCAATCGCAATCACAATCTAATCCCGGCTTTGAGTAGAAGGACTATAGACGAGTTCGGTTATAGACTGACATTCCGACTCGAGGACGGAGTAGAGATATTCTTAATGCGTGCTACATTCAAAGTCACATACATACACTCACAGCAGACACCAAATACAGCAAGTGACCCATACTACAGCCAACATAACATGTACGCCCTTGTGGGATTCTATTATGGGAAGACTATGTTAGGACGACCAGTGGTTAGCAGCGTAATTGCAGATTATATTGCATTCTATCCAAAATGGCGTGACAGTGCAGGGTACCCGCATGATTTACTTCCGATTTCTCCGATGTTCATGCTCAATGATACAATTGGGGATGGTCAATTGGCAGCGATAACAATCACTATTGATGATGATGCTGCTGCATCACATATCTCTGAGTTCGGAGGCACTTTCGTCTTCTCAGGACTCATTTTTGTGATGGAAGATGGTTCCGAGATTCTCGTTTCGGAAGAGGAAGTCCAAGTGAGACTAGAGAAGTACAACAATGAGCTTGAACCTAGGGAAGCCATTCTTCTAGATTCAGATAGCGTGACATATACCTCCAGTACAGATTATTTCACAGCAACTCTGGAGGGTGCGGCACCATGGTTTGTAGTCTTTGATGCAGTTGTAGCGGTTATGCTTTTGGGGTCATTTTTCACATTTTCTGCGCTAGCAGTATTGCATACCACTGGAAGAATTAAGCTGCCATTGCATAAATTGAGAAGAATCAGCACAGGTAAAGACGGTTCTTAGGCTGCGTCTTTTTTGTTGCACGGCAAACAAGTCATTCTCCTAGTGGGTGTAATAAAGGCCACTCAGAAATATGCCTCCATAAGGCCCTCAGATGCAAATTTTCGTCAATTCATAGTAGACTGTCTGTACAATTCGCCTATCGGAAGTTAACGTTCGATGCTTCAGAACAATCCCGTGTAGGTGAGCAATAAAATGAACTCAAAGCATCCAGGCCGACCATTTAGCCCTGAACCATGGTAGCAAAATAGTTGGGCATTGAAATATAGATTCACTGCTCTCGTCCCACATTTCCGCTGAAGCAGTATGCAGTACATGCATGGATAATCTAATATTCGACCCAAAGTCTGACTTGGGAAGAGTGTGTAGCTGGTTGAGAGAGTGGACTAGGTTCACAAGCCTGCCTGTCTTCAGCAGTTCAGGTGAGAGAAGTGAACTAGTAATATCATCAGATGAGGTGTTGATAAGATCAATTACTGGTGAAGTAATCCATGCTGGTTCGTCGGACGAATATTTCACTACAAGGGTTTCAATTGTTGTAGGCGAGGATGGAAGAAGTCAGGTGGACCCACTCGACCAGAAAACCGAAGTATCACTCAGACCGAAGCTTATAGCGCGGAAACCTTACTCACGAGGGATGGGACAAATGCCCGATCCATTTTGGCCCCCTTCTACTGGAGGATGGTATGGCAGAGTCCTAGGCGGCGAAGAGGAGGCAATCTTCACAGTCCAGCCAGTAAGGAACAACCAGAATTATTGGCTGACGATTTCTGATAGCAATTCGGACACGATTTATGAAAGCCATATGATTCAGAATTATGAGGGTGGGGTCCTGGAACTACAGGAGGAATGGGAGCTAAATAGGTCTATGAACAGATACTTCGGTCAAGAAGATCCTGAAAGAGCGAGAGAAAATGCACTGCGGATGCTTAAAGGATCGCCACCTCCTTGGGAAGAGATTGTGGAACTGACAAAGGGTGTTGTAATACCAGATTTGCAAATCGGTAGTGACATGCGGGAGTCATTGGAACCCTTGATTCCTTTATCATTTCCATCAGATGTTCGCGAGGAACTGATGGCATTTCTCGTTTGGACTACGAAGCGAGAGATTCCCAAAGTTGATCCTGTGGATTTCTTTGGGGGACTAAACGCCACTCCAACTCTAAGAGCGCTCATCATGGGGCATATTCAGTGTGTAATCGATGGCGTAGAGCCCCCACAATATGTTCGACTCATGAATTTAGCAGAGAAAAGACAACTGGAACTCCCAGATCGACCATCACCCACACTGGCTGAGAAGACACCGTGGTTGTTATTC
Source organism: Candidatus Thorarchaeota archaeon (assembly GCA_016839605.1). Lineage (GTDB taxonomy): Archaea > Asgardarchaeota > Thorarchaeia > Thorarchaeales > Thorarchaeaceae > SMTZ1-83. The sequence continues at coordinate 887 of JAEOTX010000052.1, read as the reverse complement.
TGGGACAAAGTATGTGCATTGTTTCCAAGTTGGTATGGTCGTGTAAGGAAGTTCATTGTTGATCTCGATCACTCTGACAAGGTTGCCAATTCGCTGCCTGTAAGTAGGTCAAAAGCAAAACGCAGTACAAAGGCATGGATTAACCGATTTGCTCTGTTATGTTCCGGTGTGCAGCTACGTGCGCATATCAAGACACACGCAATCGGCCTTCATACAATGGCGTATTTTGGATCGGCGCACAGGTGGCCTCATAAACACATGGCCTGGATCACGAGACTGGGAGAGTTGGGAGAGAGTCCCCCTCCTCCTTACCTCCAGGTCATGCAAATGCCGCCGCATTCTGCAGAACGAGTCCGAAGAGTGCTACCCAACGTGATGGATGTTGCTTGGTCCGCTCGGGTTGCTAATCACGGTCTCTTTGACACCAATAAGGGATGGAAGACTTCTACAGACAAGATTGTGGAGTCCATTTCAAGAAAGGGTACAATGCGTAAACTTAGATCACGTTATGGAAAATGGAAAGGAACACAAATACATCAAATTGATCAGAATGAGGCCAAGGTACTTGACGCCGCTGCGAGAACTATTTACTTGGCTGATCTTGAGGACAAGAAACTCATGGACTATTGGGGTCTGACTAGGAACAAAATCAAATCGGTTCTGTCACAGTTCAAGGATAAGAATATCCTGAATCTTGTTTATCAGCCAGATGAGCCCGGTCTTGTTTCGTTATTCACTGTTGTTCAAGGAGCGCCTGGAAGTGTGTATGCTCTCGCAACCGCGTTCCTTGAGTATACTCCTACATCATTAGTCATGATTGATGAAGTTGGAAAGATGCTGATTGTCTTCTCCAGAATGCCGAATGAGGATGTATATCATCTCATGTC
>JAEOTX010000242.1 GCA_016839605.1 Candidatus Thorarchaeota archaeon | reverse complement strand
AGGACAAGATGATCTCTGCAAAAGAGGCCAGAGCGAATGTTCTCGTTACTAACTGTCCGGCATGTCACACTCAGTTCGATGTGCAGTTGATTGGGTTGAAGGATGAAAATGACGAGTCCCTAGAACTACCTGCGATGTTCGTAACCCAGATTCTAGGCCTTGCAATGGGACTCAATCATGAACAGCTTGGTCTGGAACTGAATAGAATCTCTTTGGAGCCAATTAGTGACATCCTTGGAATCTAGATTTGCAAGGCTGGAAGTAGTACTCGGGCATGCAACCATTGCATAGATATGCCTTCTATATAGCGATGCTATTTCTTCAGTTTGCTATCTCCATAGAATAGCTCGCCAAGTCGTTTCATGGCATCCCGGACACACTCTTTGTTTCCGCTAACTTGCAAGTGTCGGTCGCCATCCAAAGAAATGAGGACTCCACAGTCTTCAGCTAATTCTGATATTATCTCTACTGGAATCTCATCTGGGAGCCTTATTCTAAAGAAGCCTATATCCTTCTCCCTGGGTATATCGGAGATGGGAGTCTTCTGCTCCTCAACATACCTGACATCCCCTTCCAATGCCCTCTGAAACTTATCCTCCCAGACCTGCCTGTATCCAACGCCATTTCGTTCTTCAGCCCATACCATCATGGTTTCACGAAGGCTCAGAATCTTTGTTTCCATCTCAATCCTCAGTTTCTCATCCGCATGGTCTGAGGCTTTGAGATCCCCCTCGAAACTTGAGAGATACTCTATCACCATCTTTGAGTTGCGTAGGTCTGCATAGGTCAGATTTGGAATAAAGATGTCCATCTCTCTCAGTTCGCCTAGCAATTCGTTGAGAACGGTCCATCCTGCACGGAAACCGTCTATATTCACCAATGCACTCACTCCCTGAGCATTTCTTCAATTTGCTGCAAGAAGCTTTTTTCACGCCACCATCTTAGGTCACGGGCACCAGTAGGGCATATGGCTGTACATGCTCCACACCCCTCACATGCCATATCATTAGTCACGCTCTTCTTGACTCCTGGCTCAATCTCCACCATCGAAACTGCATCATATGGGCATATATCTGAGTAGTGGCAGAGGTCACAGCCAACACAGAGGTCCATATCAACTTCCGCTGTGAGGAGCTCGATTTTTACGGTTCCTAGGTTTAGAGGCGCAGTGGCCTCACTAGCAGCACCTCTCGCCTGATTTACAGAGTCAGCAACGTTCTTTGCATAAGTGGTCCCAAGGAACACTCCTGGAACTGTAGTTTCCACCGGACGAAACTTCATGTGCATCTCAAGGAGGAACCCATCTGGTCCTCGGTTGATTCCCATTGCCCTTACTAGCTCATTAACATCATGTGGTGCCTCAAGGCCCACAGCTAGGACCACCATGTCTGATTTGATTTTGAAGGTTTTCTGAGAGAGCGTGTCATAGACCGTCACTATCGCTCCATCAGTATCAGGGTCCTTTTCGACAGCAACCGGATTATCCCTAACCCACCTAAAGTAAGTGACGCCCTTTTTTCGATTCTCACGCCACATCTCTTCCATTCTGTTTGCAAATGGTCGTATGTGCTCCTTATATGCCGAGAATATCTTAATGTCAGGATAGAGCTCCTTGAGTTCGTGTTGCATAGCAATGACAGCTGAGCAGCATACTCTTGAGCAATGGCGATTACCTTCGCCAGGTGTCTGTCGTGATCCTACACAATGAATGAAGACCGGGTTCTTTGGAGGTTTCTTTAAATCACCATTTTTCAGCATCTTCTCAAGATCGAGAGTTGTCATGACCCCAGGAACTTCTCCCCAGCCAAACTCCCCTTGTTGAGGCTCATAGGTTTCTGTACCAACAGCAATTACCATTGTTCCAATTGTATATTCTGCCGTTTCACCAGTCTGTGTATTCTCGATAGTAATGATGTAGTTACCATAGGATCCATTTCTTCTGACAATCTTTGAGTTGAGTAGCACCTTAATCTTCTTTGCATTCTCAACACGAGCTACAAGCTCATCTACTAAGTCTTGTGCGGAATTCATTTCTGGGAATAGTGTGTGAAGGTCGTTCAGTCTGCCTCCCAGCACATTTTGTTTCTCAACTAAGAATACATCGAAGCCCTTCCTTTCGATGTCCAAGGCTGCGGTCATTCCAGAAACTCCACCACCTACAATCATCACCGCCTTTGTCACACTGACTTCCTTAAGGGGTACAATTTCGTTGTTTATGGCCTTGCCAACAGCACTTCTAATCATGTCTTGTGCTTTCTCTTGACGCATGTCTGGTGGAGCATTAACATTCACAAGCGTTAGTTGCTCACGCAGCCCGACTGGACCTACTAGGTAATAGCCCGATATCCCTGCAGCTTCCAGAGCACTCCGAAATGTTTGCTCATGTTGAAGAGGCGAGCATGACCCCACGACAACACGGTTAAGCTTGTGTTCGAGAATGGCTTCAGTGACAAGCTCCTGACCTGGATCACTACACATGAAGATATAATCGGTCGAATATGCAACATTCGGCAAGTCCCTAGCCCAATCAGCAAGACCTGGGGCGTCTATGACATTTCCAATGATTCCTCCACAATGGCAAATGAACACCCCTACTCTAGGTTCTTCCCCGACTTCCAATGGAGGAGGCTTTTCTATCTCTGGGGGAGATGGAATAGGAAGAATTGAATGTGCAGCCATAGCTGCACCCTTGCCCTCATTTACTGTGTCAGTCCCATCCTTTGGACCATGAACACATCCAGCCATATATATGCCTGGTCGAGTGGTTTCCAAGGCTGAAACGTTTTGATGAAGCTCCTTCACATAACCAGTGTCTTCTAATTCTATCTTCAGAATTTTAGCTGTCTCTTTTGTGCCTGCACTGGGTCTGAAGCTTGCGTTGAGAACGACCATAGATATCTTGTCTAAATCAATGATCTCGCCAGTTTCGGTGTCCTCCATCTTGACAAAGAGGTCATGTGTATCAATGTCCTCAGATATCTCAGCTACTCTACCTCTGATGAACTTGATGCCTTGATTGTGCTCAGTGTCCCAAAGAAACTCTTCCAATGACTTACCTGCAGTTCTCATATCCATATAGGTGTAGATTATCTCACAATGGTCTTCTGGGTAGTGCATTCGAGTGACCTGTGCTAGTTTACAACCGAATGAACAACAGACCCTGTTACAATGACTACTGTAGCCTTGAATGTTCTCACGCACATCTCTACTCCCAACACAGTTGACGAACAATATTCTCTCCGGTTCCCGTCCATCTGATGGACGTATCATGTGCGCATCTGTAGGTCCGGTGGGGTGAGTTTGTCGATCATACTCCAGACTAGTCACAACATTTGGGAAGATGCCATAGCCATATTCTCCATAGTCCAATGGCTTGTACTCTTCGACACCTGTAGCAACTATTATTGAGCCAACATTGAGATCGTACACCTTATCCTCGTCATCATAAAGTATACAGTCATTTGGACAGACAGCTGCACATGTTCCACAGCCTATGCATGAATCCCTGTCAATTGCTGCAACGAGAGGGATTTGTTGAGGGAAGTTCATGTAGATTGCCTTACGCAACGATAGCCCAAAGTCATACTCGTTTGGTACTTCAACTGGACAGTTCTGGATACACGATTGGCAGCCTGTGCATGTGTCCTCATTGACATAGCGTGCTTTCTTTCTTACAGTCACTGAGAAATTACCCTTTGATCCACTGACTTTCTCAACAGTTGAGAGTGCGTGAATTGTGATGTTTGGATGTTTTCCTACAAAGGAGGTAAGAGGTGTCATTACGCATGCGGAACATTCGAGTGCGGGAAAGATCTTGTAGATCGCAACATAATTCCCACCGATGTTGACTGTCTTCTCAATGATGTGTGCGTGATGTCCTCCCTCCGCGAGAGCGAGTGCAGCACTAATGCCTGCCATTCCGCCTCCAATTATGAGGACATCTGTTGGCTTAGTCGGAGCCTTTGAGTCTTTAGCTGAAGTACTGGCCATCTTGGAGTCTCCAAGCTGCGGTT
>JAEOTX010000051.1 GCA_016839605.1 Candidatus Thorarchaeota archaeon | reverse complement strand
GAGCGCCATGCAGATTATTGATCATGTCCACAATCAAGGTGGGAAAATTTCTAGTTTCACGTCTTTCACTGGCGGTCTCCCAGCTCCAGATGCTAATGATAATCCCTTTGGATACAAGCTCTCATGGAGTCCACGAGGGGTCCTTCTTGCTGGCCGTAACGACGCTCAATTTCTACGTGACGGTAAAGAAGTCAAGATTCCTGGTCCCGAGCTCTTTGACCATTACGAGATAGTTGAAGTGCCTGGTGCGGGCAAGTTCGAGGGTTATCCTAATCGTGATAGTATGCCATTCATCGATTACTACGGTATTCAAGAAACCAAGACAATGCAGAGAGGTACTTACAGAAATCTCGGCTGGTGCGGCACACTCAAGAAAGTAGCTGACTTAGGTCTCTTATCTATTGAAGAGCGAAGCTTCATTGGCATGACCTACGCTGAGATGATGAGTGAGCTAGCTCACGCTGAAAACTCGGAATCCTCAGCAGGGGCAACATCAAGAAAAGTCGATCTCAAGAAAGATGACCCAATAATTCAGCGACTTGATTGGCTGGGCTTGTTTAGCAACCAAGAGGTCCCATCCGATGTTACAACTTACCTAGACTCACTATGCAATCTGTTCGAGCAGAAGCTAAAGTATGCTCCTGGAGAACGTGATATGATTGTCATGCATCATGAATTCATCGCTGAATACTCCGATCATAAAGAGAAGATCACATCCACAATGATTGATTATGGTATACCCAACGGAGATTCTTCTATGTCTAGAACCGTTGCACTGCCTGTAGCTATCGCTAGCAGAATGATTCTTGAGGGTGTCATTAAACTGATTGGAGTTCACCGACCAGTTATGCCAGAGGTCTATGAACCAATTCTAAAGGAATTAGAAACATTAGACATCAAACTGGAGGAACGTACTACCAAATTATAGAACTTGGCCATTGAAAAGAGTCGTTGGATTATTTGCCAACATGCATCTGGATTGACGCAAGAATATCCTCGGCTCTTTCAGTTTCTTTTTGGACCTCGGAAACCTCTGTCTTGAGTCTGTATGTGTAGCCAGAACGATTGCCATATCTCTCAAGATGCCCCTTACCATCTTTCCACATTCTAGCTAAATAGGTAGATGCAGTACTCTTCGGTAGGTCTTCATTGAACGTGGCTTCAAATATCTCAGCAACGTCAAGCGAGGAGAACTTGCCATGTTTGAATGAGGCATAGATCACTATGTGCATCTTTTCAAAGCTACTCATTGACTCAAAGGAAATCTCTTCAAACTCGACCTCGACATCCTCTTGTTCTGCCACAAATAGTATGCCTGTACTTGCTTCCAAAAAGACCCTGAACTTGTCAATCATTTCCTTTACACTGCCACCCTCAACTTCAAAGCTGGATTCTTCTCTCTTGGACTCATCAATCACTACAATCTTGAAGTCAAAGGGTTCTTCAGTCAGGGACAGAATTCTCTGGAATCTTGTCAATGCCTCATCAGGCTTGACATACTTGCACTGGAATACCTCTCGAAGTCCTGGTCCTGAGTTGTACGTGAATCGGTAGACATAGTTCGTACGATCTTCAGACTTCAAGTATTCCACCAAAATCTTCTTCGGGCGTTCATACCCACTACAATATTCACAACGGAATACAGACTGCGACCAAATAAGTGTGAGTATGTGAATTAGCAATACAGGGATAACGGCAACATAATGCGCCTATACGTATTCAGAACACGTCCGGCTTGATACCGATGTGCTGGCAGCTTAAACGGTCAATAGATGAGGAAAGAAGCGTTATGAGCCCTTATTTAGCAAAAATAAGGGTATTGTACAAACCATCTCCTATTCACTAGAATATGTGCTTTGTGAATGAACTGATATGCATTTCATATCTCTTTTTGTCCTGTTCCACTGGAAACCAAGGGGTGGCTTCATTCACACACTCAAGAAGGTCTATGGGCTCTTCTTTCATCAGTTAAAGTCTTTTGAACGCTCTTTCATGAGAACTGTTCACAAAAAAGGCGCCATTCACACATAATCACTGTGAAAACCTGTTAATGAGGTGAACATGTCAACCTTCTTCGATGGTTTGAATTGGCATCAAATAGTCTAATGGATCCTCCCCGAGGACCAACTGAGTGAACGATTCATCAGTATTCACATTTGTCACCATTTCCAATCTTCCGCGTGCCTCAACTGTTTCACCTGCGAAGACATGTTCTGTAAATCTTCCACGAAAACTGACCAACCTCTTTATCCTGGTTGTATCATCCGTTTCTACAGTATAGATACATGGAGTGAATATCGAATCAGAGTCATCCGTAACGGTACCGTTTATTGTTTGAATGCCCTTATCTCGAATGACTAGGTCTTCATACTTGTAATCTATCTCTTCAGGAAGTTTCACTGCTCTGATGAAGAAGTCATACGACCTAAACAATCCTTGAAGAATCTTCTGAGATTCGATTTTCTGCAATGCTTTCGTCCATTGTTCATGTTTCTCCCATCTAAACTTCACATGCATTTTCAGTGGGTCACCTTGATACTGTATCATCTCCGGGAATGAATCGAATTTACCCTTGAGCGAGCTGTGAATCTTTCTAGCAGGTTTTGACCCGTAAACGACAAGATCAATGTCAGACTTATGACTAGAGAGGCCCACAAGCTGAGACCCTGTGAGTCCTATGTCTGAATAATTCACGCCAGTCTTATCCACTAAGAGCTCGGCAAGATCACGAGAAGCTCGTTCTAAATCTGAGATGTGTGAACCCATATCGAAAAGCTGTCGTAGACCGTCCGTTGGATTCAGAACAAATGATATACGGTTTCTAGGGACCACCTGGAATTGCCGTCCCCTTTTCTTATCGAGCCACAAATACTGTGGGTATTTTTCACGAAGAATCTCATCCCGTTCTATCAGGTTGTATACCTTTCTGAACCTAGTCCCACTTCTTGTTTGACGATCTCCCTGTTCATCTTTGACGTATCGTAAATATGCGATAACGCGGTCTCTGGGATGGACGACCCCCTTTACCTCGAATAGAAGACCATCATCGGTCATTATGAAATGGCCTTCAATGGGTGTTACACTCAAAGGACTCATCAATTTCTGAACACAAGGCCAACAATTAAAGAGACCCCCGTGTACAAAACTGACTATGACAGCAGCAATGGACATCAAAGCGGATTTTGGCGTTTATGATGTAGAACCAGAGCTTGTGTATCTCGATTCAGCTAGTACAACCCTGGTTCCCAAAATCGCTGTTGATGCCACACAGAGATTTCTCAATTCAATAGTATCATCTTCCAGAAGAGGAGCCTACAGATTGGCTGTGGATGCCAGTTCTATGACTGAAAACGTCCGTAAGTCATTAGCAGACTTCATGGATGCTGAAAAATCACAGGTCTCCTTTCAAAAATCTCTCCCCACTGCTGTCGCATCTTTTGCATATGGGTTTGACTGGAAAGGGACTAATCGGAATAAGATAGTGCTTGCTCAGAATGAGGAACACTCAATTCTTGTCGCACTTCTAAGGGCAGCTCAAACTCTGGGTCTTCAAGTTGAAACTGTTCCGTTATCTTCTGATGGTATTTTGGACTTATCGGACCTCGACCAAGCTGTCGATATGGAAACAGGAATTGTTGCAGTCAGTCATGTGACTGTTGGGGCTGGCGTGATAAATCCCCTTCAGGAAGTCGCCAAAATCTGCCAAGAGCACGAAGCATTGCTTCTCACTGATGCGACACGATCCATGGGCGTGACAGATACAACTCTCTCGTCCCTACAGGCTGACATAGCAGTTTGTTCAGCAAATATTGGTCTGATGGCTCCTCCAGGTTTGGCATTACAATGGATTCGAAAGGATCTCGGAGAAATTCATCAGCCTGGTGTACTTGGTGGGTCTGCAGTCGCAAATGTCGAGGCTCAGTCTTTTGAGATTGCATTTCAACCAGATAAATTCGAATCAGGCACTCTAAATCTTCCCGCAATAGCAGGACTTGGTGCATCACTTGACTATCTTCGAGAACTAAGAAACCAGGGTCAACTCAAGCACATGAACGCAATCACAGCTCATACATATGATTCTCTAAGTGACATAGAGGGACTAATTCTCTACGGTAATCCTACAAAGGAGAACAGCATTTTTGGATTCAACATAGGCGATAAGGATGGAATCAACTGTCATGAGATTGCCCTTTTCCTAGATGACTCTAATATTGCAGTCAGAAGCGGGTTGGTCTGTGCTCATCCATTAATCAAACCATTTTCAGAGGAAGGAATTGTTCAGATATCGCTCCATGCCTACAATACTATGGAGGACATTGATCGAATGGTTGAATCACTTAGGATGATTATCAAGGAGCTCCTATGATGTCCAACACAAGATCTAGCCAACACCGAAGACAGGAGGATAGATGACAAAGTACTGCACGATTATTGCAAGAAGTACTCCACTCATTACTAGACCCTTGCCACGTTTCGAATTTACCTCCGTGAACCATAGAATTGCTCCCGCGAGGACGACAATCGCTGCAGAAACCCCACCTATGAAAATCAGAAAGTCCCATATTTCCACAAAATACCCTGCTATCAGGTTGGCAAAGTCAGCCAACGGACTAAGTAGATATGCTGGCATTAGATTCACACGTTAGATATTACCCTCAAGGGGATTTAAGGTCCTTAGAGAACAGTGACCGATTTAGCTAGGTTTCGAGGTTTGTCAGGGTCATATCCCTTTCTCCGAGCCATGTAGTAGCTGAAGAGCTGAAGTGGCACAACGTATGGCATAACTGAGAATTCCGAATCGATTCCCGAGGGAATGGTAAACAAATGATCTGAGAGACTTTCTAACTCCTCATCGCCTCTCTCAATGACAGAGATTATCGACGCACCTCTTGCTTTCATCTCCATTATATTTCCGATAATCCGATTTCTGGTTTCATCTCTTGGAGCAACAAAAATCACAGGATACCCATCATGAACAAGCGCTATTGGTCCATGTTTGGACTGTCCTGCAGAGTACGCTTCAGCATGATTGTAGGCAATCTCCTTGAGTTTGAGTGCTCCTTCCTCAGATGTTGCCTGGGAAATGCCTCTTCCCAAGAAGAGTAGGCTTGGCTTGTCATGAAGAAGACCAGCAAGTCGTCTGGCTTGTTCTTCATTCCTCGAGATGACTTCTGAGATAATCTCAGGTAACTTTTCAAGTCTTTTTCGTTTTTCTTTCAGTATTCTCTTGTCTACTGAACCAGTCAGCTCACCAAGCACTAGGGCTAGTTGGGCTAGCGATGTGAGTTGAACCATGAAGGTCTTAGTGGCTGCAACACCAATTTCTGGACCTGCTTGTGTAATAATGGTGTGATCGGCGATTCGTGTAACCGAACTTCCAACAACATTCGTGATGGCTATCACTTTCGTGTCGAATCCTTTTGCATACTTGAGAGATGATATAGTATCAGTCGTTTCACCTGATTGAGTAATGGCTACAATACAATCGTTTTCAGACAAAGCACCATAGACAGTATCAGGGAATTCACTGGCTAGCTCGAACCGGGGTAAAATCCCAGCAAGAGAAGCAAACATGTGCTTTCCAGCTATTGCCGCATGGCCGGATGTCCCCATTGCCAGAAAGTAGACATTCCTGCTTTCAAGAATCAGCTGAGCAGCATCTTGCAATATTTCCGGTTTCAGACGAAGGGTATTTCGAATTGCATCTGGTTGCTCGTGTATCTCTTTCAACATGAAATGAGGAAATCCACCTTTCTGAGCTTGGTCGGCAGTCCAGCTTATCTCGATGGTTTCTCTATCTACAACTGTACCATCAGATAACTTTCGAATCACAACACCTTCCGTATCAAGAGCTGCAATTTCGCCATCAAGTAACAAGATCATGTCACTAGTCATTGGCAAGAATGCAGGGATATCTGATGATACATAGGTAGTATCTTCCTTTCTTCCGAGTACAAGGGGATTACCATCACGAGTACAGACAATTTTCCCATACTCTTTCGTTGTCATAGCAACAATAGCATAAGTGCCTTCGATTCTCTTGGTAACTTCAGTAATTGCTTCAGTGAGATTCATGCCATCAGCCATGTAATCCTCTATCATATGGGGAATGACTTCTGTATCAGTTTCAGAGCCAAACTTATGCCCTTTTGACGCAAGCTCCTTCCGAAGTTCCAGAAAGTTATCAATAACGCCATTATGGACCACGGCAATCTCATTGTTGCAATCAAAGTGAGGATGTGAATTGTACATTGATGGTATCCCATGAGTCGCCCATCGGGTATGTCCAATTCCTATACTTCCAGGCATCTCATCGAGATTGAGTTTCATATGGACTTCCTCAATCTTACCCTTGTCTTTCTTCATATGCAGCTGGTCTTCTGCAATAGTTGTCACACCTACAGAGTCGTATCCTCGATATTCAAGACGCTTTAATGCTTGATGAAGGAATGGGGCTACTTGACCCCGCTTCTGAACGACACCTATTATACCACACATCTACAAGGTCCTCAGACTCACTATAGATACACAACAATATTATCCACCAAAAAGGGTTTGTGTAGAGGGAATTGACCTAACCAGTGAGTTCAATTTCAATATAGACAGAGTCCGGGATACGTACCCGCATGATTTGACGAATCGCACGCTCATCCGCATCAATGTCAATCAGACGTTTATGAATTCTCATCTCCCACTTGTCCCACGATTCAGATCCTTGCCCACAAGGAGTCTTGCGTGTAGGAATGACCATTCTTCGTGTCGGCAGTGGAATCGGACCAGACATCCGGACTCCCGTCTTGCGAGTAATTCGTCTAATCTGATTGCAGACACCATCTAGGTGTTCAGTACTCGTACTTGACAGTCGAATCCGTGCTTTCTGGGTCATGTAAATTCAGCCTCGTCTACGAGGTGGATAACGCAACGGAATTTCAATTGGATAAAAAGGTTGTCTTGTGGAGTGACTTGGAACACGTGTTCTCATAATCTTACATAACAATGTCCATAAGTATGAGCATATCCAGAAAGGGAGAGTGCAGGATTTGAATAGGCTTACAATAGTAAAACTGGGAGGATCAGTCATAACCTACAAGGACTCATCTCCGCCCAAAGTCAATCGAGAGAATTTGCTTCGTATAGCCAAAGAACTGAAGACTTCGACAGAACCACTCATAGTAATTCTGGGTGGTGGAGCACATGGGCATCAAGCAGCTCACAAACATGGTTTCGGAAACTCTTCAACACCCTCAGAACAATTACTCAAAGGAATCCCTTCAATACGTCATAATATGTCGACTCTCTCTCTTGCTGTCGAAGAAATCCTAAATGAAGCAGGTCTCCACGGAGTAGTACTACCACCTTTTCTTGTAGCTAGTCTGAATAACAAAGAGATTAGCAACTTTCAAACATCACTCTTCCAGAAGGCAATTTGGTCTGGTTTCACCGTCATCACACATGGAGACGTCTGCTTTGACGAATCTCTTGGTGCTTCTATTCTTAGTGGTGATACAATTGCGGTCTATCTAGCAAAAGAGATGAAAGCCACCTCTCTCTACATAGGAACAGATGTAGATGGAGTTCTTGAAGAAGATCCTAAGACCAATCCTGAGGCTGCCCATATAGAGATAATCGATACTACAAACATAGACTCTGTTCTAGGCAAAGCAGGTCCATCCTCAGCCACAGATGTCACAGGTGGGATGGAAAAAAAACTTGTAGATATCTTCACATTGTCTGGTCTTGCCATGGACATAGCAATCTTCAATCTTGGAGTGCCTAGTCGACTTTCCACATTACTTTCTGGGAAAACCCCGCCATGCACAAGAATCCGTTTCTAGATTGAATGATTAATGTCCTGTAGCACTAGCCACAGCAACATACTCTGAGAAGTCATAAAGCAGGATGTTATCTGGCAAGACAACAGTTTCCTCAAGATACTCTGCAGCGGTCAACACACATACAATTCGTTCTGATTTGCAAGTTCTACATGCAATATCACTCTGAAGATGAAGCAACGTGTTGAGCTGTTGTTGATTCGGGAAGACAACATAGGAAATACCATTTGTGCAAAGATCGTAGTAGCCATGGTTACGAGAAACCGAGCTTTGTCGTTTTTGCAGTTCTTGCTCCAGAGCATTGACGGCGGAATCCTTGAGCTTTCCTAATTCACCTGAGTTCACTATCCAAAGTCCTTCATCTAGATCAATGAAATCAAAATCATTTCCAACACGGAGGGCCATCAAGACTTCATCGGCCAGAAGCTCTGTCAATGCACGTTTTCCTTCTTCTGCATTCATTGGGGTGGACTTTCCCTTGAGTGATTGCAGAGCGGTTGTTTCAATGAACTCCAACAAGACACTCCATTCTGTTCTACCATTAGACAAATCTACAAAATCCTGAATCAGCTGAAACCACAGACGCATCTGTATTGCTCGGTTTGTGGCTGTTCCAACATCATGCATAGCCCCAATGAGATTAACTCCTGCATTATCTTGGGCCATCTCATTGTCATCAGTTGTCAACTCTACATTGGTTGAGGTCCCCATTACTAAGTTCTCAATCATTGTTTCAAGTGAACTAGGAAATGCTGAAACTATGCTGACTGCTTCAAATTCGTTCGTTTCATCCATGACTTCTCTAAGCTTGGCTGCGGCAACACTTCCTCTAACAATCACAATTAACTCTATGACATTATTCCCCAAATTGTTCATATAATTCCGAATCTTGGAAAGAGTTGTTTTCATTGATGACGCTTTGAGATGCTGAGGGATTATTAGAATGGCTCTATCATCAAGAATGATATCCGGTCCTTCATCCGAATTCCGTTCCCACGTAGTATCAAGCAGTCCGAGCTTTTCAATGATGTAGTCAGTTATTGCTGTTCTCACTGCATCAAGTCCTTTGCCCGGCAGAGTGAATATGAAGTCACCTGGCACAAGCGATAATCCCTCTCTCTCAATTGTTCCTAAGGATACCAAATCACGAATGACCTCACTTATGTCATCATCCTCTATCCTAGGATCTATTGATGCCAAAATACCTTGGATTTCTGCTTGAGTTCCCATACTCCGAGCGGCAAGAAACGCCACAACATGTGATCCTAGCTCTCCTAATCTGTCATAGACCGCTCCTATTGACTTGGAAGCACTAACATGTCTTGATTGAGCTTCCATATCATATTCGAGAGAGGATTCCCTGCCATCATCAGATTCGACTTCAATTCTGGTTTCATCATCCGTCAAAGACTCAATGGGTTTCTTCAAAACGGATGCCATTTCAAATGGTCGTGTAGCGATCTCGAACGGCTCGCTTCCGGGCAAAACAATCAATGCTCTTCCACGTTTCAGTGTCTTCAGATATCGTTCCTGTTCTTCATCTAGTGACATGAATCTTGCACCGATGGGACTGTCATAGGGGAGACGGAAAGTGATTTTCGTAGCTGTATTTGCCAAAATGTTTGAAGACACATTCGGTCGAGTTGAGATAATGATAACTCCTTGTCCGGTAGCCCGTTGGAGCATCACCATAGATTCACCCGTTGTCACATCCGCAGCTGTATGTCTGGTATAGCTTTCAGGTACAAGATTACTAGCCTCTTCGAGTATCACTAGATGATGAAGTCCAGGCCTTATGCCTCGATGCAGTGCACAATCAAAGATGCGTTTGGCAATGAGATTATAGAGTAAGCGAGCTGCTTCCATGCCCCCAGTTCTTGCGACATGCTGTAAATCAAGAATCACTCGTCTGTCTATGAGATCTGAAATCCTAAGGGCTTTTCGACCGCCACTTAGAATACTCCCAAGCGGTTCGCGTGACAGTATCTCCAATCGATTGAGGAGTGCATCTCTGGTCATGGTACCAGTACGGTCTTTCTCTGCAAGCTCGGATACTGCTTGAGTAAGTGCTTGAATTGAGTTACCGTTATCTGAAGAACGTGCAATTTCAAGGACTGCCTCACGGAGAAGCTTCTCCATAGCAGGCGATAGCTCTGAAGACACACCTCTTTCTTTCAGCAGCTCTTTCAAGATTGCAAAGGTCGTGTGGGCATGCCTTTCACCAGAATCAACCTCTGGGTCCATAAAGTCAATCACGAATGATGGGTCTGTCCCAGGTTTCAACACAAGAACGTCATTGTCACATAAATCCACTAATTCGTGATATTCTGATCCCTTTATATCAAATATCCACCATGGAACACTCGATTTCGTACTGAGTTCTGCAATTAGGTGTTTAACAAGAGTAGTCTTGCCTGTGCCGGTTGCACCCATCACCGCAACATGTTCTCGAAGCCACTCGGGTCTGAGACCGACATCATTTAGACGGCGCCCTCCAAATACAGCTTTTCCGATGATGAGCTCATTATTCACAAATTCTTTCGAGGGGATGGAAAAGCCAGGAACCGGAGATGCAGTGATAACCGGTAACTGTTGAACTGGAGTATTCAAGAAGGCAGCCAATCTACTGACATGAATTCTCTGCGATGCGATATGTCGTCTAAGAAGGAGCTTGTAAACAGCCCTTTTTCCGATGCTTTTCTGTTTCAGTTTGAGTGCGTCCTCTCCTCCCCATATTGATTGAACAACACCAGCCACACCCTCTTGAGTGCTTGATAGCTGATCGGGAGTGTCTGCTCTTATCGCAAGGGAAACCGAAGAATCAAACCAGCCTGCATTTCCCTGTATTTCCTCATAACTACGTAATAGCTTCTTCTTTTCTGAGTGGTCTGCTAAGGAGTCTTCATTTCTCTTCTCTTTCTCCCGTATTGTCTTCCAATGTCCTTCCAGCTTTCTTTGTTCACGTCCAGGCTTAGCCTTTGAAAAAACGCATGTGAAGCTTACATTGTACCCTTGGCGAAGCGAAGTGGAGATGAAAGTCCCGATTTGAGAGCTTTCTAGACTGGGTGAAACACGTGGCTCTCCAGTAATCAATAACAACGCTGTATGCATTTTTTCAGGTACTAGTTCTGAACCACTCTCTAGGTCCAGTGACAATATTCCAGAAACCGCCTCACTCAGGTCATCCCCTCTAAGCTGTTGGAGTTCTACATTATTGAGAGAGGAGAGCAAAATGGCCTCAGTTCGGGTTGCTTCACGTCTAAGAGTGTTCTCAACCTCCTGCATACTCTTGCCTGATCCAGTTATGAAAATTCGAAGAAACACCTCACCTTCCCAGACCCCGACCTCATATGCCATGCTGACTTTGTTATCCATTCCTGCACGAAGAGCAAGAAGGAATGCAGTTGCATATTCTGGCCGATCATTTCTCGTAACAAGCACCGATCCGGGAGCGGAGATGATATCAAGACAGCATGTCGCTATCACATAATCTCCTACATGTACTGAAACCAAGTCATCCTCTATGACAGCTGTCAGCATCTGTTCAGAACTAATCTTTCCACGAACTAAAAGTCCGCCCAGCAAGACTGGGTATAAGGAAATTATGATTTCGATGGCCAGCTTGGAAGGAATTGAAACAGGATCAATTAGCCTTGAGAGTGGGAGTAGGTAGACCACTACAAAGTAAATGGTCAAGACCATAATACCGGACAGCCACCCAATCTCAATCCATCTCCATAACCTCGGATGTGCTTTTCTGGGTGCTTTAAATCGGCTTCCCTCGCTCAATACATGGCTGGACATCGCGTCATCACCCTTCCGGAGTCAGAGCCCTGTGAAAGTCTTCGTGACTCTACAGTCAGTCTACTCTTGATGAATTACGATTACATATGAACTCCCCCCGGAATCTCGCTGTTCGATAGGAGGTTAAAAACAAGAATGCAGACTCATGAGAGAACTCAGAACTGATTATGCATGAGTTGTTTGTGTAATCATTGCGGAGAATTATCCCAATACACATCACGAGGTGACTGCATCTGAAGCGAGTCTGCACAGGATTAGTCATGGTATTTGTAGCACTGTTCTTCATATCTAGTATAACTGCAGAGGTAGTATCTGCTGAAGAAATCCCTATCGTAGCCCGTGGGGAGTTAGTGCCTATCACTGCAAGGCTTCTTCAGAACGGAACCTTTGGAGATCCAGTAATCAGCCAGCATCTTCTCTTCTATGATCAGACCTTAGACATTTTCATAGGGTCTGCAGTAACAGACTCCAATGGCTATGCAACTGTGCTTTGGAACGTTTCGATTAATCATCCTTTGGGCTTATCTCTACTAAATGTGACTTTCGAAGGTAATGCTTCCCTCTTTCTTGCCTCTTCATACCAATGGTTATCTGTTATCGTAGTTTCTCATACATATTTGGAAGTCCGAATTGACGAACAAGCTGTTCATCCAGATGATGAAATCATTCTAACTGCCAGAATTGTTGATGATCATAATGTTTCCATTGCTGGTGCTTCGATGGCTGTCTATAGAGATAACATTCTGCTATCAGCCGCGTTATCTAATATCAGTGGCTATGTGACTTTCATCATAGATTGTAATGCTTCGTGGTGTACAATTGGCGAAAACACATTGAGAGTAGTCTATGAGCAGGACCTAGGCCGTTTTCTGAATACTTCTGAGAATTCAATACCAATTATTGTTCAACAAGTCACAACATCTCTTGACACTCAGGGCGTTTACAATTCTGAAGTTCAATTGAATGACTCATTCTGGATGCAGATGATACTTCAGGCTGAGGGTGAAAACCACTCTAATGCGTCACTTGTAGTGTTTCTTGATGGAAACCCAATTGATGCGCTTGTAAGCGATAGCAATGGTCTAGCCACTCTGAGTCTGGATATTGACTCACGATACATACTTGGGATTCATATTCTTAAGATAGAGTACACAGGGACATTCCGTTATGCTGCTTCATATCTTGAACTTGAGATAACCGTGATAAGTCCTGCAGTGATCCTTGTGCAGTTACCAGAGTTGGTTCAAGCAGGAGTTGAAACAGAAGTCCAAGTAGTCTTCTATGATATCCTACAGAGACCGGTCCCTAATGCCACTATCACATTGTTCGATGAACTCACTCAAGAGTCATATCTGATTTCATTTTCTCACGGACAGACTATTGCCACCTCTCAAATCATCTTCGATGGTCTTCTTGGGCCCAGACATATGCAAATCACAGTTCTGGACAGTCCTTTCCTAACAAATAAGACAGGAACAATCTTGGTGACAGTCTGGTCCAAACCAAATCTCTTCATGATCCATCAAAGCATACTTGGTTATGCCTCCCCTTCTCAAGATGCGACATTCCAAATTCAGCTCAACGCTAGTGGAATTCAGATACCAAACGGACCAATTGAATGGCATATTGGAGATCGTTTAGTAGCTATTTCCACAACAAATCACAACGGCATTGCAGAGGAAACATTCGAACTACCATTATTGGAGGGATTACATCAATTGGTCATAAGCTATAATGGTAGTATATTGGAATACGAACTGCCAACAAGTCTGGAATATGAAATCATTGTGAGTAGGATAGTACCAGTGGCTGTGAATCTTGTTAGTTATTCTGTTTCAACAGCTCTTCAAGAAATTTCAGTTCAACTATCTATCATAGCCCTAAATGGCACTCTCCTAGGTAATATTGAAATGCACTATGAATGGCTGAGTCATAGAAGCCTTGCTCTAAGTCAAGTGTCCGGCATTGTTGAATTCGGGCTACGTATTCCGGCAGCATCAGGCGTCTATAATCTCTATTATGAAACAGAGGAAGCTCCATTCACACACTCTTCCACTGGATACCACATCATTATCATCTCTGAAGCAGAGGCAATGGCTGCTCAAGGAGTGGGAATTCCAATCCTTACTCTTAGCCTGGGCATATCGGTTTCTCTTGTTAGCATACCAATCCTATGGCGAAGACGTCTAGTAGGATAACAATGAAATCTGGTGCTCCGGCCGGGATTTGAACCCGGGTCGAGGGATCGAGAGTCCCTCATGCTGGGCCGGACTACATACGGTTGCATCATGGTTTCATGAAGCATCTACCGGAGCTAAGGCATACCAGTCCGGAGCGGGTGTGCTCACTCCAGATTACAAATAAGGCTTTCCCAAATCACGGGGCATAATCTGCTAGTGGCATTAAATTGCTATGGAAATAGACTTGTGAAACTACTCCAACTATCTTCAAGGATTTGAAATAGTCCTGCTACTACATCTTGCGCCCAACCTGTCGCCTGCAATATCACAGCAATGACTATTGATACAGTAACCACGGCAATGCCAAGCAAGAGACTTTCCTCGACCAGTGGGCCGCCCTGTTCATCCCTTATCGGGTCATGCATAGAATTCCACCTGATTAGCTGTCCATGGAATGGTATTTTAACTGCCCTCAAAACCAAGACCGAACAAGACAAACTCAGACTCCTGCAGACCACAATGGATGTGTTTGCGACCAAATCTCTTCTCCCAAATCTCTGTGAGTATCATTTACTGAGGTCTGCAAACTTCGAGTTAGAGAATCAACTATTCCGTTATATGCCTGAATATGGCTTTCATGCCCAGCTTCTCGTGCGTACGAAAGATACGCTCCGTCAGGTACCCATTGTAAATCCTGAGATGAATGATAGTTGTAGACCGTACTAAGTCCATTGAACTCGAGAACTCCTTCTGAAACCGCACGTTGCACCTCAACAATTTCACTGACTCGTCTAATCGACTCTCCAGGCACTGGACGTACCATTGTCACAATCAAATCCATCATGGCTAAACTTGATTTTTCGATAGCATGTCCTGTAGTCCAACGGGACATAAGACTAGCTGCGGAATAACTATGACAGGTCTGCATTGCACGAAGACCAGCGGCAATAGCTTGAAAGAGTGCTTGACTGTGTTCTGCAGTTTGAATCTCACCAAGTATGACATAGTCTGGAGACCTATGGAGAGTTTTGACGATCTCTATGGATTTGTCAAAATGTCCATCTATCTCATCAACCGGATCGACCTTGAAGCGAACTTGGTGATGATTCTCAAGATTTCTACTTTCCATTGCATCTTCGATATAGATCTTCCTCCACACTTTCGGACTATCCAAGTCAAGTGCATTCAATAGAGTAGTCTTGCCGGTTCCAGGCCCTCCAGTTATGGTTATATTAAACCTGCAGCCCAGTGCAAGGAGAAGTGCTGCTGCTGCCTCGGTCGGTAGTGTACCATTACGTATCAAGTCCAGTATGGTGAATGGTCTTCTTCTTGCCCTTCGAATTTCTAGGTGTAGACCATCAGGACTAAGTGGTGGCAGGCTTGCAGAAACTCGCAGATTCATATCTAACAGATTCAGATCGGTTTTGAGAGATGGGTTTCTTCTATCAAGATGGAGGTTACTCTCTGCTCGTAGGAGTGTTGCAAAACGCGGCACATCATCCTGATGAAGCTCGTATTTAGAAATGCATCTTCCTAACCTACAATGGTCAAAATAGATAGGCTTCCTTGGACGGTCCATATACACCTCTTCCACATCATCATCCAAAAGAATTGGGAGAAGTGAGTCCAGAACAGTTGTTTTGTTTGCTACAATTCTAGAGATTCTCTCACGAGTCGTTTTGCTTATCTCAGGCAGCGATGTCAGGATATCTCTGGAAACGTTGTTTGCTATTTGCTTGAGTCGAACGGAGATGTCAGTCCTTTTTGCTGCTTGTTCGTGAAATTCATTCTCAATTGATTCACTTAGTTTTTGCAACAGTCCATATTCGAGTGAAGTCCTCACCAATGGATACGACCGGTGAAAAACCTCCTTTTCACTCGTCAGTGAGAAGTAAAACGAAAGATACGGCCCAACCAAGTAAGCATCTATAGGACACCAATCTTTGTCCGGGAACTCTTCTCGATTACCGATGTAAATTGATTCCCATCCTTCTCCTTTCCAAGGCGGCCTGGTTGGGATAGGACCTGAAATTCCCCCAAGATGAAGAAGACTTCTGGAAGCTTCCAGAATAATCACCTTCTCCTTAGTTTTCTCTTCCAATAGCAAGGAGAGCTTTGAACAATCTGGAGCAACCAGCTCGGAACACTCTTTGCATCTTATGTCCGGACATCTAATTACTCTGAGTACATCTTCCCGCATTCTCTTGACCTCATCTTTAGGAGCATGATTCAAGCCGAATGTGTTACATCAGGCGTCTAAGCTAGAGAAGCTGATGCAATCACTTTCTTCATCATTCCAAAGTGATCACGAATGCTGTACTCAGCTACTTCAGTGGCCTCTGAAGTGAGCTTCTGAGTAAGCACGGACCTTTTTCCATGCTCATCTGCAACTAGACGATCACTTGCATACGCCGCAGAAACAGTGAATATGAAGGGATTTCGTCCTCCTCTCTTAGATGCTGGTATCATCTCTAAAACTTCAAAGATCTTGTCTCTGAGCGCATTCTCATACTTCTTTGGTTCCCATCCACGAGCTATCACCTTTTTGAGCACCTTATCACTGTTCATCAACATAGACAAGACTCTTGGTACATAGTCATCTGGACGACGAATTTCAGGAGCAACACCTGTTAGTGACTTGAGTCTCAGAGCTTCTCTTACAATCGCCCTGACGTTCACACGATGACCGCACTTCTCGAATGTATTAGCTATCTCATCCAAGGTTATTGGCGCTCCATCCTTGAACTCTCTCACAGCCATTAGAAGGCATACGGCAATAAGCAGGATATTGTTGTTAATCTTCTCTGAAGATTCAGAGGATATTTTCTTGTAGAGATAGGCAGTACGATCACGGACCTGTTCGTTTAACATAAGCAGTTTTGAAACATGGTTGAGCGTTCTGAGAGCTCTGTACTTTGCTTCATTTCTGCCAATCCGTATTCGCGTACTGTATATCATTTTAAGCCGCTTGAACTTCTTTTGAGATCGTGCTGTGAGAGTCTGACCTTGTGCATCTTGGAAATATCTATCCTTGTGGAAACCAATATAGCTTCCCAATCCATCAACAATATGCATACGATTACCAAGAGAAACGTATACGCTTGCATCAGGAGCATTTTCAGATACTTTCTCGCCCATTTGATAGGTGGGCGATACGTATTCTCTAGAAATCACCAAGCCACATTCTACACATACTATATAGCCCTGGTTGGTCGTTACCAGACCCGAACAGTCGGGGCAAGACCAAGACAAGTTTTGAATAGCCTCAAATGTTTCATCAATCAAAGACCACACCCAAACAATACGTAGGTCTGCGTCCTAACTAGATTTCAGGAGGGTTCTAGTTCGTTCCTCAGGATATGTTGTTCTACAGAGTAAATTCCTAATACTTTACAATGGGTGTTAGTAGTCCGGACTGACAGAAAGAGAGATGTCCGAAACTATTCTGTGCGAATCAGCAACCACACTCTCAGACAATTGCTATCAAGAATTTGTCGTGATCGAATGTCTTTCGTTGAGCGGCTGTAGGACTACTAAGATCAAGGGTCATCCTTAGTCCACCTACTGTACCAGTCACCTCAACCCCCTTCTCATCCCTTATTCGAAACACCTTGCCTTCTGCATATAGTTTGGCATTGTTTCCTCGTGCAATTGGTTTAGAATCAATTATGACTGTGACTTCATCTCTTGGATTCATTGTACTGCATAGGACCTCTGGAAGCTCCAATGATACTCGAGCCCCTTCTTCCTTGGCAATCACCTTGACAACTTTCAGTCTCTTTGTTTCAGTGTCTTCGATTGACTCAATTGTAGCATTCTTTAGTCTGATCACCATCTTCTTAGACGCTCCTTCTCTTCAGCGCTTGGTTGGCTGTAAGTCTTGAATTAAAGTTGTCGTTCTATTCGTGTGCTGTTTTTTAGGCAACATACTGACCGGGTTTTGGTGGGTTTCTTGAGTCAAAGGACACTAGCGGCTGTTATCGTTTGCACATGTATTACATTCTGTTTGATTGCACCTGTTTCTGCCTTCTATTTCGAATTCCATTACTTCGAAACTGACAAGCTAGTGTATGAAGTAGGTGAGACAATAAACATGGTTGCTAAGTTGATTGCAGATTTCAGTGGAGATGGGTGGTGCTATGTGTCATTTGCGGTAGTGACTGACCAAGGTCCTGCGTTCTCTAATAGCTATGAAATCCCGCCTTCAACCGATGTACGTTATTTCAATTCATCCTATACCATCCTGCCAGAAGACACATCACCGGGGATGAATGGCACGCAAGCATTTGTAATTTTCAATGTTGAGATTTACGACTCCTATTCACAGGGTGGGGGCGATACCATTATTGTGAATATAACAAGAGGTCATCTTAGTGTTATTGCATTATCAACATTGAACATTGAATTCAACGCAAATTCCACTCTTGACTTCAAAGTTGTAAGTATGCACAATCAGTCTATTCCATTTAGGAACAGCCCTGTGACTGTCACACTCATCAATTCCACATCTGATTCAATACTACAATTTGATACGACCACATCCTCAAATGGAGAAGCTCAGATTAACTGGACCGACGCTACTGGTTCTCCAGGCGATTATACAGTGGTAGTAGCAGGCAATGGGACAGAGGACTTCCTGCCCTTCTCAGAATCTTTTCCTCTCACAGTAACAAGGGCCGCCTCAAATCTGACTGTTTTATCCGCACCATCATCGGTACATTGTCAGACACCAGATGGCAGCCAAAACGAATCTGTAGACATATTAGTAGAACAGACGACGGTGGAAGGTCAGCCAATATCTGACAGTGTGATTCAGTGGCACACATCCTTTTCCTCAGGTATAATGAACATTCTTGGTGACGGACTTTATGACATGTCAATACCTTTCAATGTCGAACCAGGGTCTTATAATCTGAATCTTACAGCTGTTAATCCACTCTATCGAAACGAGTCAGAATCAATCACAATTGATGTGATACCTTACGTTGTTCATCTTTCCACAACGAATGTTACTTGGTCAGTCAAGCGCGGAAGCAATATCACCCTGAATATTAGCATCAATTCCACCTTGCTACAGAGCCAGCTGATTCCAATAGAAATCATCGATTCAATTGGCGAGATCGGCACCAACGCGTCAGTTATTGCAAACAGTCCCACGGAGATTACGTTCCCAATCCAAAGTAATACATCATTAGGCCCTCATGCAATATCCATTGAGGTAACTGACAGTTCATACATAGCCCAAAATCCCCTTGAGCTAGAAATCATTGTTCATGGGACCATTTCCGTCAATATGATGCTTGATTTGGTGTATTATGGAGAAACAGCTGAGATTGGCCTGAATGTTACAGATGATAATGGACAGAGTATCGGAACTGCTGATGTGCGAATCTATGCCGATTCAACCTCTACACCTTTCTTCACAATAAACAATGCAGACGTCACTTCATCAATACAGGTTCTTTTCCCTCTCCATATCTATCCGGGATTACACAGTCTTCATCTGTACATAAACAGCTCTTGGTGCGAAGAAACTAACATTTCACAACCCATAGTCATCTGGATGAGATCTAGCATATTGATAATTATTGGGGACCCAATTCCCCCTGGCCCTATATCCCCGGTACACATCATTCCCACATGTCACGAATCGAATCCTATTCTCTCTATGAGTTCATCTGGTTCAATCATCAGCCCTCCGCCGATCTTAGTCAGCGGGACCACATCTACAGAGCCACTAACCACTCTTGAGACCTCTCTGGAGAGCTGCCCCAGACTAAGCTCGGGTACCAGTAATCGATCAACTGATTCAGCAAACTCCATTATCTCAGAGTCTGGAAATGGCCATATGGTTCTCAAACGTAGTGATTTCAACGGAGGAGCACCTGAACTCCTAGCAACTAATTCCTCTACCGATCTTGAGGTACAACCATATGATATAATTCCCCACTCAGCAGACTCTTGACCAGAAACAACCACATCCGTGAGATTGGTGTGTTCATCTTGAATTTTGGCTGAAATTCTACGAATCAACTTGTTATGCACATCAGGGTCCGAGGTCTTTCGATAGCCATATTCGTCGTGTGTCGATCCAGTGACTAACAGGTTATGACCATCGCCAAATCTTGGCATCTTAATCCATCCATCATCATCAACCCCGGCAAATGGGGGGTTCCCCGTCATCGCGTATTTTCGTTGAACTACAAGGTCTTCCTTTGTGTTCACCACTACTTTCTCCCGAGAATGTCCCACAATCTCATCCGAAAGAACAATCACGGGATGTCTAAGCTTCTCTGATAGATGAAAGGCACGTAATGTGAGCTCGAATGTTTCCTGTGCTGAGTTGGGGGCTAATACTATGCTTTCAACATCTCCATGTGTGCCCCATCTTGATTGCATAAGATCTCCTTGTGCACCTTTTGTTGCCTGTCCAGTACTAGGCCCCGCACGTTGGACATCTACAATGACACATGGAGTTTCAGTCATAATAGCATATCCAATATTCTCCTGCATGAGGCTGAAGCCAGGACCGGATGTTGCGGTCATTGACAGAGCGCCACCCCATGAAGCACCGATCACAGCAGATATTGCACCAATCTCATCCTCCATTTGGAGATACGTTCCTCCGACCCTTGGAAGATTCTCTGCCATTATTTCTGCTATCTCAGAAGCTGGAGTGATTGGATAACCGGCGAAGAACCTACAGCCTGCTGCAATTGCGGCCTCTGCACATGCCTGGTTCCCTTGCCAGAAGTTGACTGATGGATTGCTACCGGCCATGATGTATAATCCTCAGGGCCGGCTGTTCCACAAGTCCTTGATAAGCGTTGACTTGGAGCATTTCAGTCTCAATTTGCCGATAGTCTTTTATCATGCACCACAAGGATGACCTCTTCAGCGGCCGTAGTCTAGCATGGTTAGGACGGAGGCCTCCCAAGCCTCCAACCCGGGTTCGAATCGGCAGACGACTGTCGTGTGTCGAGATAATCCCGGCGGCCGCACATTCTTTTCGTCAGACTTAAGGACGAGTGGACCCAAGCGAGAGCGGCGAGTGATGACTGCCATGACCCCAATGAGTCCAGAGTGACGATGATATGGATCTTGAGTAACGAGCTCGCCACTATTACTTTCGGTTAACACCACCCCTCGGATACATTTAATCGAACAATTCGCATAACTCTTTTAAGTTACTATATTGTTTCTACTTCGGACCGGGATGCCTCATGACGCATGACTATGTGGAAGACGAACTGAGTCGGCAGAGTGTATTCAAAGCGGAGCAATTACTTTCTATCGATTATGTTCCTGAAACTCTTCCACATCGAGAGCCCGAGTTGAGAACACTTGCCCAGAGTTTCAAGACGCTAATCTCCTCCCCCGGTCGTACAAGTCAGAAGTTCATTATCGAGGGTCCAGTAGGCACTGGAAAAACGGCTGTGACTAAGCGTTTTGCAGATCAAATGGTTAAAGCAGCTACCCGACGGGGCATAAGATTGCATAAGCTGCATATCAATTGCCGAGTAAGCAAAAGCACCTACCTTGTGTATCTGCGGATGCTAAGAGAGTTTAAACCAAGGTTTCCCAGACGAGGCCACTCACCAGAAGAAATCCTCCAGATGGTTATCGAGGTACTTGACGAAGAAGATAGATACCTTCTACTGATACTTGACGAGCTCGAC
Organism: Candidatus Thorarchaeota archaeon; assembly: GCA_016839605.1. Lineage (GTDB taxonomy): Archaea > Asgardarchaeota > Thorarchaeia > Thorarchaeales > Thorarchaeaceae > SMTZ1-83. The sequence continues at coordinate 29,384 of JAEOTX010000051.1, read as the reverse complement.
TATTTCATTAGACAACGAGGTGCTGACATTCTCTACGACCTGACTCGGCTAACGGATGATCAGTTGAATGCTCCCCAACGTCTGTCTGTAATCGGAGTGGGGAGAAAGATACCTCTCGATGAAACCATCTTGGACCAAAGTACATTAAGCACACTTCAAAGAAACATACTGCGTTTTAATCAATATGCATCCATTGCTCTGTATGATATTCTAAAGGGGCGAGTAGATACTGCATTCGAGCAAGATACAGTCATGGACGAGACACTACAGCTCATCTGTGATATTGCCTCAGAACGTGGGGATGCTCGTTATGCAATCGAACTCCTGTGGCGTGCAGGGAAACAGGCCGATAGTACGGATTCCAGAAAGGTGATTCCTGACTATGCTCGTAAGGCTAAAGCCGACACACATCCTGAGTTGAGGAAGGAAGTATTTGCAGCTCTTCCACGACAGAACATGCTTCTTCTTTTAGCAGCCGCAAGACAACTCAAGGTGAATCGGGGTGCCTACATCACAATGGGTGAGCTCGAAGAGATGTATCATCCGATATGTGAGGAGTATAACGAAGAACCAAGGGCTCACACTCAGATTTGGGAGTGGGTGCAGGATCTAAACGCTCATGGACTTCTAGACACAAAACGCTCTGGTGCTGGACAGAGAGGCCAGACAACTCTGATAGGACTCTCTGATGTGCCAGCTGAAATGCTAGAACAACATCTGCTCGATTTACTTACCTAATAGGGGGTTTACATGATTTCTACTGATGCTGATGACAGTTTCCGAGTACCGATAGAGGAGCTATTCTCTTCAAGAGGAAGAATCAAAATAATAAAAGAACTGGCCACTTCCAGCGAGTTGAACATATCCGAACTCTGTCGGAGAGTTTCTTTGAATCATAGCTCAACCAAATCACATCTCGAGGTGCTTATCGCATCAGGTCTTGTCGAGGAAAAGATGTTCGGGAGAATCAAAATCTACCGTTATCGAATAGAGGACCACAGGGCACGAGCCTTACGAAATCTGTTTGGACTATGGCAGTCATGACTAAGAGGTCTACCAGTTGCATTCCTATATCACACGTCTCTTCTATCTCGGAGATCGTTACCATGGATCCCAATTTCAGCCAAACCTCATAACTGTCCAGGGTGAACTGATTGACGCGTTGAATCAGTGGGACCCGAAGAGTAAGACCGATTACTCTACTCAGACAGTCCAATTCTCGGGCCGTACTGACCGTGGAGTGCATAGCATAGGTCAAATTGTGCTAATAAAAACAGAAAAGAAACTCGACATTGACAGAGTAAATAGACATCTTCCATCTGACATTGCATTGTGGGCATCTACTTTAGCCCCATCCAATTTCAATCCCCGATATGACGTACTTATGAGACATTACAGGTATTATTTCGATATAGATTCATCCGACATGGATTTGCAATCTATGAGAACTGCTGCACAACTGCTGTCAGGAACCCGCGATTTCTCTCTTCTCTCCAAGCCAGATGGTGATAGACCGACTACAACTACTATTCTCAATGCATGTCTGCTGGAATCCGACGATGGCCTTACTATGGACATCTTTGGTACTAACTTTCTCTGGAAGTTAATCAGAAAGACAGTATCACTGCTTCTACAGATTGGCACCAGCGCAATGAACATACAAACGTTCTCAAATCATCTCAATGGTAGTGACAGAATTCCAGGAGGTATTGAGCCAGCTCCACCAGAATGCCTAGTACTAGTGGAAACAGCGATTCCTATTCGAATGAATACTAGTAGGTATGCCCTTTCAAGGATTCAAAAACAGTTGAGTGGTCATATGAATTATCTCAGGAGGTCCAGACGTACCTTAAGTGCTATCAGTGACGACTACTTCTTTCATCAAAGAAGCCCTCCTTGACTTCTAGCCAGTCTGAAAAGGCTTCTTTCAATCTGGGATTTTGTCTGACCATCTCGAACATTGCATCTCTATAAGCACGTGCCGCTCTTCTCTTAGAAACCGATGCAATTCTAGATAGTTTGAGAAGAAGGTCTGATTCTTTGTCACGTTTTCTATTCCCACGCCAGATTAGCATTGGCCAGGATGGCTGAGAATACTCGACACTCCTATATGGCGTCACCTTCCTGCTTGCAGACACCCCAATTGCTAGAAAGTCATATACATAGGCCAACAACTTCCAGTTCTGACGCCTCCAAATTCGTCCAAGGGATAAATCAGCAAGTGAAAGATATTCAAGCCCTTGGTCAAGTTCTTCCAGAGTCGTGAGATGAAGATGAACATTCTCTTCAAGCCACAGAAGAAGCTGATTGTGGTCTATATCTAATTCTGAAACAACGCGCCTAGCAGCCTCTGGATCAGTAGTCATGAATAATCGTCCAAAGGCGTCCCTAACCTCACGACGTACGTCACGTGATGGTAGTCCAACATCTGACGTGCGTCCGCTTACAAAGAGAGTTTCAAGATCAGATATTGCAGCTCGAAGGTCGCCTCCAGCCCTGTCCGCAATTCCCTCTAACACATCATCGGTAAATGTGGAATCATGTGCAGCTGCAATCTCTCTAATGACAGCCACCATGTCATTCAGTTCGATCGGGTCGAATTTGAACACCTTACAGATCTTCAGTAAATCTTTGAGTCGTGGGCTGCTCGGATCATTTGCAGTCATTATGATAGGATGGACTGTGTCTTCAACGATTTTGAGGATTGCACCCACCCCTCCCCGATCACTGGTCCCGGAGAGCCCGTCTACCTCGTCCAAAAGAAGAAGACGAAGTCTGCCATCCAATGTTTGCTGTGTTGCTGCTTTCCAGACCTGATTCTCGATACTCCCCTTGTTTCGTTTATCACTAGAATTGAACTCTACCAGTTCTAAGTCGTAATCATGAGAAAGCGCTCCAACAGAAGCAGTTTTTCCAACGCCTGGAGGGCCAATTAGCAATGCAGCTCTCTTAGTAGGTGATCCCCTAATCCAGGACTGAACCCATTCTTTCAGTCCTCTTATTGCATCAACGTTGCCAGCCAATTGTACGAGACTCGTAGGTCGATGAAGTTCTGGCCACGGTAGATTCTTGTGATTCATGATTTACCCCGTTCCAGTCCTATATGAGCTAATAGTGCACTCAACTGGACTTCACCACTTGCCCCTTCTCCTATTCTAAATTCAACTTCTGCAGCCCTCTCAAGAATCAGCATCTTTTGATTCTCAGAGATGTCCAGTTTTAGGATCTCTCTATGTAGTTGCCTTGCTAAATCTACGGGTGATACTCCTTGCTGATAGATGAGCACCCTTAGCTTTTCTAGAGCGTCTTCGTAGTTCACATCTGCAGAGTCCAACATCTCCTTAATCGCCTTGGGATTCGCTCTACCGGCTATTGAATAGACTACTGCATCATCCACCTTTTCCCCTGCTGATGCAGATGCTTGAAGGAGGTTGATAGCGGCACGCATGTCTCCTTCTGCAAGATATAGTATGGCTTTGTGTCCATTTACATTGACAGAAACCTTCTCCCTTTTGGCAATGTACTTCAATCTCTTGGCCATCGAGTCATCACTTAGGCGGGCAAATCTGAATATTGCACATCTAGACTGAATTGGTGGAATTATCCTACTTGAATAATTGCAAATCAATATCATTCTACATGAGCCCGCATACGATTCCATCGTACGTCTTAACGCATGTTGAGCATCAGCAGTAAGGTGGTCTGCTTCATCCAAGACCAGAATCTTGAATGGAGCATTTCCCGCAGGCATAGTCCGGGCGAAGTTCTTTATTTGGTTTCTAACGACATCAATACCTCTTTCATCACTTGCATTTAGCTCCATGAAGTTGCGATCAAAAGTATCGCCAAAGAGATCTCTTGCCATCGCCATTGCAGCGGTAGTCTTGCTTGTGCCTGGCGGCCCGCTGAACAAACAATGTGGTACATTCCTATTCTCCACGAACTTGGTTAGACTCTCAATGATTGATTCCTGTCCAATAATCTCTCCGAGTGTGGGAGGGCGATATTTCTCTGTCCAGAGGTCTAGATCCATGTGATTCCCATCCAGTCGTAGGCTGCGGTGACAATCTTCTAGTGTTCTTAAAAGCTTCTCCGGAAGTATCAGTTTATTCGAAACACAAGCCTAACTTGTGTTAGAGAGTACTCTTGCTAGACTAAAAGGAGCACTATAATCCGCTGTCTAGAACAAGCTCTTTATGGTATGTCATTCAACAGATTCCTGTGTACACAATGACCTTTCAGCGCGATGTCAGGACTGCAAAAGAGCGATTTGAAATTCAGTTTCTCAACGAAACACGTACGTGTAGTTTCCGAGAGGATGTGCCTGAACTAAGTATTGGCGGCGAAACGCTGGGTCCATTCAAGTCTGGAACCGAAACCCAGCTTCCTAATTGGGTGATTGAAAAACTAGTTGCACACAATCTAGTTGACTTGGATGCAACAGAGGCCTATGAATCACTCAGACGTTTCCAGAATCTGTATAATGCAGAGGAGAAACAGCCTCACAAACTGCAGGTATTTCCTCCATTGCTTTACTCTGCAATTATCCGAAAGGTGAACCAGCTGCAAAGTGACAAGACATCGATTGGTCCTCGACGGCACGAAGAGATTGAAAAAATACGAAACATGCTCGAAATTCTAGTCGAAACTCGTTTGTCTAAACTGTGGCGTGTTGCGAAGTCGAAGTCTGGAGCAAATCAGGACAGACGTAAGCAGATGGCATTAGAGGAGCGGTGGCTTGTCGATGAACTTGGCACACTCCTTTCTACTTGGCGCGAAATGGTAACGGAATAAGATATTCACAAATCACTGCCCGTACAAATTCCTGACACCTCTGGCAGAGTTAAAAAGGCACACTCACAACTAACGAGAACGGGTTTTAATATCTGACCCAGTAGACGTAGTGTGAGAGTCGTGTGACACCACTAGGACCAAATCCGGAGTGTTCTGAACAATCATGACATTAGAAATGGAAACTGAACAGGAGCGATTTGAAGAGTTCATTCGTACGTACAAGGATGAACAAGGGAGCACAGTATACTGGTCCAGAGTCCAACAGATGTCTATTGATGACGAGTCTTCACTGGTTGTGAATTTCCAGGACCTTATTGGTTTTGATAACGTCTTCATGGCATTCGCCACAGAAGACCCTCAGTCATTTCTCAAGATGACACATAATGCATTAGTTTCAATTCTCAGAATCGAAGATCCCGAGTATGTGGACACAATTGGGCATGACGCGCTGCAAGTTCGTATCACAAACTATACCGAGAATGTCCCCCTTAGACACATACGGTCGCGACATATTGGGAAGCTTATCCGCATAAGTGGTATCATGATGCGCGCAAGTATTGTCAAGCCATTATTGGTCAATGCTACATTCCAATGCAGAGTTTGCATGGCTGAAATTCCTCAAGAACAAGAAGAAGGTCGATATACAGAACCTCCGTTGTGTTCTACCTGTGGGAAGAAAACCCCTATGAGACTATTGCTTGCGAAATCGCGGTTCATAGACTGGCAGAAGGTCCGAATACAAGAGTCTCCCGAAGAGCTTCCTCCTGGACAAATGCCAAGGTCTGTTGATGTGGTGCTCAAAGGCGACATTGTAGACATTTCGCGACCTGGTGACATGGTCAAGGTGACTGGACTGCTACAAACCACTCCTGACTTCTCTAGGAGGGGTGGGAAGCTAGCCACTTTCAACGTGTTCATTGAAGCAAATGGGGTCGAAATTGCTGAGAAGGAATATGAGCAGCTCGACATCTCCGAAGAGGATGAGAAAGAGATAATCGAACTGTCTAAGAATCCGTATGTCCATGAGAAGATATACAGATCAATCGCCCCTGCAATACAAGGATATGACGACATAAAGACGTCCATCTCTCTTCTTCTATTTGGTGGGGTCGATAAAACACTGCCAGATGGAACTCGATTGAGAGGACGGTCGAATATTCTGATGGTTGGTGATCCCGGCACAGGAAAAAGCCAGATTCTGAAATTTGTATCAAACCTTGCTTCCAGAGCCTTGTACACATCAGGAAAAGGTACCACTGCTGCAGGATTGACAGCAGCCGTTATTCACGACACTGATAGCGGAGCTATGACACTAGAAGCTGGAGCATTGGTCTTGGCAGATCAAGGAATTGCATGTATCGATGAGTTTGACAAAATGGACCCAAATGATCGAACAGCAATACATGAAGCAATGGAACAGCATACTGTAAGTATAGCAAAAGCTGGCATTGTTGCAACATTGAATGCACGCACCTCAATCTTAGCTGCGGCGAACCCAACACTTGGCCGATATGAAACATCGTGGACCCCACAAGAAAACATCAAACTGCCTTTCACAATATTATCTAGATTTGATTTAATCTGGGTCATGATTGACACTCCAGACGAAGAACGTGATAAGGAACTAGCTAGGTTCATTCTGGATATGCATCAGATGAAACCACGGAAGACAACAGATGAAACAGCTCCAATCCCTCCAGGACTCTTGAAGAAGTACATTGGATATGCAAACCGCAATGTTATTCCTCAGCTGTCTCCGGAGGCTGCTCAGGCAATTGAGGACTTCTATGTGGGTCTCCGCAAGAGGGCTGAAGGAGGGGCTGCACCTGTACCAATTACTGCTCGGCAGCTAGAGTCCTTGGTCCGTCTTGCAGAAGCTCGAGCAAGAATGGCTCTGCGAACGAACGTCACAAAAGAGGACGGCCAAGCGGCTGTGAACCTTATGAGAGCGTCATTACAAATGGTAGCCTTTGATGTTGAGACTGGCGAATATGACATTGACCGTGTAATATCAGAGCAGAGTGCTTCTCAGAGAAGCGCTAGAACTATGATTATCAACACCCTTAGAGAAATGGAAACCGACGGTTCGGATAGCGAGGTCGAGCTATTGCAGAGATTAGAAGCCAAGGGTCTACCTCGAGAGAGAGCTGAAACCATCATAGAACGGCTTCTACGAGAGGGCACGGTATATAGACCCAAAGGCGAAGGCAGTGGTACCATACGAATTTCAACCACAAGCTAACAGACAACCTTTGCAATGGAGATGACCACAACGCAACTTGAGAGCTTGTCAATAAATAAGAAGGTCATCAGCCTGATTCAAGCCACTGGAATCTCCACACTCTTTCCACCTCAGGTGTCTGCATTTGAAACAGGAGTACTAGATGGAAACAACCTTGTTCTGGCAGTCCCTACAAGTGCTGGCAAGACACTGGTATCAGAGATATGCATGCTCAAGAGCATCCTAGAAGGTCGTGGCAAAGCGCTATACCTTGTTCCATTGCGCTCGCTTGCACGAGAGAAATACTCTGAATTCAAGAAATACGAATCGCTTGGAATTACAATAGCAATGTCGATAGGGGACTATGACTCCCCAGGCACACGACTCAAAGAGGCTGACATAGTTGTACTAACTACAGAAAGAGCCGACTCATTGGTGCGTCATAGGACTCAGTGGCTTGAAGATATAGGAATCATTGTCGTAGATGAGGTCCATCTAGTCAATGATTCAAAACGTGGTCCTACATTGGAAATGGTTATAGCTAAGATGATGCAGAGCCTTCCAGACCTACAAATTGTAGCATTAAGTGCAACTATCTCAAATTCAGATAGAATTGCTGAGTGGTTGAACGCAGAACTTGTTACAAGTACATGGAGACCAGTACCATTGAGAGAAGGGGTCTATTTTGATAATAAGATCTCATTCATTCTTGATGGTAGGTCCAAATCCATTCCGAGAAGACGACCTGAGATAGTTAGTGATGTGGTATGCGATATTCTGGATGAAAAGGGGCAAGCTCTTGTCTTTGTATCAAGCAGGCGATCGACCGTTGCAGTAGCCAAGAAGATTGCTTCGTCTGTCCGTCCCTATCTCAATGTAGACGCACAAGAGCTGTTGACGAAAGCAGCTAAGAAGCTGTCCAAAAGACCCTCGGCTCCAGAAGCAACGAAGACTCTTGCTCGAGTCATTGCTTCGGGTGTGGCTTTTCACCACGCTGGACTTGACAACAACGAACGCACATTGGTTGAAGACTTCTTTAAGGATGACATGTTGAAGGTCGTTATTGCAACTCCTACCCTAGCTGCTGGTGTGAATCTTCCTGCCAGACGTGTTGTCATTCGTGATTATCGACGCTTTGAACAAGGCAGAGGTAGCTACACTATCCCTGTTCTTGAGTACAAACAGATGGCCGGAAGGGCTGGTCGCCCAAAATACGATAGCTATGGAGAAGCTATTCTCATTGCCAAATCCGAGCTAGAACGTGATGCACTGACTGACGAGTATGTGTTAGCCGAGCCAGAGAGAATCACATCCAAGCTCGCATCACCTTCCGCTCTTCGTTCTCACCTGCTCGCATCCATTGCGACTGATATGACACGAAACAGAGAGGAAGTTGACTCATTGATCAAAGGCACATTCTTCTCATGTCAATTTGACCCACTGGAAATTCAACACCATGTTTCGTCAGCACTGATATTCCTTCAAGATGGTCAATTGATTGAAAGCACAGAATCTGGAGCATACTCTGCTACACCTTTGGGTAGGAGGGCATCTAGACTGTACATTGATCCCTATACAGCTATACTACTCCGTGATACTCTCTCTGAGGCCAAAGAGGTCACGTCCATTGGTGCTCTACATCTCATATGCCATACTCCAGACCAACAAATCACCTATCTAACTAGAACCGATTTTGATGAGTACGATTCCTTTGTAGAAGAACACAAGAATGACTTCATGATTGAACCTCCAATAGATGAGATTGAAGACTATGGCCGGTATCTTGCAGAAGTAAAGACAGCACGACTGCTTGAAGAGTGGATCTCTGAGAGTTCGGAACGTGAAATCACTGAAGGATTCAATGTAGGTATGGGTGATGTTCACAGGTATGTTCAGACTGCAGAGTGGCTAGTCTATTCAGCATCAGAGATTGCAAGAGTAGTCAATGCTACGCAACATATTCCATTCTTCTACAATCTTCGGTCTCGTCTCAAATATGGAGTGCAAAGAGAACTACTGGATCTTGTCGTTCTCAGAGGGATCGGTCGTATAAGAGGCAGGATGTTATATGCCAATGGCATGAAGAACCAGTCTGACCTCTATCATGCATCACTTGAAGAAATCGCCCGCGTGCCAACCATAGGCACTTCCTTAGCCAAATCAATAAAACGACAGCTTGGAGTGGATGTACCGGTCACGGAAGGCGAAACCACTTCTCTTATTGAACCTGAAGATGATGAAGATACCTACTCGATACAGACTCTTCTCGAGGACTTTGAAATCGAGAACGACTAAAAATGAACATCATTCAAGGAGTCTTTTAGCCTATCAATGAGCTCTTTTGTGTGCTGGGTGCAATTCTCGCTCTCAGAATGGATATCATTGTATGATGTAGTATCAGTATCACTGAGTTCTTCGATTATGTTACGTGAACATTTTCCTACTATATCAAGGTCATAACCACCCTCAAGGAAGAACGCGATTTTCCCCTCACAGAGCTTCTTTGCCATTGAATTCAGTCGTGAGTTCATCATTGCCATTCCAGAGGTAGTCAAACCCAATACGGTCAACGGATCACTGAAGTGTCCATCAAAACCACATGAAACGAGCACAAACTCAGGACTAAACGATTCGCCAATCTTCTCGACGATCTCGGAAAACGCAATATCATAGGATTTGTCACCTGCTCCTGGGTACATTGCAAGATTGACGTTGTACCCCCTCCCTTCACCTGAACCAATCTCGTCCGGAAACCCTGACCCAGGGAACAGTGTTCGTCCATCTTGGTGGAGTCCTATATAGAGGACCTGATTGTTTGCATAGAACGCATTCTGGGTCCCATTCCCATGGTGAGCATCATAGTCTACAATTAGCACTCTCTGGATTCCATGTCGTTGAATGAGATGTTTTGCTGCAATAGCCACGTTATTGATGAAGCAAAAACCGAAGGCTCTGTCATATTCTGCATGGTGTCCTGGTGGGCGACATAACACGTATGCATTCTTAGAAACACCTTCTATGATTCGATCCATAGCCAATGTTCCAGCACCAGCAGCCAGCATCGCAGCATCGTAGGTGTACTTGTTAACAGCCGTATCCATTGTGAAGTATCCCCCTCCAGCATCGGACTTGGCCTTGACCATATCGATGTACTGCTTTTCATGTATTGAATGAACCAAGTCAAGATTGGCTGGTGTAGCCTCAATCAACTTGACTTTGGATTCCTCAAGAAGACCGGTTTCTTGGATGTGTTTCATAGCTGATATCAGTCTTTCAGGTCTCTCAGGGTGACCCGGTGACATCACATGTTTAGTGAACATTTCATGATAGAGCAAATCTGTAGTCATTGACACCACCTTTGATGCCTCTGGTTCATTTCCAGCAGATAAGTGTAGACTCACATCCGGAATATAGTTCGAACACGTGTTCTAGGATTCATGTAATAATGTTTATCTTGGCATCAATGCACGACAACGACTGCATGGGTCGGTAGTCTAGCTTGGTATGATTCTTGCTTGGGGCGGCTAAGGACCTAGGGCCTCAAGTCACAGAATGCAAGAGATCGGGAGTTCAAGTCTCCCCCGGCCCACCATCATTCCTTATCAGGAAGCTCTCACTTCCCATAGAGTTTCATAGATTGGTCCCGAAGCGGTTAGTGTACTCTTAGTCATCCTAAAACAGTCAACTGACATTGTTCCTACTGTTTCACTGGCTAGATTCTCAATATTCTTTGCTGTCAAACTACGATCCCGTACTGCCCTGACTCGTGCAATTGTGGCGTGAGCATGGAACTTCCTGTCACGCGAATATGCCAGATTTCCAAGGAGATCGTCTATTTCCAGTTTCAAGCTGGTAAGCTTGTCTGCATTCTCAGTTACCCCTATCCATATCACTCTCGGACGATTGGCACTCGGGAAAGCGCCGACACCATTAATCCGGATTATGAACTGGTTGAACCGGACTCCTGAAAGACTCTCTCTTATCTTCTCTAGCTTTGCATTTGGTGTGTCACCAAGAAACCTCAATGTGAAATGGATATTCTCTCGTTCAATTATCTTCATCTTTGCTGATTGCCTATCTAGTTTTGACTGAATGTGAGCAATCCTAGAGAGAAGCTCGTCGTTTTCAATGTCAACACTAAGGAATACCCTACTAGTCGAAGACACGATTTCACCTCATTCATCTGGAATAGTGAAGGTTACATAGCACCATATTAGACTGACGACCGCAAGGGTAAAGTGGAGTTCAAGTTCGCAACCAAGGGAATCTGACCATGAAGCTCGTAATACTAACTGGAATGCCCGGTGGCGGCAAAAGTACAGTTGCAGAGGCGTTTCATGTGGCTGGTCTTCCAGTCATTGTCATGGGTGATGTCATTCGTAATGAAGTGAAACGACGCGGCATGGATGTTAATCCTAAGAACAACAAACATGTCATGTTGGAGCTTCGCGAGCGGGATGGTCCAGGTGCTGTTGCTAAGCACTGCGTGGAAAGTCTGAAAAACTCTGATTCTGAAGTAGTTGTGATTGAGGGATGTAGAAGCCTCGCCGAGGTGGATGTGTTTGATGACTATGCAGATGAAGTATGCATAGTTTGTGTGCATTCTTCACCAAAAGCACGTTTCTCACGCCTACAACAACGTGGTCGAAAGGATGACCCACAAGACTGGGTCACATTCAGAGAAAGAGACCTTCGTGAGGTATCTGTCGGCCTAGGAGCAGTAATTGCTCTAAGTGATATTGTCGTGGTTAATGAAGGAACCATAGAAGAGCTGCAGAACGAGTCTGGAAAACTTGTTCAGAGGTTTACGTAAATGGATGCAGTTGTTAGATGTCCGATCTACCCCACTGAGGACACAGAACGCGTCTGTTCTGCACTCACCAAGCTTTTTGTTTCGGATAGGTCTTGCCAAAAAACTGAGGATGGCTATCTAATGCTCAGGTCAGCTAAACGAGGTTCTCTTGATTACATCCAACAATACATTCACAGTCTACGTATTATTGATGCTGTCAGGAAACGAGTGCTGTCAAACTGGGATGGTACCAAGACATCCGTATTCTTTGACAAGCAGGCAGCATATTATGGAAAGATGCGACTTGTCGACGAAACTGAAGAAGACCCCCCATTGGGATACATTGAGCTAGTGCTTACATTTGAGGATGAGGATGATTTCAACAGGTTCCTTATCTGGTTCGTACCCCCTACGAAGGATGGAAGGGTTGTTAGCAATTAGAACTGTGCTGCTGTGACTTCTCGTGTGAGACCTCTATGCACTGGCACGAGAATATGATACTTGATAGCGAATCCCAAGTCCTGCATCATTTCTTTTATTCTCATTTCGTGACTTCCACAGATACATAGACGCCCTTCCTCTCTGACAATTTCAGGAATAGACTCTAAGAAAGTCAGGACTAGTTTTATCGCTTTTGCACCTCGAGTTGAACTAGTCCTACCATATGGAGGATCGGTAGTTATGCAGTCAACTTGCTTTGCCTGTAAAGGGGGCCAACGCGAATCAGCTTGAATCACGGATGTTTCTCTGTCCAATGATTCCGTAAGATTCTTCCTCGCACCCATAAGCAGACGCCAGCTAAGGTCCCATCCTAGTACCTTGGCGCCTAGTGTGGCTGCCTCGCACAAAATACCACCGCTACCACAGAATGGATCAAGTACAGTTGCTTTGGATCGTACTCCGGCAAGATTGCAAATAACTCTCGCCAATTGGGAATTCATCATTGATGGATGGAAGAAGGGTCTCCGTCCTGGTTCTCTAAGTCTTAGTTCCTGCCTCAACCTCGACTCATTGGAGATACAAACTAACGTTCTATCAGCAGTCATTATGACAAGTACTTTGACGTCTGGTTTGTCTAATGATACTCTTGCATTTGTCAGGTTTCTGATTCGTGCCCCCAGCAATACACTCAATCTTTCTCTCTGTTCTACACGTCTTCCTGCTGCTAAGGATTTGGTCCTTACTGAGAATGTTTCTGTTGGTTTTACACAGGTCATCAACACATCGTCTGACAGCCATTCCATGGAAGTATCAGACAATGGCCCTTGGCCAATTACTACTCCTGCTTCTTTTGTCATAGCAGCTCTATCCAACAGAAAATGTGTCAAATCATAGGTTGACTCAATATAGGCCAGCTGTCCAAGCCACGTAACTTTGGCGTCAGTTTCTGCTAGACCGATCAATGAATCAATCTCGGCCTTGGCGAGGTTGATATTCTCCCCCGAGATAGTCACAAAGAAGGTATGCAATTTGAACCCCTGCTCATACTATTAGATTATCTCCGCCTAGGAATGCCCGTTGAAGTTCCCCATATAGAATATCAATCCCTTCCATGAGCTTTGCTGACACTGGAACCACAGCACTACCCCCGCCGATATCATCAAGCATCCGAAGAATAGCACTGGAATATTCCCGAACAAGACCACTGGAGCTATCATCAAGTGCCTCTTCCAAAAGGTAGCTTTCAGTTGACCATGATAGTATCTCTTCTATTTGCTCCTCCATAAGGATATCAGGTTTGCTTAGAACCCCGATTTGTGGAAGGCCGAAACGAATGCTTATCGAGATACCAAGGAGCATTGAAGAAAGATATCCAACTGGTGTACGAGCTATATTCGAATCAAGCAGATAGAGTGAAACAGCGGGATCTTGACCCATGAGGCTTGATACTATTAGAGGTCCGGAGTTTCGATAGGCAAAAAGCTCCATCTGTCCTGGACAGTCAACCAGGACATAATCACGATCAAACTCGAATATCTCGTCTCGTAAATCACCCACGTGGCCTATAGCCATGTCCAGGGAAGCAACAAGAGCACCATTTGGGCCTAGACCAAATTGTTGCATCACTTCGCCATAGTTCACATATTCACGGACATCTACATCACTTGTGTAGGGTGGATCCTCGACCCCAGGATCAAGATTTACGACAGTGACGCTTGCTTCTGCTTCTACAAGCCATTTTTCAAGGGATGAAGTAAGAAGCGATTTTCCTGATCCGGCAGTACCAACTAAGAATACGAAGAACATAGCTTCAACCAAACCGCTTTGAGCAACGAGCTCTCTTTGAGTCCTTCGGTGACGCATAAGAAATAGGAGATTAACTACTTCGCAAATCTTTATCAGAAACGCCCTTCTGAAGTCATGCTATGGAAGGAAGTGAGGCACTCCATAGGCTAGCAGAGGCCATGGCAGGAGAGATATGCCTCGCAGAAAATGATCCTGGAGCTATAATGAAACGCTGGCGTGAGCGCTTTCAAATATCACAGAAACACCTAGCAAAACATCTCGGTGTATCACCATCTGTAATCAGTGATTATGAAAGTGGCAGAAGGAAATCACCTCGAGTTGAAACCATAAAACGATTCGTTGAAGGTCTCATCGAGATGGACGCCGTTAATGGGGGAAGGGTTGCAATGGCACTTGAGAAACTCTTAGCTCCAGAAATAGCATCTGACGCAATCCTTGATAGTAGGGAGTTTGGGCTACCTGTGCCAGCTCGTCTTCTTGTAGATCGGCTTGAATGTAAAATTCTCACACATAGTAACCTACTAGATCGCGACATCTACGGCTACACAGCACTAGACAGTGTAAAGGCCATTGTCAGTTTGACACCACAACAGCTTCTTCGACTCTATGGGGGAACCACTCAAAGAGCGGCGATTCTCACAAATGTATCCACTGGGCGTTCTCCCATGGTTGCAATAAAAGCGAGTCAGATTGGAACTTCTGCTGCGGTCAAGCCAGCCGCTGTGATATTACAAGGAGTTAAGGAGCTTGATCCACTTGCTGTCAAAATTGCGGATAGTATTCACCTACCTCTCTGCGTTTCAGACCTAGCCTCCGAAGAATTAATTCGAGAACTGAGGTCATTCAACCCGCAGATGTAGACCACAGAGGGACTCTTATGGATTTCATAATGGAGCTGAACGATCCCATTCACGGTTTTATCGGGCTCACAGAACTTGAGTCCAAAGTCATTAACTCTAAGCCTTATCAACGGCTCAGACGGATAAAACAACTCTCTGGTGGCCATTTTGTATATCCAGCCGCTGAGCACAGCCGTTTCGGACACTGCATTGGAGCTATGTTTCTGGCAGGTCTGATCGGAAAGAAGCTACTTGGACCAATGAATCTTGGTGAGAAGACCCTTCAAGAGGTACGAATCTCAGGTCTCCTTCATGACATGGGTCATGGCCCTTTCAGCCATGTGTTTGAAGAGTCACTGATCGAACGAAGAGGATGGAATCACGAAGACGTGACTGAGTGGATTATCCGTGAGAGCGAAGTTGGAGACCTGCTCGAGGATAACGGAATATCCAAGAACCGAATAGCCAACCTGGTTCGCGGAAGACGCGAAACCAAGAATGATTCGGTTGTTAGTTCCATTGTTGCTGGTCAAGTCGATGCTGATAAGATGGACTACCTTATCCGGGATTCATTCTATTGTGGTGTCAATTATGGTCTTGTTGATATTCATCGACTCATCAATAGTCTAGAGGTTTCTGATGATTTGACACTTGAGTTTGACATTGCAGCTCGAGGCGCACTAGAAGCATTCCTTGTTGCACGATACGAGATGTTTCTCAATGTCTATTACCACAAGACAGTTCGTAGTGTTGAGGTAATGTTGGTAAAGCTGATGAATGCTGCAGACAGTGTTTTAGGATTGACAAGCTTTTCAACTCCTGAGGAGTTTCTGAAACTAGATGATATGTCATTGATATCACGAATCAGGAAAATTGACCCCTCCGAATCTGATGATGCCAAGGAGGCGGTCACAATGGTAAACATGCTAGACTCGCGTATTTTGTACAAGTCAGTATTCGAAAAAGTCCTACACACCGAAGACCGCTTTGTTTCCAAAATCCTCACCAAACGAAGAGTTAGAGAGAGCATTCAAGATGAGATTGCGGCATTAGCGGGCGTACCAGCTGACGAAGTGATTGTTGATGTACCTACTCTTCCATCAGTTCCTTACAATCCCCATCAGCTCAATCCTATGGAGATACGAATCTTCGAGATGATTGATGGTAAGAAAGTCTCTCATAATCTCTCAGAATATTCAAACATTGCAGAGATGATGAAGGTATACCTTGATGTCATCCGCGTGTACACATTTGATCGTAATCGTAAGAAAGTCGGTAAGGCCGCACGTGAAGTTTTTCAAGAGGTCCCAGATGCTGCGCTAATTCACATGTAACTATTAGCTAAAGCTTCGCTCAAAACCACACCATGAAGAAGACAGTCTGTGTGGTGGTTATATAGTGACCTCCGAGATTCTACATTGGACCATCTTCTAGGTCCGGAGCTGAGCGATTGACTGACGAGCTAACCGAAACGCTGCAAAATATCAAAATGATAGCCGGCGTTGAAAATGTAGTCCTGATTCAGAAGGATGGACTCCCTGTTGCTAGTGCAGGGGTCTGGTTCAGCAGGGAAGAGGTATTCGCGGTTGCATCATCAACATGTGCAATATATGGAGTTGCACGTCTTATTCATGGTGAATTCAAGTATCTCCTCATGGAGTCCGAGACCTCCAAGGTCTTTCTTGCATCGCTTCCAAATGATCCTGACTACTTCCTGACGGTTACAACAGCACCCAGAGTGAATCTTGCGGCGCTATTCATAGAGATGAAAGATAACCTCTCCCGTGTTTCATTCTTGCTGCGTCAACATGTGGATGGTAGGCTCCCTCCACTACGTTCCTACAGCAATGACGAAACCCATCGTGTTCTTAGTGGGTTTGCTGTGGCTGAAGGACATGACACATCCTATACCACATCACGGTCAATCATCTCACTTGATCGGTCTCAAGCTCTTACACTGAGAGCACTAATGCGACAGGTCCATGATAGCATCCCTGATATCGACTCTGTCTTTCTTTCCCTCAGTGGTGGCGTTCGTGTTTCTCTAGAGGGGTTCACCAATGACAGACTTGCTGCAATGTCATTTGCTCTTCATGATGCCTCAGAACGCGTGGTTCGAACGCTGCGAAATAGCTCCCTTCAAACTGTACTCTGCGAAGCTGGTCCAATCCGACACTTCATCTATGCAGTGCCCAATGGGGTGTTCAGTCTATGGGTAAATCGTGGCGGTCAGAAACTTGGTCTCATGCGGCTTTTACTCAAGCACTATATCGGGGAAATCAAGAGGGTTCTCGGTACTGCTGAAGTGATGCGCCCCTCAGTTCCAGATGATCTGAGGGAACTGCTTTTGGCTGGAGGGACTGACAATGGAGTTGTTTTAGCGAGGCGAGATCCATGACTTATTCTATAATGCGAATGATTGAGCTAATGGGGGACGACTTTCCGCTTCTACTTAATTCCGTAATGAATCGTCTTCCTATCTTGGTCACTGGTCAAGATGTTGAACTGGTAGATGATATCACTGAAAGCCTCACCATGCTATGCCCCCACCACCACAAGCTTGTGTTCTGGCGTGATTTCACATCCGAAAGTGAGCTTCTTTCAGTTTGGGAGGAAGAGAAGCACAACTACGAAGTTAGCAGAACCATTGTCTGTGGGCTTTCATCAAACCTGCGCTTGGCTCTGGAACGTATAACCAGATTTCCTGGGTGGCTTCTTGCAATCCCTATTGGAGCTAGTGTATTGGGAATCCATGTAGATGAAGAGATGATGCAGACAGTGATTCATCGAGTACTACAGAATTCCAGCAATTGCGGCATTTTAAGCGTGGATTCTCCCTCAGCCATGAATTTCTCTCTCATAGAGCCATGTAGTAGCAGTCTGGAAGTGGAGAAGAAGATAGTAAGTAAAATCCTGACAAGAAAACGGCAATCACTTGAAAGAATCCGTCGACTCCTAAGAAAATCACTTCGTGGAGTCAATGTATCAAATAGCATTGTAAATGCAGTCCTGAAACTTGATGATGAATCCGAAAAGCTCACGCATGATGTGTTTGATGAGGAAATAAGCAATTATGTGCATGCAGCTAGAAGAGCAGTTACTCTGCTTTCCAGAATCCGTCTAGCTCGGGAACTTGGCGCATCCACTGCCTTGACAGAGAGAAATCTGTATGAGGCAATCGGATGGGAAGGCGGTGATTTGACAGACCTTATTCGTTTCATCCGTGCAGAGTGGCACGAAGATTTCTCTGACTGTGTGAAGTCTGGTGCACTATCAGGCCTTGGGGCATGGGTTGACAGTATGTGGGGAACGTAATCGAGGAGTGAAGAAAGGGATGATTATAGACTATGGTACTCGTACGGTCGGTCTCAAGATTGTATTCTTTGGTCCTGCAATGAGCGGCAAAACCACAGCTATACGTTGGCTTTTTTCGAGCCTTGATTATGCAGATAAGCTGACATCCATTGAGAACACTGTGGGACGGACTATGTTCTGTGACTTTGGCACGATTCCCTTCGCATTGGGCGATAGCTGGAAGATTAACGCACATGTTTGGTCAGCAACTGGTCAAGACTTCTATAGATCGACAAGAGAAGTGGTCCTTGTGGGTGCTGATGGAGTTATATTCATGGTTGATTCTCAGGAACACCTGTTACAGGAGAATCTGGCAAGTTGGAATGAGCTGGTAGCATTGGTAGCAGAGGAGGAGAGACCCCTGCCGATAATAGTCTGCCTCAACAAACAGGACCTTCCTGGGGCTGTTCAGGAAGATGAAATACGTGAGCGTCTAAAGCTTCCGCGATCAGTCCCTGTGTTCAGAAGCATTGCCAAGGATGGACTCAACATCCTTGAAGCCTTCCAACACCTCTTTCGAGATGCAATGCGTGCAAGTGTTCTGACAAAACCCATTTAGGACACTCAAGAAAGGCGCAGAATCAACATCTTTAGCGAACGATTTATACGACATCATGCGACTGCGACGCTTAGTCTTGAGCCGTAGAATACGATGATAGCGGATTCAAGAACATGAGGAATCATTCTTGAACAAGAATCAAGACCGGACCCGCTTTGTTTTTGTAACAGGGGGTGTACTCTCTGGGATTGGAAAGGGTGTTACAACAGCATCAATTGCCAAGCTCTTCCAATTTCGGGGGTATAATATCCGGATAATGAAAATCGATCCCTATCTTAACATTGACCCCGGAACATTGAACCCTGTTGAGCATGGAGAGGTATTTGTCACAGATCAACCATGGATCTTCCGGCCCGCAGAAGGATTTGAATTCATAATTTCAGAGATAGATCTAGATTTTGGCACATACGAACGGTTTACTGGGATGGAAGTACATCCTTCGCAAAACATCACTTCAGGTCAGATTTACATCTCAGTAATTCTAGGAGAACGAAAAGGGAGTTTTCTAGGGAGGACCGTTCAGATAATCCCACACGTCACAAACAGAATAAAACAACGAATCTGGAAAGTTGTGGAAGAGCAGAAGCCCGACGTTTTACTAGTGGAAATAGGAGGCACTGCAGGGGATATCGAGGCAATGCCCTTTCTTGAAGCAGTTCGGCAGATGGTGAGCGAAGTCGGCCGCGAAAGAGCTGCTCTTGTACATGTGACTCTTGTTCCTTATATGGGATCTGTTGGAGAGTTCAAGACGAAACCAACTCAACACAGCGTCAGGACACTCCAAGGTCTTGGTCTCCAACCAGACGTCATAATTTGTCGAGCTGAAAAAGAACTACCAGCTTCAGCTGAAAGTAAGATTGCCCTCTTCTGCAACGTCCCCGAGAGTCGTGTCATTTCTAATCCTGATATACCAGTCATCTATCGACTGCCCTTGTCATTTGAGGACCAAGATCTCGGGAGTATTCTAACTACCCATCTAGGATTAGAGGAACGTCCATCTAACGCTGAGAAATGGCGTGAAATGGTCAAGAAATTCGAAGCTCCTTCTGAGAGTCTTGTCATCGCAATGCCTGGGAAGTATACCACACTAAGTGATTCCTACAAAAGTATCAACGAAGCCCTATATCATGCTGCAGCAGCTTGTGATGCTAACGTGATGATTAAATGGATTGAAACCGAGGAGCGTTGCGATGAAACAAGTCTCCATGAGGACTTACATGATGTAGATGCAGTACTACTAACACCTGGATTTGGCGAGCGTGGCGTAGAAGGCATGATTTGTGCGGCTACACTGACCTTTAATCTTGAGATTCCATTACTAGGAATCTGCTATGGTGCTCAGCTTGGAACCGTGGCTTTTGCGAGGAAAATGATGGACTGGAAGGGGGCGCATACTACGGAAGTAGATGCGGATAGCCTCTATCCTGTCATAGACTTAATGGAAGAGCAAAAGACTGTAGATGATAAGGGTGGGACAATGCGTCTGGGCGGGCACGAGATTTCAATTCTAGAGGGAACAAAGCTTCACGCAATCTACGGAAAAACAACCACTAGAGAGAGGTTCAGGCATAGATTCCATCTTATTGATAGATACATCAACAGGATGAAGGAACAGGGATTAATCGTTTCTGCCTATGACACTACTGGTGAGATAATCAATGCTATTGAATTGGTCAATCATCCATTTTGGATAGGAGTGCAATTCCATCCGGAGTTCAAGTCTCGTCCTGACTCCCCACACCCTCTCTACTTGGGCCTTATTAGAGCAGCTCTAGAACACAAGAAGCAGAGAGGGAAGTCGTAGTGGAACGTAACCTTGACGCAATGCTTGCTATTTTGGTCGAGGAAATAGAGCGTGTTGAAGAAACAAGAAAACGATTTGGTTCAGCTCTATCTCAAATTAAAGGAGAGCTGAATCTGGGAAGATATCCTGCACTTGCAGCAGATGCTGTGGAAACACAGTTTTCTAAGATAATTGAACCCACCGATTTATCTGGGCTAAGAATTGCAGGAGTTGATGGCGGACTGATAAGAAGACGATTCAGGTCAATAGATTTGATACTTACACGTGGCGTAGCAGTGGTCTTTCAATTTGGGCCAGAAGAAGGACCAAGCGTGGATTTCTTTCCAAGAGCTTTTCCTGAACCCGCTATCAGGCCAGTAATGCTCACGTTACCAGGGCCAGAACTTGACCAACTCGCATCGCTAGAACGCATTGCTGCAGAACTAAGAGTTACCCTGTCTGTCCTTGATGAATACCATGTCGATTTAGTTCTCGTGGATGGCTCTCTATTCTATCATCCCCGAGACCGCCCGAGCGTTGGATCAGCTGCGTACGAGAAGTTTCAGGAAGTAATTGCACTGTATAGACAGTTATACCATAAGGCCAGAAAAAAGAGCACAATCCTAGTAGGTGTAGTGAAGGACAGTCGATCAACGCGAATTGTCAACATTCTTGGTGATATTCTTCCTCATATCCTCCGCAATCCTGGCGTTTTCGAGATGATGCAGGGAGTGGACTATCGTTGGCTTCTCAAGTTTTCCAGAGATTGTGATATCCTTGATACATTCCTAGAAGAAGGTGAACGAACATTTGCGTTCAAGTATTCTGCTGAGTTAATACAAAGCACAAACACACTCTCAGACGATCTTTCGATATGGGCGTCATCTATCTGGGTGACATACTTGAAGACTGCACGTGATGACCTGCCTATCAGGATAGAGATTCTTGTTGACGATAGTAATGGAGCTGCACAAGTAGATAAGGCTCTTTCAGTTATTCTTCCCCTCTCTTGGCAACATCCTGAGTACGGAATTCCCACTCCGGTACTTGAAGCAGATGCACGGGCTCGAATAAGTAACAACGAAACCCAACTCATTGTTGACCGATTGATGGCGCTGTCTGGTCTTACCTATACTGCACTAGAGAGAAGACGCTCGAGAAACCCATTTGGAGGCTAGAGATTTGTCCGAAATACCACCACTCACCAGGATTGGAACAGTCATTTGTGAACAGGATTCGCCTAATGTCATGGAGTTTTCATTTGTAGTTGAAGGCGAAGCTCATGAGCTAGTAGTAAGACGTGGGGAATTCGTTTCAGTTTCAAATGATGATAAGATAGTCATTGCTAGAGTGCAAGATTTAGTGAGAGTCAATCGCTACTACCAGCATGCCGAAGCTGTAAGAGAATACCAATCAAGAGGTGAACCCCTGCGTTCAATCTTTCCAACGGACCGCTGGCAATATACCATTGCCAGAGCCCAAGTCCTTGGCCTATGGTCAGAGAACAGGTCAGTACGTCCATACTTCGCAGTATCTCCAGGAGCACAAGTACGCAAGGCGGACGGTGAAGTGCTGACCGCCTTTCTAAACCTTGATGACACTGATGGCCTCATGCTGGGCAATCTGGCTCATCATAATCTGGAGTTCAAACCATCTATCAATCGACTTCTCTCTAAGCATCTTGCTATATTGGCCATGAGTGGCGCGGGGAAGTCTTATTTCGTATCTGTTCTTCTTGAAGAGCTGTTAACGCGCTCCAAGGAGCAAGGTAGGCTTGCTGTAATTGTTGTTGATGTGCATGGAGAATACACTTACCTGAAGAATCTCACAAGTGACACGTTGGGGGTGCCGGACCTTGACGTTGATGTGGAACATATTCGAGGTTCTCACTTTCAGATTCCAGTGCAATCTCTTGCAGCTGAAGCAATAGGATCTCTTGTTGCAGACATGAGTGCCGTTCAAGTTCGTGATCTAAGGCGAGTGGTTTCTATAATGCGCAAGAACTCCAAGAACGGCTATACACTTGGTGATGTCATTGACTATGTGAGAACTGATGAAACAATCAGTAAGAACACAAGAGAGGCTCTTGCAGGATGGCTCGTCAATCTAGAAGAAACCGGTCTGTTCGGCAAAGAAGGCGTTCCGAATCTCAAAAACATCGTTAAACCAGGTAAGCTAAGCCTCATTGACTTGAGTGACTTCATCAGTCTCAAGAAGAAGCAAATTGTTGTGGCTCATCTGGTGAGCGAGCTTATGTATCTGAGACGTCGAGGTTCAATCCCTCCCTTTCTATTAGTTTTAGAGGAAGCTCATCAGTTCTGTCCAGAGAGCCGCCATGAACTTGCTCTTCCTAAAAGCCGAATCGAGACCATTGCAAGAGAGGGACGCAAGTTCTTTGCATTGCTCTGTCTGGTTTCACAGAGACCTGTGAAGCTCTCAACGACTGTGCTAAGTCAGTGTAGCAACCAAGCAATTCTCAGGGCGACGAATCCATATGATCTTGAACACATTGGACGCAGTAGTGAAGGCATTGATCGAGCATCACTGGACACCATAACCACACTGGAAGTCGGAGAGGCCCTTTTTGTAGGAGAAACTGTTTCTGTTCCAACATTTGTTAAGATACGGAGGAGGCACTTTGAGCCATCAGGACTCACCCAAGGTCTTTCTGAGGCTGTGAGAAAGGCTGACAAATAGAGTGACCTGTGTCATTTTCGAGCGATAGGCCATTCACACAACAGTCAAAAAGAAAAAACATTAGCTCTCCCCAAAGCACCTACCGGGACATGCGGGGGCCTGCGTTTGTCTGATAGAAACCTTGAGCAAATTAAGAAACTTATTGATAGTATGCAGTCTGCACTTGTAGAGCTATTCGACCAGCTACATGAACTCAGACGGCAATTGGATCTGGCAGGTGAGAATTTTGAATCATCACCCTCTCTATCATCAGCTCAAATATCCTCTGAGGTTTCAGACGCAACTAAAGAAACAGATGATGTCGTAGCTTCACCAGCTACAAGTCCACCACACGACGAGTTGATAGATCTCCCTCCGACAAACGAAAATGTTGTACGTGTTCTTGATCCCATAATGCAAGAATTACAGACAGGAGAGGCAACTGCGGAGGTTATAGCTGAGTATCTTGAAGCTGCTAAGAACTACCTGGTTCAAGAACATTCAGCCAATGAAAAGGTAGTCCGTGACATGGATGTGGTATTGAAATTTCTCCGCGCAAGGGGCAAGAAGGGAATTCGTCCTGAAGAGCGCGATAACATCCTTGAGCGGATCAGAAGATGGAAGGTGCACCTCGCAACCTAGTCTGCCTGCTATCCAAGTAGCTGTTTGATTCTTTGGGAAATATTGAATCTCACCCGGAGTCCCGGGTGAGGCTGGAAAAATATTACCTATTCCAAATCAATTATGATCCGCTTGACTTTCGTCTTTGATATCTTCTTTAGACCGTGCTGCCCGGGTTCGTAACGGCACTCCAGCATACCCGATTCGTAGAGTATCTTGATTTGGGCACTGGCGTTGGCTTCTGTTCCCCCAAGGTGCCGTGCTACTCGTGTTACATCCTTCTCTCCCTGCAGAAGAAGTTTGAGTATCTTTAGTCTCGTTCCCGATGAAAGCGCTCGGCCGATTCGTAAAATTGCGTCGTCGTTGTCAATTTGCAGTGTTTCTGACAGTCGTAACACCTCGCATGAGTTAGTCTGTTGCTCAAGTAAGTCTTTATTATACTTGTTGTTTGTGTATCCTCTTTGCTAGTGCGCTTCTGAACCGATGTGAATCCTTATAGCCAAAACAGCGAACGCGCAATCGAGTGCAGAGCCCATGGGCGATGAAAGCGTATTCATAATGGGATTCGATATCCTACCCGGCCAAAGTCCAAAGTCTAAGAGGAGTCCAAAGTTCGCATGCGTAATCATGCATGAGGGTGTATCACTCAATGAGTATTCTGAAATCTCGCGTGCAGCACTTCTGAAGCTTATCCGAGAGATTCGCCCCAAATGGCTATGCACCGATAATATTTTCGAAATTGCACCTGATAGCAAATCTCTCTTTCATCTTGCTGACAAGATTCCCGTAGAAACTCGGATAGTCCAAGTGACGGGAGTTCCGCCCCGTCAAGTGTCATTGAAACGACTTGCAAAACGGCATGGATTAAGTGTTCGCGGGAAACCAACACCCCTTGAGTCTGCTCATCTTGCAGCTCAGTTGGCCTTGATGGGTGTTGGACACAGTCTGGAATGTTTTGGTGAACAGACTGAGATTAAGATAGCCCGTGGTAAAAAACCAGGTCGTGGAGGCCAGAGTGCAAATCGATTCAGACGCAAGGTTCACTCACAAATTCAGCAAATGACAAGGCATATTGAAGATCAACTGAAGACTGCAAAGATCGATTATGACATTGATGTAAGGACTTCTGATTTTGGCTATGCAAGTGCTCGAATAATCGCATACGCCTCTCTGCCCAAGATTCGTAAACTCATCGAATCAAAGCGCGGAGGTGACTTCAAAGTTCTCATATCCCCTGTCAGAAAGAGGGTCGAATTCCTTCCTCTTGAGCCAAAACCCATCATCAGTTCTCTAAGACCAAGGTATTTCATTCTCGGAATCGACCCAGGTTCTACAGCTGCAATCTGCATGCTCACATTAGATGGAAGGATACATCGAATGGTAAGTGGGAAGTCACTAACTAGAGCAGATATCATCAGGCAGGTGTATGAACAAGGAATTCCTGTGATGGTTGCAACAGATGTCACTCCTGTACCCCATTTCGTGAAGAAGATTGCAAGTACGGTGAATGCAGAGTTATTTGTACCAAAGCGCGAAATAGCAGTTTCAGACAAACAAGAATTGGCAAGGGAGTTTTCTGACGGTATCAAGATACGAAATGCTCACGAACGTGATGCCCTCACAGCAGCAGTCTATGCATATCGTAGCATTCAGCCAAAACTCCAACAGATTGAACGAAAGATTCGTGATGAACAACTTGCAGTCGATCGACACCAATTGAAAGCACTGGTCATCAAAGGCATGTCGATGAAGGAAGCCACGGCCAGTCTTCTTCATGAGGAGTCAAAAGAAGTCGAGATTGTACCAGAGTTGACTACTGAGGAAGAGCCTCTTACACAAGAACGATTTGAGTCACTTCTAGCTAAGCACGCAGAAGCTGAGGCTAAGAATATCGTACTCGGTGAAAGAGTTGAAGATCTAAGACGTTACGTGGAGTTCTTGCAGTTTCGGGAGAGTGAACTGGCAGACAGCTTAGATATAGTCACAGAAGAGCACTATTGGAAAATCAAACGTGACCGAGAAATTGTGAAGAAAGACAAAGAACTCAAACAGGTTAGGCGCGAGGTGAAAGGCCTCCAGAAAGAGGTTGAGAAACTGAACAAACGCCTAGAGAATCTCAGGGGCGTCAAACGACGTGAGATTCGAGGTGATATGCTTGCCATTAAGACAGTTCCTCAGTTCACAAGAGAGAGTATCTCGGAATACATACAAAAAGTAGGACTGAAGTCTGGTGATATTGTTCTATTTGAGGATGCAAGTGGAGGAGGCCCTCAAACAGCAGGACTGTTAATTGATCGTGGTATTCGCGCAGTAATCGTGGATACCCCCTTGTCACATCTATCAGAAGAGGAGCTGATACTGTCAGTAATTCCTGTTATCAACGCAGAAGAAGTGGAATTACAGAGGGTTGATGAGTTTGCATTCATCAGCAGGAAGAAGTTTGGGATACTACTTCGGTCGTTCATTGACAAAGTGCGTGAGAGAGCACGTCAGAAGGGTGAGGATGAGCTTGTTGAACTCGTCGAACGGTATCAGCGCGAGATAGAACGCTAAATTGACACCAAGAGAACCTCATTCGGGAATCTGAATCCAAAGTATATTGTTTCCTCGCAGTAACAGCTGACCGTATTTGGCTCGAATCTCTTCGTTCTCGAGCTCTTCCGCATCAGCAAGAGTCAGATTCATGTACATGTCACATCTAGTAAGTCGTCCTCTGAAGATTCGTTGGTCTTTCAATTTTATCGAAATGACATCATTGAGAACGGATTCTAGTGCTTTGATGGGCATGTTCTGCGACACGGTCTTCTCCTCAGGTCAAGGCCAAGTCTGAACATTATAAAGCCTTTGCTGAAAAACAATTTAGAACAATCACTTTCTCAAAACCACACGTCAATGTTAAGTACCGATTGAGATGCAAACCAAATGGATTCGAATCACAATGTCAATTATCTGTCTGGGTATCGAAGGAACTGCCCATTCCTTTGGAGCTGGAGTAGTATCCAGTGATGGTCATGTACTATCCAATATTTGGGATATGTTTTCCCCGGAAGAGGGAGGAATACATCCACGCGAGGCAAGTCGACATCACTCAGACATAGGACCTAGTGTAATTCGGAATGCAATGGAAGAAGCATCAATTAACAACAAAGACATCGACCTAGTCGCTTTCTCTAGGGGTCCTGGTCTTGGACCATGTCTGAGGACCACTGCAACAATCGCACGCACCCTATCTCTGAGGCTAGATGTACCCTTGATCGGAGTAAATCATTGTGTCGCACATATAGAGATAGGCTGTCTTGAATCTGGCTTCAAGGACCCAGTGACAGTATATGTTTCAGGAGGCAATACACAAATCATTGCATACGCTGGTAAGCGATATCGAACATTCGGTGAAACTCTGGATATTGCCATTGGAAATATGCTTGACACCTTTGGTCGAGAAGTGGGGATGCGTTTTCCAGCAGGCCCTCAAATAGAACGAGAAGCTAGTAACGCCACCAATTACCACCAATTGCCTTATTCCGTCAAAGGAATGGACCTCAGTTATTCGGGAATGCTGACTGCTGCAAATAGGCTCGTTTCCGAGGGTGTTTCATTGGCAGACGCATGTTTCAGTGTTCAAGAAACAGCATTTGGTATGCTTGCTGAGATTGCTGAACGGGCTATTGCTCATACAAAGAAGAAGGAACTTCTTTTGACTGGGGGGGTTGCGCGGAACAATCGTCTTACAGATATCCTATCAGGAGTCGCAAAGCGACACAATGCGGCATTTCATCGAGTTACACCACCCCTTGCTGGCGATCAGGGTGCAATGATTGCATGGACTGGAATTTTGCAGCACGAGGCTGGGGACCGACTGAGCGTCGCAGATTCTTCCATCCTTCCAAAATGGCGTACAGATGAACAAGACATCGTGTGGAGGAGGTCATGATGGAGCCTTGGAACATTGGTGCAGAGTCTATAATATACAGACTCGAACAATGGGGCCGCATAATACTCCTGAAACACCGTCCACAGAAACCCTACTTACTGAAGGATATAGACGAATTCTTGAGAACGTCGAGGACGAGTAGAGAATGCAAGATGCTGACAGTGGCAAGAAATCTGGGAGTCCCCACTCCAATGGTGTATTGGATAGATGTGCATAATCACTCTATTGCAATGGAATGTCTTCAAGGCAAACAGCTCAAGCAGCTAGTCGCAGAGCTAGCAGCTGATAGACTGCAAAAAATCACCAGAGAATTCGGGAAACTGATTGGTCTACTGCATCGTGGAGGAATGGTTCACGGTGATCCAACAACCAGTAACGTGATTGTGAACCCGAGGGGGAACATTTGGCTTGTCGATTTTGGACTTGCTGAAATGAATGCGACTGTAGAGATGAAGGGAGTCGATCTTCATTTAATGAGGCGAGCGTTCGAAACAACTCACTGGGATTTTGAAGCAATCCTGTGGAGTGCCGCTCTTGACGGCTACAGAACTATCCATGCCGAAGAAACAGAACAAGTACTCTCTCGAGTTGAAGAGATTCGAGAACGTGGTAGATATCACTAGTGTAACAAGTCATTGAGCAATCTTTATATCCACAGCCATTGGCCGTGGGGCTGACCCGGTTTCTTGGGACTTAAGAATCTCAGAGGTAATCCTAATGGCAAGAATGCACACACGCCGCAAAGGCCAGTCTGGAAGCAGACGACCCTCTACACTACAAACTCCTGAGTGGTTGGATAAGGAGAAGAATGCAGAATGGGTCGAGAACAAGGTAGTGGAACTTGCCAAGGCTGGTAATACCCCATCAATGATTGGTATGCTGCTTAGGGATCAATATGGCGTACCTTTGGTGAAGGTGATAACCGGGAAGAAGATATTGGACATCATCACAGAGAACAATCTTGAACGACAGGTTCCTGAAGATCTTCGTAACATGATTGCCAAAGCTGCAAAAATGCGAAGACACCTGGAGGAGAACAAGAAGGACTTTGTATCAAAGCGTGGCCTCCAGCTCATCGAGAGCAAGATTCACAGACTGTCGAAATACTACAGGAAGAAACATGTTCTTTCCGCAGATTGGAAGTATAGTCCTGATCAAGCCGCAGTTTTGTTGAGGTAGCTTTATCATCAAGCCCTCGCTCTTACGTTATGAGATGAGCGGCAGGTCACGTAAGACTCCAAGTTTCAAGGCCATAAGAACACAGTTTTCAGAGCTTTCTTTCAAGACAGGTAAGCGCGTTCTAATCGTAAGCTCATCAATGCCTGAGTCCACAATCGCCTCCGCAATACTATCCAGATCCATTCTCAAGTCTGGCGAGATATTTCATATTACGTTCGTCGAGCCAGTTGTGCATGCAGAAGATATAAACAAATTACGAAGCACCTACTCTGATTCGTCAGTAATTGTCATCGGAGTTGACGTTGCAGACAAAAAGCGAATCACGAAGGGAAAGAGCTATCCCGTTTTTATTGGAGGAGTTCATGAGTCGGAGCAGACCCAATCACTT
>JAEOTX010000050.1 GCA_016839605.1 Candidatus Thorarchaeota archaeon | reverse complement strand
CACGAACCTCTTCCATCCCGATCCCAAGAGAGTGAGCAAGTCTTTCCTGACCAATTCTGCTCTGTGGCACAAACTCGTGGAGTGGTGGGTCGAGCAGACGTATTGTCACTGGAAGTCCATCCATGACTTCCAGAGTCGCTTTGATGTCACGTTTGACGTAAGGCGATAGTTCAGCAAGAGCAGCCCTCCTCTCGGCTCTCGTCTTACTGATAATCATCTTGCGGAGGAGGAAGAGAGGCTCATCGGAGCCTTCTCCATAGAACATGTGCTCGCTTCTCAAGAGCCCAATTCCTTCCGCTCCAAACTCCAGTGCGATCTTTGCATCTTCCGGATTGTCTGCATTAGCTCTGATATCCATCTGCCTGAATTCATCCACCATGTCCATGAATTCTTGAAGGCGTGGATTCTTGCTCGAGTCCATCATTGGCAGTTCGCCTTCGTAGATGAAACCTCTCGAACCATTGAGAGTCACAACATCACCCTGGCGGTAGATTTTGCCGTTGACAGACATGCTCTTGTCGAAGGGGTCGATCTCAAGTGCTGAGGCTCCAACAATGCATGTCTTGCCCCAACCCCGAGTGACTAGCGCGGCATGACTCGTCATTCCACCTCTTGCGGTGAGAACTCCAATAGCCGCACGCATTCCTTCAATGTCTTCCGGGCTGGTTTCCTCGCGGACAAGGATGACGTTCTTGCCTTGGTTGGCCCATTCAACTGCGTCCTCTTGAGTAAAGACAATCTGTCCAACGGAACCCCCAGGTCCCGCTGGGAGACCCTGCGCAATTGGAGTCTTCTTCTTCTCCTCCTCCGGGTCAAGAATTGGATAGAGCAGTTGTCCTAGCTGTTCAGGACTGATTCGCATGACCGCAGTCGGCTTGTTGATCATCCCCTCATCAAGCATATCAAGTGCGATATTCAAAGCGGCAGTTGCAGTTCGCTTTCCTACCCTGTGCTGAACCAAGAATAAACGATTTTGCTCAATTGTGAACTCGAGGTCCAACATGTCTCTTGAGTCGTCTTCAAGCTTGTCTCTAATATCAACAAGCTCATTGTATAATTTTGGCATCTCCTCTTGCAGAGTGGGTAAGTCCTTGTTCTGGTCGTTCTTGCTCTCATCATTCATAGGATTGGGGGTGCGAATACCCGCCACAACATCTTCACCCTGTGCGTTGAACAAGCACTCACCATAGAACTTGTCTTCACCAGTAGCAGGGTCTCTCGTGAATGCCACTCCTGTGGCAGAACCCTCACCAAGGTTTCCAAAGACCATTGACTGGACAGTGCATGCAGTACCCCATTCATCAGGGATTCCTTCAATGCGTCTGTATGCAACAGCACGATTTCCCCACCAGCTCTTAAATACACCTCCAATGGCGCCCCAGAGCTGCTCGTAGGGGTCATCTGGAAACTCCTTTCCGAGAGTATGTCTTACTCTCTCCTTAAACTCCTCAATTAAAGCCTTCAGATCATCAACAGTAAGATCGGTATCACTTAGTCGACCAGACTCACGCTTCTTCTTGTTCAGAATCCACTCGAGCTGCTGTCGAATTCCTTGTCCTTCTTCAGTTTCAATCCCTTCAGCTTTCTCCATCACAACGTCAGAGTACATCATGATGAGTCGCCGATAGGAGTCATATGCAAACCTCTCATCACCAGAGGCCTTAATCAGCCCTGGAAGTGTTTCAGTTGTAAGGCCCACATTCAAGACAGTTTCCATCATTCCGGGCATTGATTGTCTCGCGCCAGAGCGGCATGAAACCAGAAGGGGATTTTCCGGGTCGCCAAACTTCTTTCCCAGAATCTCCTCGATCCATGCAAGCGCCTCTTTTGATTCCTCTTTCACTGAATCCGTTAAACCACCCGTTGATAGGTATTCATTGCAGACATCAGTCGCAATCGTGAAGCCAGGGGGGACCGGCAAACCCAGAAGTGTTGCACCAGCCAGTGAGGCACCCTTTCCTCCCAGCATGTTCTTCATGTCGGCTTTACCATCAGCCTTTCCAGCACCGAATTTGTAAACGCGTTTTGCCAACGTTTCTACCTTCTCTTCCTTTAATATCAGTACTCAATCAATCATTATCGCCCCAACCATGGCTCATCATCAGTGGGGCATCAATATGAAACTCAGACGATACCAGTTCATCTTGTTTGAGTTATCGATAGTCTGGTGTATCACCTGTTTTTAATGTGTCCCTCTGGCAAACGAACAATGTTCTGTTCCGAAAGCCTTTTGCGTTAATTCGATTTGCCAATGGACCGCGTAAACTGAGGCCAGCGATATGATTGATTTCACAATGCACGAGGAACAACTCAAGCGCACCATCGACAGGTGCAGAGAGAGAAATATTGTCATTCCAACCTTTGAACAGATGAAGGACCCATCAAAGACTCCTGAACGAATCAAGAAGGAGCTTCAGGATATTGAGCTCTGGGATGTGATGCCGCAGAACCTCTTTAGGATTACATGGAAGAACCAACCTCAAGACAAAGGTGGTCTCTTCCAGCCCATCACAAATTACATGGAGCTGCCGCCTGAGCTCACAGGTGTCGAGGCTAGAATAATCGCCCTTGTCGGTAAGTGGTTCCCAACTGGAGCACACAAGGTTGGTGCCACGTTTGGATGCTTGGTGCCGCCTCTAGTGACTGGCCAGTTCGACCCTACTAGGCATAAAGCTGTATGGCCATCAACTGGCAACTATTGTCGAGGTGGAGCTTACGATGCATCATTGTTGGCCTGTGAAAGTATTGCTATCCTTCCAGAAGAGATGTCTCAAGAGCGTTTTGACTGGTTGGCGACTGTGGCTGGTGAGATCATCAAGACTCCTGGCTCAGAAAGCAATGTGAAGGAGATCTATGACAAAGTCTGGGAGCTACGGCGAACGCGAGATGATATATTCGTGTTCAATCAGTTTTCTGAATTTGGTAATTATCTCTTTCACTATGATGTTACTGGTAACGCGATGACAGAAGTGCTCGACAAGGAACTGGGGAATGGCAATTACAGTGGAGTCTGTTTAACCACTGGTTCTGCAGGAACAATTGCATGTGGCGACTTCATGAAGCAGAAATATCCCCTTTCAAGGATTGCAGCAGGTGAGGCTGTTCAGTGTCCTACGCTTTGGCTCAATGGCTATGGTGCCCATAGAATCGAAGGAATTGGTGACAAACATGTGCCTTGGATTCACAATGTCCGAAACACGGATATGATCATCGCCATCGATGACAACGATCCAATGAATCTAGTTCGCTTGTTCTGCGAACCTGCTGGTCGTAAGTATCTCATCAATGATATAGGCGTTTCCGAGGAATTAGTCAACAATCTTGATCTTCTTGGAATCTCAAGTGTAGCTAATACACTGATGGCAATAAAATACACCAAGTATTACGAGCTCACGCGAAATGATGTCATTCTAACAATCTTCACAGATTCTATGGACATGTATCAATCGCGTTTGAAGGAAGCACGTGCAGCCCATGGTGAGTATACAAGAGAGGATGCAATCAAGGACTATCACAGACATCTCATGGCCCAAAAGACTGATGCAATGATTGAGCTTGGACACTACGAGAAAAAGCGTGTTCATCATCTCAAATATTACACGTGGATTGAGCAACAGATGTTCGACTTGGATGAGCTGAATGCTCAGTGGTTCGATTATCCGGATTACTGGGAGCGAGTGCAACAGGCGACACCAAAGATAGATGAACTCATCGTTGACTTCAACGAAAAGGTAGGCCTGATTTAGTCTCGTTTATCAGATGACATACAGGAAGGATGAGGCTTCCTCGTTCGTCTTCACTGGTGTCCATCCCTGGAACCTGAATCGATAAGAAACCACACGTGTGCCTGGTTTGAGTTCCTTAGAGAATTTCTCTCTGAGTTTCTTATTGACTCCTACGCCTTGGTAGACAGTGACCACTGTTGCATTCTCGATATTCGATTTGAAGAAGTTCTCTCGAAGGACCTCAACCAGCTGAGAGAGTCCATGCCGCCTTATGGCCAGACGGGACCACATTACTCTGAGCGGGTCCATTTCAATCCCAAATGACTTGGCTCCGAACTCGCTGGCGGCCATAATGATGATTCGTCCATCGCCAGACCCTATGTCATAGACTGTGTCTTGGTGACCAACTTCCGCTAACTCGAGCATACTCCTGGCCTTGTCTTTGGGTGTGGGTATCCACGGGGCACCGAATATTGTAGGCCAAGCTATCCAAACCATGAACCCCGCAAGGAAGAACTCGAGGGCGATTAGTAAAATCCAGAACTCCATCTGCCTATCGGAGTTACTTGTTAAGACCTCAAATAAAAATGAAGCGGGCAGCCGCACCATCCCTGATGACTGGTAAAACTAACCGCGAATGGTTTGCTGTCCAAACCACATTTGCTGATATACCTAGGAATCGTGTATGTCCTGTTAGTATGCAACACTGTTGCTAATCAGGATGCTACTAATTAGGGAGCTCCAACGGAAATCCTGTCTGGATACAGTGTATGCTGTCATTCCGGAGGCGAATAGGTGCCTCAACATAGTAGAGTAGTGATACCCATAGTCATACTCATGCTAGCGTTGATGCCGTTTATGAGCTTCCAGATGCCTGAGTCAGTAATATCACAACCACAAGAACAGGCAATTAATGAGCCCGATAGAAATCTGCAATCCAAGGTTGCCGATACGATGTCAGGTGTTCTCGAGCCTGTTGTAATAGAACACACTGGATCTGCATCCGGACCCACTCATTATGAGCCAGGACGAACCGATTACGGGGTAGATCCGATGTATCAGGTATGGCTCCCGTCAGGGAGTCCTGAAAATGATTACTCTTCAGATTGTACGGGCGGGTCATTTCTGGTTGGGCCTGGTGGATTGACGGACTTCGGATCCCCAGCAGGGACAATTTCTCTCTGGATTAAATGGGATGGAACTGCTCCCAACGGGAGATTCTGGGGGCAGGATTTCGAATTCGAAACCCGGTGGTCTAGCGGGAGACTCACATTGGATTGGGGGAGTGATATAACATTACAAGGAGTGAAGGACGATTGGGTTCAGGATAATTGGTATTTCATTGCGATTGTATGGAATGATAATACAAATTTCCTAGGTATATACTGGGGTGACGAACAAAATGAACCACAAGAGGATTTGGTATCTACCTCCTGGACAGATACTCTCTCTGGATTGCTGACTGAGAATGATATTATGAATTCAGCCTCTAGATCTGCTCAAGTT
This sequence comes from Candidatus Thorarchaeota archaeon, assembly GCA_016839605.1. Classification (GTDB taxonomy): domain Archaea; phylum Asgardarchaeota; class Thorarchaeia; order Thorarchaeales; family Thorarchaeaceae; genus SMTZ1-83. Next base: position 6,730 of record JAEOTX010000050.1, on the reverse strand, counting down.
AATGGTCACATTGACGATTTCCGGTATTATGATGTTCAGAGGAGTCTGGTTGATATTGCTAGTGACTATCGAATAACTCTCGAAGGCAATGAGCCTGGTCTACAGCATTACTACGAGTTTGATGGTGATCTTACGGATTCTGCGAGTTCAGTAGATCTTGTGTCATCTGGAAGCTACTCATTTAGTCGTGATGTTTTTGCTGAGGAAAATGGATGGAAAGGAGAGCAGATTGAGATTGGAGTTCAGAATCTCAAGGAGCTATATGCACTGAATGGGACTTTCGAAACTGGATTGCCGGGTGTCAATCAAGATTGGAGTGGGGATGGCCAGTACTATGCTTCTGGGTGGCGTGCCCGCAGAGAGATTCTGTCTACTTTCGGAAGACAACGTGCGAGCTATCTCGATTCCGACCCGTCCTATGTTGTGCTTGAAAATGAAGGCTATGCAGTTTCAGCTCCTGCTGGCTACAGGCATTATAATGGGACGAAGATCTATTGGTATCAGACTGTAAACAATAGCAAAGAAGTTGAGGATTTCGATTTTAGTCTTGACTACCTATACCAACATGGCCCAATCGGCCCCAATCATACCGGTATCTTTTCCTTCAAAATTGAGGTTCTAGATGGCCTGACGCCGCTCTGGGAATGGTCCATTGATCCTGTTAATATCACAAATCGTGGCGAATGGTACAGTCTAAACAACACTGCCGTCAATATTCCCAGTGTTCCATCATCATTCGAACTTCGAATTTCGCTTGAGGTAAACGCGAGCTCATCATATTTAGAGATATCAGAATCTGACCCTGATATAGGCGGTGATCCGGTAAATGCCATGTTTGTCACCTTCTGGATTGATGAGGTTTCTTTCACTGCAGCTGAGTCGCCGGATTGCGAAGCTGTAGATTTAAGAGTTCAATTGCCATCATTAGGGGACTTGCCTATTGTCGGATCCTCAGGATTTGGAATTTCAATTGCGAATTATTCCTATTGGATCCGTACCGAAATACCGATCTCACTGTCATCCAATACCTCCGTTTCTTTTGAATGCGCCACACGTGTCAGCCGGATGACTCGTTTCCTAAATTCCTCCTATACCACTGTCTTAAATGAATATGGGGTCGCGTATGTCGCGAGTTATGACACCCAAGTCAATCTCACGTTGCTAACTTACGTTCCTTCGTATCCTGGCGCTGAAAACATGGGCTTCAGTGTCAATCACCCGAAGGATTGGGAGAATGCATCAGTTTTCGATCCATTTGATTCTGATTTGACAAACCAAATTGAGTCAGGCAATGGCATTATAGAACTACCCTTGGGGCTTGTGAATTCAGTTGGATGGTGGATAGTTACTATGCAGGGGCCAAACTACGCCAAGGAAGTAACGGCTCAGAAGTTCATTTCTTCGGGATCTAAATGGATTGATAACACAATCTTTAGATCTGGCGACCAAATCAGGTTTCAAGTAACGATTGGCACTGCCTTTGACTTTCCTTCTCAAGTCATGAATCTTGAAACTGTACTGTACCTCCCATCCAACGAATTCTGGGCTGCTGCTTACATGAATAATGGTACTGGATTTATGCTCACAAGTGAAATCTTCACTTTTGGTTCATACAATGCCACAATTGGTGAATGGATGGCAACTGCGTTTTGGAATAATGGAAGCGCAGTAGCCTATGGACACGTCCACGTTGAGGTTCACCATCCATTGACAATGTTTGCTCATACTCCAAGTATTGAGCGGAATCTCAGTGAAAACTTCACTGCAGCTGTATATATTCATGATCAAGAAACAGGCGAACCTATTCTGAATGGAGATGCCATCGTTTCTGGCAATTGGTCTGGTGGACCTGCGTCCTTTAGTCCCAACCTTGCAAAAGGTTGGTGGGAGGCTGATTTCAATACGTCTCATATTGGAGTCGGGATTTGGGTCATGGAGATTAATGCTTCAATTCCATACTATGATAATGCGAATTGCACAATTGACATTCAGGTCATGACACTCACTGTTATGACTACGCTTGGCAATTATTATGTCGAGATTAGCCCCGGCGGAACCTATGAAGCGAAGTTCAGATACATGTTTCTGGATGGCACTGGAATTGCAAATGCAGATGTATTCGTTGCCACTTGGAGCGGGCCGGACCAAGGAATCGAATATGAAGACGCCAATCCTGTTCCTGGCGAACCTGGGAACTACACGATCGAATTCACTGGTAGTACCGGTGGAACATACTTCATAACAGTCACTGGTCTCAAAGAAGACCATAGCACAGCGGCAACATCATTCTATCTTATAGTTGGAGCTATCTCGACCGATTTAGTTGTTTGGGGCGAGGAGCTACCTGACGAAATCTATTACAACCAGACATGCACCTGCACGCTCTACTATTCAGACGGAGAGTCTGTGGGTATTGAAGGAGCATCCGTCAACATTACCTACAATCCGGTAGCTATTGTGGATTGGGTAGATAACGGTGGTGGCTATTACCAATTCTCAATCAGAGTGCCATCAGTCGGTTCCTTTGCAGTCTATGTGAGATTCCAGCAATTTGGCTATGCATTTGATGATACATCATTCATCTTTGATGTTGTTGAAGTCCCTACATCCGTTTCAGGTTACGACATTTCTGAATCCTATTATGAGAGTAGAACTTACGAATTCGCACTCTACTACAACTCAACTCTGGAAAATGGGATTCAAGGTGCCGCACTTACTCCCTCCGTTTCAATTCGTGCTTTTTACAGATTCAAGGGTTCTGGAAATGGATGGTATAACTTCTCTTTGACTCCAGCTTCTGGCAATTATAACGCTACTCTGTGGCTAACAAAATCTGGCTACCAAGAACAAGAATTCAGTTTCAGATTCTCAGTGGTTAGTATCCCAGTCATTCTGTCTCCAAGCTATCCCATCAATACGACATACTCCGAACGGGCCGGTTCGGTTCTTATGATTAGGATTTCGCCAATCGCGGCTGATACAGGACAAGCACTTGCTGGTGCAGCAGTGGAATATGCTGTAGAGAATGCTAATGGTAACGGGAATGTCTATGAGGAAACAGGTTCATTTGTGGAAGCATTTGGAGTCTACACAGTGAATATCACAGTTCCCTCGCCTGGATTATATATGCTCCGAATAACGGTTTTCAAGGATAGCTTCCAGCCTGTTCAATATGACATTGTGCTGAGCTCGCAAGCAAATCCGGGAACAGTCCTAGTCAATTACCTTCAGGCTGGTATGTTGGGTGCACTTGCATTGCTTGGTGTTATTTCTGTCACAATGGTAACTCGCAGATTCTATCACACTACAACGACGAGACGGAACTTGGAACTACTCACCCTAAAGGGACGACTTGATGATGCCAAGAACTTGATTGGGCTGCTTATCATCCATAGAAAGGTTGGCTTACCAGTCTATTCTCGGATTCTCAAGGGTGGATTTGAGGAAGCAATGCTAAGCTCCTTCATCGCAGCTATTTCCCAATTCAGAGCCGAGTTCTCGTGGGATGAACCGATTTGGGCAGCTATTCCCATTTCTGAGGTCATCACTGCCGTTCAGACCGAGGTGCTCATTTGTGCAATCATAACACTTGAAGGTTCCTCCGAGAAGCAGAAAGTTCAGCTAGAGGCGTTTGGCCGGGATGTTGGTGGTCTTTATGATCATGAAGAAGACACATTGAGGGCGGTGTTCCATACTCCGGAGCTGTCTGAGGCCTTCGCTAAGAAGTTCGACCCAATATTCGAGAGCTACTTCGATGGTGCCCTCATGGTTCGCTATGTAGGAGTAAAGAAAGGTTTCCCCGCTCATCTTAAGCCAGTAGCAGAGGCAATGGCTTCTTTGAACATTGATCACGGTGTAGCGCCAGAGGCGATAATCAAAGCATTGGTCATGCTTGGGTATAGCGAACGTGTAGCGTACATCATGATTCTTGAATCTATTGATGATGGGTACTTGATTGCAGGTGAGAGGAAACTTCCACCACCTGCTCCAGGTTAAACAATCTGAAACCAGGAATTGCATTTATCAACCAGTCCGCTATAATTCTATATGGTCCGAATTTGAATGAGTGAGTTTGTTATTCGTTACGTCAGCCCTCACGGTCGCCAAGAAGAAGGTAAATTCAAGCGTGATGCCTCTCGAATTGAACTTTCAATGAGAGCTGTAATTGACATCGACCTTGCTCCAATGCAGAAATGCGATCAGCTAGAGAGACTTGAACTCTCTCACAATTTCATAGAGTCGCTGGATTTGGAACCATTAAGGGATATAGCATCGCTCCAAGTAATTCGTCTTAAAGACAACAGACTCACTGATCTGGATTTGTGGCCTTTGCATAATTGTCCTAATCTGGCTGAGATTGAACTAACCGAAAATCGACTAAGGACTCTGGATGTAACTCCCATATTCACATGCAATCTCTTGCGTACCGACTCTAGCGTAGTAATAACTGCAGACCATATTCTCAAATATATTCTCACACCAGAAAAAATCATGACACAATTCCAATCAGTTCGGACAGACAGAACAGCATGGACTGCTACTCCAGTAGTCATATGGTACGATTATGATACTCTAGTAAAGAAGCTTGGATGGCCTCTTGTTTTTCGGCGCATGGAATCAGTCCTATCAAAGATACCCAAGGCAGATTGGTTTGATGTGCAGAAAGGCCTTCTAGAGTCTCTAAACATGCACGAGCTTTCAGGGCTGGATACTGACCCTAAGGAGATACTGGCAGATGTTTCTGCGGCAGAAGACTTTGAGTCTTCAAGAGAGCGCATCTACGACCGAGTGGTTGAGCTCCTAGCTGCTCAAGTGGAGCAAGGTGGCCCGACTCTCTTCCTTGATGTCCTGAAGATGCGGGACACACGAGCTTCACGGCTAATCCCCTCAATAGTGGAGCAGAGGAAGACAGAGCTTGAGGATTTCGAGGTGCAGACATTTCAAGGTGCTGCATTTCTTCATTCAATGTGGATGACCTCCTATGGATTTGATGTGCTGAGTGCCTTGGATTGCGGGTTAACTGCAAACTTTGAAGAAATGAAGCAAGTCAAAGCGGCCTTCGACGAAGCGGGATTTGACCTGGCTACAAAGCGAGTGCCATCGATTACTCATCCAAACTGGGATAATAGTTCTCGCAGCTTCAGACGTTTCATCTTCAGACTTGCAAGGTCTCATACTGGGAGAAAAAGAGAGTAATGTGCTCACGTTGCTTCCAATGCGAGCACATATGCCAATGACAGATTGTAGTTGTTCCTAAATCTGGTTCTTGCGAGTGGATATTCTTGAGGCGAACGTGACTCTGATTGGATGACAGTCCGCACGAGAATTACCTCACGACATAGAAGTAGGCATAGGCCAGTGCTTCAGTAGATTGGACCTTGGCCCGTGTCATTTTCTTCTTCACATATTCCTTCTTGATGTTCTTAGCTATCGCCATTATTGTTCGATACATAGTATGGCTGGTCACATGATATACTAATTCTGAGAAATACTGGTCAAAGCTTTGGTCACAGAGTGACCACTGCTTTCCAGTTGCGTGACTTACCGTTTCCGACAGACTAAATTGTATAATGAAGATAATGTGAAACTCCTTGGGAGTGACCTAATGTCGAGAAGAGTGACCTTCAAAGACCCGCTTATCCGGGTTAGGGTTTCTCGAGTCATCTTTCCCAAGTTGTGCCCGGTTTGCGGAAGAGAGGCAAATCATACTAACAAAGTGGTGATCACTCCGAAGAAAACACAGTATCTTTCACTTGGCCCAATGACTCCCTATGACAGGAGGCGAATGGGGATTCCTTCCCCCGAAGTCAAGACGTTTCATGTCTATGCATGTGAAGACCACAGCCTTGACGATGGCGGCATTATGAGGCTCAGAGCTATTTCCGCATTCTACGCCTTATTGGCGTTATGCATGCTTGTCTTTGCCTTCATATTCATAGGAAGTGATATCCATCTTGGTCGTCCAGTAACTATCTGGACTGGTTTGTTCTTTGTGTTCGTGGGGGCTGTGATGACTTTGGCTTATGTGGCATTTCGACCTTATGGACTGGAGGCCGCCTTCAGAGTCATTGGATTTGATTATGATTTTCAACATGTATGGCTTCAATTGCAGAATCCCGCTTACAGGAATGCCATGATTGAAAGGAATGCGATGGATGCTGAACTCGTTTCATGGATAGTGAGAGGCCGATATTAGAGGGTCTAAACTCTGCTTCTTCTGTCCCGTGTTTCATAGTACTGGTTGACTTTCGTAAGAGCTCCTATTGCCTCGCTCATATTTCGGAAAACAGGAAGGCCTTCATCTACAAAGACATTCCAAGACTTCATGCGAGCTTCGGCATATGCTACTTCTGGTATTGCAACGAGTACAGGTTTGTTTTCATTGTCCACTATGTGCCGACCCGCTTCAGACATAAGCTTCCAGAAGAACTCTGTCGCATCCTGTAATCCCAGTATAGAGCATACATGATGAATGTGATGAGGATCAGCCTCATGTATTATTGAATCAAATCCCTTGTCTTCTCCAACAGTCTTAATGATCTCGCCTATATTTTCCAAATCATAGTAGTCAGCAGCCAAATCAATAGGATTTCCTAGAGATGTGCCTACATCATTTATCATTGGGTCGAGTTTTACTAGGGTTTCTTTGGAGGTCTTAGGTACTTTCAACCCGCTCTCGATGCATAAGTCAGTGTATACAACACATGTTCCACCACTAATTGCGATAATT
>JAEOTX010000241.1 GCA_016839605.1 Candidatus Thorarchaeota archaeon | reverse complement strand
TTCTTGATTGGGAATGTGACAGAACGGATGTCAAAAAAGTCTGATGTGGCTCACATAGGCTCTGCCTTGGCCTTGGCAAAGAAGAGATGTAGTGAAAAATGGGGCCAGTTTCTGGTCGAAGCGTTTTATGACAGCTAGCATTCATTACTAAAATCACTGAAGGTCTGGCTGGGGTTCTCTTCTTCGTGCAGAATGTGTAGAGTTTACTACAAATCTAACGTAAGTGACTTGAAAGAGAAGAAAGGCAAATCCTGCAAACAGACTGGCAACAAAAGCAGTGAATGGGTCAAAAGAGATATACCCGCCAATAGACAACATTACCGTGGTAGCGGAGGTCGCGATAATGAAGATTGCAGCATAGAGGTACTTGTAGCGACCTCTCCTTGCAATTTCTTCGGATTCTGAATCATTGAGTGCCATTTCAGCTCGATTGAAAATGGTCCCGGATGAATAATAGCACTATCATTAAAGCAACATCGCACTAAACATGTTTCAAAAAGAAAAGGAGGTAGAGAGTCCAATCCCGCAAACGCGCTTAGAACTCTCTGATCTCAACAGTTCTATGTCTTCAATCTCACACGAAATGGGATCGAGTTCCAGGCAGAAGCAGGTAGACAACGATGACAATGCTAATTGCCAGAGGAATTATGTTGCCCATGAAATCCCCGATGCCACCAAGTATGCCTAGGAGATTGATTATGAGGGTCCATAACCAAGCCCATCCCTTTGTGGTCCAAAGGCCATAGAACAGTATCAACCCAATTATTCCCACAATTATGAAAATAAAGGAGAAGAATCCGCCGATTAGTAGGGCAATCGGGTCAAACCCGAAAGCCATCAGCGCAAGCACTCCCATGGAGAGCCATGCGAGGGCTGATAGTAGCTGCAGTAATGCAAGTATCAAGACGCCCATTGGTTTGTCGGACATATGTCTTTCCTCCAACTACATCGCGAATGTAGTCTTCTCTTGGTCCGTTTTCCTAGCTAATAAACTAATGTCGAATGTTTCCTAGCGAGATGCCGAAGTCAAAATTACACTTTCAAATTGCAAATGCTCACTAGGTTTCCGTATTTCACCAAGGCAAATCTGACAGACTATTTAAGTTGCGGGTACGCGTTTCCTGAACGGAGGACTGACCTTATGTCTAAAGACCTGAGTGGCAGCATTTTGGATCTGCTTGCCAAAGAGTTTGAATATTCACAGGCCCTGCATTCCGAGAAAGAGGATATGATGAGCAAGCTTGGAATGGATGATGTTCCTTCTTTTGATGATGCACTATTGGCATTAGAGAAGGATGGCTTGGTCAATGTTTGGATTGATCCAAGAGGTAAGATCAAGCTTGCAAAGATAACATGGCGCGGATTGGATAAGGTGGGGGATGTAAGCCTGCGCTATGGACTGGACAAGTCAGGATTCTAGAGGTGCAAAAAGAATGGAAATACTACCATGGTGGACTGAGAAGAATAAGAGATTCGCAGTCGAGGTTGAAGAGTTCGTAAACTCAGAGCTGCGCCCTCTAGCTGACAAGATTGATCACAACCAAGCAATGGAGGTTCAGTGGGAGATCAGCAAATTCGTTGTGGATAAGGGGTTCCACCCACTTGCCATGCTGGTGGAGGAGGAGCATGGTGGTCGGGAGGAGGGTTACACTGGCTATACAATTCTGAACGAGGAGTTCGGTCGATGCTATCTAAACATCAATCCTCTTCTAACAACGGTCTTTGGAGGCGGTCCTGTTCATCTATTCGGTTCTCCAGAACAGAAGGAGAACTTCCTAACACCGATGCTGAAAGGGGAGAAGTGGACTGCAATTTGTGTCACTGAGCCGGATGTGGGAAATGACGCATCCAACGTCCAGCTATTTGCTGAGAAAGACGGCGATGAATACATACTCAATGGATGGAAGCGTTTCATCACCTTGGGGGCAAATGCTGATTATCTAATGACGTACACAGTCACTGACCCCTCTCCAGAGGCACAAGCAACACACACACATCTCTCTGCATTTCTAGTACCTAGAGAAACATCTGGAATCACAATCGAGAAGATTAATGAACTGACAGGTAATGTGGAGATGTTCAATAGTGTCATTCGGTTTCGTGATGTTAGAGTACCAGAAGACAACATGATTCTCTTCGAGGGCGATGGCTGGACGGTAATGACTTCTGGTCTCAACATAGAGCGTCTAGGCATCGCTGCAACAGTCGGTCAAGCAAGGATGCTTGTGGAGACTGCTAGGTCTTATGGTCGAAGAAGAGTGCAATTTGGTGCGCCGATATCTCGATACCAGACCATTCAGACCAGAATGGCTGACATGGCAATTCAATTGAAACTGGCTCGAACTTACCTCTACGCGCTGGCAGCGCAACTGGACAGCGGGTCTGCAGACATGTTCCAGTTTGGAGTCGATGCTGCTATCTGTAAGATATTTTCCACCGACGCACTTATTGAAATCGCGGAGGATGCACTTGTCATTCTCTCAGGTGATGGCTACACGGAGGAGTTCTTAGCCGCATCAATTCTGAAGAATGCCCTTCTCACCAAGGTGACAGGTGGAGGAAATGACGTTCTCAAGCTCTTTGTTGGAAGACAAGAGTTCAAGAAGACTCCTGATCCTTCGATGCTGCCTAGGGTGCTTAGAGGAGTCGACCCAAACGATCTATAGGAGGAAAACAAAGGATGACTTTCGAATGCATTAAGTACGAAGTTAAGGATGGCATCGGTTGGATCACCTTCAATCGGCCCGAAGTAAGAAATGCTCTATCTCGTCAGACATGGATGGAGCTCATGCAAGTGTTGCAGGATACATATGATGACTATACAGTGAGGGCATTGGTCATCACTGGAGAGGGCACAGCGTTCAGCGCCGGTCTTGATATCAAAGAAATGAGCACTGTGGGCTTTCAGGGACTTGGCGAGTTTCTAGGTATCATCTTGGACCCTATAGAGCTACTTCAGCGATATCCGAAACCAGTTATTGCTGCGGTCAATGGCCATGCCTACGCAGGAGGTTTCGAGCTTACTTTATTCTGCGACCTCGTAATTGCATCTGACAAGGCTGTTTTTGCGCTTCGAGAGAACCGACGTGGACTTATGTCCGGTCTGCTTATTGTCAGAGCTCACGAATACAACATGCGTTACATCAAGGAATTAGCCTTCACTGGCCGTTCCATTGACGCACAAGAGGCCTATAGAATGGGCTTGGCGAACAAGGTAGTTGCTCATGACGACCTGGAGAAAGAAGTAACAGAACTCTGTGAAGAGATCAAGCTTGTGGCACCCCTATCACAGAAGCTCACCAAGGAGTTTCTCAGAAGAGGAATTCGGGAGATTGGAGCTTTGTGGGAACCATTCAATGAACTCTTCCGCTCAGAGGACGTAATCGAAGGCTTTGAGGCATGGATGGAGAAGCGTCCTGCAGAATGGAAGGGGAAATAAGAGGCGATGAATATCGAAAATGATGCAAGGTTGTGAAGAGATGGCGAAATCCAAGGACGAAGTAATGACTTCTCTGGGGAAGATGGTGGAAAAGATGGATGATCCAAAGTATCAGTCGAGATTCGCAGACTACAATAAGACCCTCCAGTTCCACTTCACTGACAGTGAGGAAGCGACGTGTCACATTGTCTTTGAGGGAGGTTCAGCTAAAATCGTTGATGGTATCGCCGAAGACGCAGAATTGGAGATAACCACCACGACAGACGCAATCATGGCTATCATGGACGGGTCCCTGAGTCCCACACGTGCGTTCATGGGTGGCAAAGTCAAGGCAAAAGGTCCCATGAACGACCTGATAAAACTCCAGGCATTGATGAAATGAGTCCTGCGGATGCTGAAGAGGATGCCCCTCTTAGGGCATTCTGCGACCTCCTGAAGAGAAACGCGCTTGATTATGGCGACCTACTGGCTGTGGTATATGGCGATACACATCTCACCTGGTCTGACATAGACGTGTACATATCTGAAGTAGCCAACGCACTTCTTAGGGCATATCCCGACTCTTCTGGAGAGCGAGTCGCAATTGTGATGGAGAACCGACCTGAGTACCTTGTATCACTCTACGGTGCCCAGAGAGCTGGGATGGTTCCAGCACCTATCAGTACGAGGTTCGTGGGGAGAGAGATTAGACACGTCTTTGAAACCGCCAGACCATTAGTTTGCATCTGCAGCACCCACTTTGAGGGTCAGATAGTCGACGCAATCCCAGATACTGAAGAGAGACCCCCCATGATTGTAGTTGACGGACGGACAAATCCGGGAAGAAAGACACTTGCTTGGGCGGATTTTATTGAGGGGATGACATCAGATGACCCTGCTCTCCCCCTATCATCTGACCTGCTTGGGGTGCAACTCTTTACAGGGGGCACAACAGGACTCCCCAAGGGCACTAACTTCACCCACCAAGCACTTCTTGACGCTTGCACACTCATTCCTGACCACGGTCTGAAACTGATTTTTGATGGGTCTGTTCCTGAGTCTGCATTGCTTCCAACCGACCACGAACTAAAGTTCCTAGTGCCAACTCCACTGTATCACCTGTCTGGTTTTATGCCTGCCATAATCATGACCGCTATGAAACGACCTGTGGTGTTTCCCAAGTCTCTCAGTTTTCTACCTCAAGAGATACTTGAGATTGTGGAACGCGAGAAGATCACTGCCATTTTCATGGTGCCTACTCAATTCAGGATACTTCTTGACTATCCTGGGCTTGACTCTCATGATATGACATCTGTGACTCTGCTGTCTTCTGGCGGGTCTAAGATGCCTGCAGCTACGAAAAAGGAGATTCTTACACGTTTTCCAGATACAGTCCTTGTTGACGGATATGGTCAGACAGAGAACATCGGTGCCGCCATCTATTCATTTCTGACCGTAGATGATATACCCAAGATAACAGAGGGTTACATCGGGAAGCCGATTAGCGGAGTCGAGATGCGAGTTGTAAATGATTCCGGTGAGGACGTGCTTCCTGGAGAGATTGGAGAGGCAATCTACAGGAGTCCTTCTCTCATGAAGGGATACCATGAAGATGAATCGACGACAAGCGAGTCTTTCGATGGCTCCTGGTTTCATACTGGTGACCTCTTCAGAGTAGATGATGAGGGCAACTATTACTATGTTGAGCGGAAGAGCGAGCTGATCTTCTCAGGCGGAGAGAAAGTCTTCCCCGCCGAGGTGGAAGAAATACTCTGCCAGCATCCCCAGATCGATACCGCTGTTGTGATAGGAGTTCCTGACAGAGTCTGGGGTGAGGTAGTCTGGGCGTTTGTTGTTCTTAGTCAGGGAGTGCAATTGGATTCTGAGGCGATAATCGATTGGTGCACTGGAAAGATGGCATCCTACAAAAAACCCAAGGATGTAATCATCAAGGACTCTCTGCCTACGGCGGAAGATGGTAAGATTCTACGGTCTGCACTCAAGGACATGAGCTCCGAATGAATCTCGTTCTATGCTGAGAACAGAGTCTTTCCCCGCGTTGTCTGTTTGCTTGCCTGTCCTGTTTCCATCAGGTGACGAAGTATACTGTGGATGAACATCCGCCGGAACACGTCACCAGGTCCAAGACCCATCCTCGTGAGTCGCGAAGAGAGCTCGGGGAGCGAACAAGCCTCGGATTCTAGAATCGAGGTGACAGCCCCAATTGCCTCCTTCAATGTGTGCAGAGCTCTCTCGCTGGCAGTCTGAATATTGTCCTTGCCAGCTATCGGATTTCCATGGCCTGGAAGGAGCAACACGGGTTCAAGTCTTTTGATGGACTCGATAGATTCCTTCATCAACTGGTAGTCTGATGAGGGAGCCGTCAAGATGGGCTTCATTCGATGTCTGGCGTCTATTAGATCTCCTGCGATGAGAATCCCTTTCTCTTCATTGAAGAAGCCCGTATGACCGTAATGATGGCCTGGGAGTGGTATTGGATGAAAACCTGTGTCGAGGAATCCTGGCACATCATCTAGACATCCCACCGAAGTCAGTGAACGTGTTCTACCCAGAGCGACGCGCATTGCAGCTCTGACAAACCATGAGGGTGCGGTGAACAGATCCCGAAACGACACTACGAGTGATTCACGTTCTTTCTCCAGGAAAATCGGTGATTGCTTCTCAACAAAGGGAATCGCATCACGAGGTGCCCATATCTTCGCATTGAACTTCTCCTCCATTATTGGAGTTCCAGCCATATGATCGATGTGTCCATGTGTGTGTACACAATGTACGGATTCATCTTCACCTTTGACAAGACCTCTGACAATCTCAACAAGCTGCTTCCTAGCAGATGGTCCCCCAGTATCAATGAGGAATAGTGCCCTCTCACCGTCTAGAAGGACTACATTGCCAGATCTTCTCCACCCTGCGATTCTATCCGGGGGCGGGATGAACAGATGGACTCCTTCGGTAACTGTAGAGAGGGGATTGTTCGACATTGTCTTCAATCCACTTTGCTGTGCGATTTGTCACTTTTTATTGTGCTCATTACTAAACACCAAGATTCAGCTAATGAGAGTGGTCGTGATCTGAAGACTCAGGAATAGAAAACATGAAGAGCTTGGCAAATTCGACTCCAGTTAGTCCGCTTATCCTGTCAGCGAGCTCACGTATCCTCTCTCCCTTGCCACTCAACGTGAGCACTTCAAGGCAATGAGAGTGAGTGAGATGGACATGCATGGTAGAAATCACATTAGCATTGGATCCGTGCTGTGCATTGGTCAATTCAGCCATGAGTTTTGCTTTGTGCCTGTAGACTACACTGAGTGTGGCAGCGCTCCCTTCTTGCTTGGTTTCGAGCTCCCATTGGGTGATAAAGAGACGCATCGCGTCTCGGATTGCTTCTGACCTTCCCACATATCCCCTGGATCGAACCAAGATGTCGAACCGGTCGAGTAAATCCTCGTGGATTGAAATCCCAAATCGTTTCAATTGTGATTCCTTTGTCACCTGGCTTACCTCGTTGAGTTGTAACACGAATGTCAATACGAGTGACACGAAATGTTAAAAAGTAACACATATTAATCTAATGATATCTGGGACCATAGCGAGGAGGAAAAAAGAATCATGCACGTACCTGATGGCATAATCCCATTGTGGCTTCTATTGCTACTATATGCAGTTAGTGGTCTGTTTCTGGCATTTTCGATTAGGCGAATCAATAATAGATTTGATGATAGATTGGTGCCGTATATGGGAGTCTTAGCTGCTGTAATTTTCGCAGCTCAGTTAGTGAACTTCCCCGTGCCTCCGTTCTCTAGCGGCCATCTCGTGGGATCAACGCTACTTGCTGTGATGGTTGGTCCGTTTGCTGGCATTGTGATAATGGCGCTTGTGCTGTTTGTACAGGCTCTCTATGCAGATGGAGGTCTCTTGTCCTATGGGCTTAACCTGTTTAATATGGGTGTGTTCTCATGTTTCTTCGGATGGGGAATTTCCCTACTGCTGTTCAAGGGTATGCGTAAAGCAATGGATGAGAAACGAGCCGTGGTTATAGGCACTTCAATTGCTGCGTTCATTACGACAGTAACAGCAGCTTTTGTTTTGGGGCTGGAGCTACTATCAGTATCTGGTTTCAATGAACTAGCCCTTGCTGCTATTACTGGCGTTCACTTGGTAATTGGGGTTGGAGAAGCTATCCTCACGTCAGTAATTCTACTATACTTTGTGAGAGCAAAGCCGAAGCTAATCTCTTTTCTCAAGGATAGTGATGTACATGAAATTGCTGAGGTTATTGAAACTGACTGGACCACTCCGCATGAAGAAACCAAAATCATAAAGTAATAGGAGGCTTAGCCATGGAGAAGGACACTTACACCAGATTTGTCATCCCTGTAGTAATCGTACTTGTTGCAGTAATCAGCATCATCATCCTCGGCGGTCTGGCCTCAGAAAATCCAGATGGCTTTGAGTGGGCGCTATTCGATTTTGCTGGTGTGACAGAACCAGAAAGTGGTTTTCCGGGATTATTCTCTTTTCTCGGAGAAGGGCCACTTGTTGATGTTTTGACCGGTGCGGTCGGGATAGTTATTGTTCTTTTCATAGGACTTCTGATATTCAAAGCGACATCTAGAAAAGAGTAGAGCATAACCCATTCCTCTCTCACAAGAAAAAAAACGTCAGAAGAATGAATAGACGGGGCAATAGTGAATATCCATGAGCAAATTCTTGTTACCTTTCCAGCAGGATGACATGAAGAAAGGCCCATTCTCCCCAACCTCCATTCTAATCTCAACCTTTGCAGTCGCTTTGATGATTGCAATTCAGATGAATCCAATGGTAGTCTTGGCTGCGATTTTCATGGTGTTAATTGGAGGGCTAATTGCTGGAACGCGATGGCGAACTGTCTTGTCCCTCGCCGCAAAGTTTGAGCTGGCCATCCTCTTCTGGGTTTTCTTCGTACCATTTCTCTATGGGGAAACCATTCTTACTACACTCAATCTGCCGACCGGTCCGGTGAACATTTACCAGGAGGGCATAGATTTTGGAATCCTAATCGGTCTTCGTATGATGTCATTGATTCTCCTATTTCTGATAGCTCTTTCACAAATGACTCTGACTGGTTTTATGGGGGCGCTTAGGACGCTCCGAGTTCCAAATTCAATTCTTGGTTCTCTTCTAATTATGCTAAGGTATGTTCCGCTCTTTATTGAGGAACGCAAGCGAATGCACGATGCTCAGAGCCTTCGGGGCTTTGAGAGAGGCACGCGTGGAAATCGTATTCTGTCACTAGGCTTTATGGTCGGATCAAGTATAGACAGAGCATTCGATAGAAGCATTTCAGTCTATGAATCAATGAAACTACGTGGATTTGGCGGAAAAGTGGTTCTTCGTGGAGGGGGTTTCAAGAAACTTGACACTGTCTTGTTGGTTATATTGATTCTTCTCTATGTGGCTTTATTCATCGTTGTTCCGAACACGCTGGAGGCATTGATAATATGACATGTGCATTAGATGTAGAAAGACTGTTCTTTAGCTATGACAATTTCAAGCTTCAGGATGTTAGTATGCAGCTTCACCGAGGTGAACAAAAAGCGATGGTTGGGCTCAATGGGTCTGGTAAGACAACCTTGTTCAAATTAATGCTCGGTCTCCTAGAGCCAATATCTGGTGATACTCATGTTTTTGAGAGGCGTGTCACGAATGAATCACTTTGGGAAATAAGGCAAGATGTCGGATTCCTATTCCAAAATCCAGATGACCAACTCTTCGCACCCACCGTCTGGGAGGATGTAGCATTTGGCCCAAGGAACCAGGGCTTGACTGAACAGGAGGTGGAGGAGAGAGTCCGAGAGGCTCTCGACGTTGTGAAAATGAGTGGCTATTCTGATCGACCTGTGAATCAGATGAGCCACGGTCAGGCAAAGAGGGTGGCTCTGGCTGGAATTGTGGCTATGAGACCGAGAATCCTCTTCTTGGATGAGCCTTTCACCGGAATTGATTTTCCTATGGTGAAACGTATTGTCCAAATCATTGAGGAATTGCACAATGAGGGTATCAGCGTGCTTTATACTACTCATAACAGGTTCTTCCTAGAAAACTGGGCTGATTCAGTAATAGTCCTGAGGGAAGGACGGGTTTTATTTGATGGCCCAATCGAGGAGGCATTATCCAGACAAGATGTATTAGATCAGATAGGGGATTGGGAAGCATTACAGGTTGAGATGCAGGCCTCTCGATCAAGAGTCCGAAACATAGGATGCCCCCCATAAATGCATCCTTTGCAAATCTGGTTTCTAACTTCCCGAAAAGATAAAAAGAAGAAACTGGCGCTCACCTGGTTCAGTGACTCATTTCACTCTGCGGAGGTTGCCAAGCCTGGTCAAAGGCGCAGGGCTCAGATCCCTGTTTTTGTCACAATAGTGACAAAAGGGAAATCTTGTAGGAGTTCGCGAGTTCGAATCTCGCCCTCCGCACCATTTCTTCTATTCCGGAACTGGCATAATGAAAAGACTCTCGACCCTCTCAATACCTCGCAGTTTCTCCAGATTTTCAGTGATGAATGATGAGAGTTCTTGTATAGTTCTCACACGTACAAGACAGACTAGATTCGCTGTGCCTGCAGTCCAGTAGACCTTGCTGACCTGTTCGAATTGAGAGAGAGTTTCGTGAATCTCCCTAGAAGCAGTCATCCATGATGAGATCAATAAGATGACTTCAATATCGTATCCCATCTTTCGCCAGTCTACATCTACAGTGTATCGCTTGATTACATTCAGGCTCTCTAGACGTGCCATTCTGTTTCTCACGGAACTAGCGCTAAGCTTGACGCGTTTACCGATGTCCCTAAGGGGGCTTCTCGAATTCTCTATGAGTTCCTTGACTATTTTCTCATCGTGTTTGCCTATCTTCTCATCCGACCCCATAGAATCATCCCGCCGATGTCATACGGCATTCAGACTCCGTATGTGATAAATGAATAGTATCATCTGGTTCTGATGACCAGTGAAAAGCGCGCTCACTCGTGCTACTTCACTCTGGTGATGACCTTTGTACCCATTACATCCCAGACTTCAACTTCCGCATTGAGTTGAATCTTGGGTCCTATCTCATCATCTGTAGGTCTAGCGACTTCATAGGTTTCGTATGGTTCGCCAGTATCCATTAGGCTCAGAGTTTCTCCCATGTCTGCGATGATAGTTGCACTCCTCTTATCAATCAGAGGTACATCCACTTGTCGATCTGCAGGCATGATGACATTCCGTTTTCTGCGGTCAAAGAAACCTACTGCTGTGATGTTGGCCTTTGAAGATCCATGTTTACCAGGCTTGGACTTCTCTATGGAAATCACTCTACACGGTTCTCCATCAATTAAGAAATAACTCCCGGGTTTCAATCCCTTCGCGGTCTTTTTCTGAATGCTCAAAATATATCACCAAGTCCTGTAGGCCGATTCACCTCAACACCTTCTGCATCATCTAAATACTTTGCGGGAAAACGGCTTTTTCGAGAATAGAGGAAACAACAAGAGTAAAAGGGAGATGTGGCCAGAACCAGTCGGAAGTGCGAACCTTGATTGTTGAGAGTCCACGAATTCTCAGTGACCGTAGAGCTGTTGGTCTTGTGGGCAAGCCCGGCCGTATCGAGGTTGAACGCATTGCAAATCGCGTTGCAGAGTTCCTTCTTACCAAAGATATTGATGTTCAGGTCGATCCAGGATCATGCAACGTCACCGCAAAGAAGGCTGCTCCCACCCCCATAGAGGAGATGGATGTTGATTTCGTGGTGACTATTGGTGGCGATGGGACTATCCTGTATGCACTCTCCAGGCTGAAGGATCGGGAAACACCTCTCTTCTGTGTCAATCGAGGGAATGTGGGATTCCTCACTGAAGCAAGCACGACAACTGCATTGGGTGCACTTGAGAAAGTGATTCAAAACAAGTGTATTCTAGAAGTAAATGTCAATATCGCGTCAGGCGTTGGTGATAGACAATTCGAAGAGGCTCTCAATGAGGTCTATGTGGTTTCAAGAATCCCTGGCAGACTCCTGACATTTCAGGTTCATCTTGATGATGTCCGTATTGACTATGGACGAGCCGATGGCGCAATGGTGGCGACACCCTGCGGTTCAACTGCATATGCCCTCGCTGCGGGGGGATCAATTCTATCCCCCAATGTCAATGGATTCATCTTTGTTCCCGTGTGCCCCCCTCGCTTTGAGCTGAAATCTGTTGTGATTCCTGATAGCAGTATTTTGGAAATGGAACTTGTAAAACCCGGAGCCCCCGGTTTAGCGGTAATTGATGGACAGACACGATGGGATGTTGAACCATCTGAATCTGTATGGGTCAAGAAAGCAGAGGGTGTGACTCGTTTCATTCGAATGTATGATAATTACTGGGACCGAGTTAATACACGTCTAGTTCCACGAACGCTCTAGGTGGCCCATTCTTTGCACCTATATATTCTTGACACGGGAGCTTTGCTTTCGCAATGGACCTTGAAGAATCCACACTTCAATTTCATGACCACCCAATCAGTGATTGATGAGATTCAGAATCGTCCAAGCAAGAACAGGGTCCAGAATCTTCTCTCAACAGATAGACTGCGAATTGAATCGCCGGATGCAGATGCAATTGAAATGACTGAGCAGAAAGCACGTGAAGTGGGCGATTATCATGTGCTAAGCTCAGAGGATTTGGAACTAGTTTCCTTGGCACTATGGCAGAAACAACTTGGTCATGATGTGAGCGTCGTATCTAGCGATTTGGCTGTGCTCAACACTGCGGCTGCACTTGGCCTAAGCACCTTGGACCCAAAGAGAAGAATGAGAGAAGAAATCACTTGGGTCCTAAAATGCCCGGGGTGTAGAAACGAGGAACCAGAGGGTGCTATCAATTTGGAGTGTCCAGTGTGCGGAACCATAATGCGGAGGAAACCAAAGAGAAAGAAAAAGATCAAGGACTCTAAGTAATACCTTGGTTACACTCCTAGTTTAATGGGTTCCAGAGAGTAGTCTGTAAGGTGTTTCCAAATGACAAGTGGAGGAGCCCTCACGATAGACCGTGACCTTGATGATGTGAAGGCACAAGTAAAGCGTGAGCTGGATACTATCAAAAATCTCATGGATACACTTGATTACAGAAAGAAGAATCCGGATTGGAACGCACCTTACCAGCTTCATCGACTTCGAAGATCACTACGTATCCACTACTTGGCCTACAAGATACGCGACTCAAGTCCTACTCCTATCGGGACAAGGCAACTTGAGTGGGAACTGGAAGACACGCCTGATTTGTTCTGATTACTCACCTATGAGCATAACCTCGATCTTTCTACTCCTGGCTTTGTTGTCAAAATCACAGCAAACTAGCTGCTGCCAGGTTCCAAGGGTCAGGGAGCCGTCTATAAATGGAATTGTGAGTCCTGGCCCCATTAATGATGCTCTTACATGAGAATGACCATTGCCGTCGCCCCAACGAAGATGATGTTCGTAGGTGATGTCCTCTGGCACAAGTCGCTCCATTGCATCTGGGAAATCCTTCAGAAGACCCCCTTCGTATTCAATTGTGGTGATAGAGGCGGTTGAGCCAGAGCAAAACACAGTACAGATTCCAGCTTTGAATCCACTTTCCCTAACTATGTCTTCAATCCGTCCTGTTACATCAATAATATCGCAATTTCCCTTCGTGTTTAGTGTGACTGATTTATGATATGTCGCCATCTACCTCGCCTTTTCTTGAAATACAATGGAATGCCTCTGAGTGAAGTATCTATTTGTAGAGCCAGTGAGTTCTTCCAGTTGTTTCAAAATCCTCTGGTGCTCTCACCAGCTGCGATTGTTTGACCAATGCAAGAAGCCGGTCACGTAGCGGCAGAAGTTCTTCTTCTCTTTCCTGAAGTGCGAGAAGGGCTGCAGTAGGATTTCCCTTTTCTAATGAGTTGATAACGGTCATTAGAGATTGCATCTTGTACTCCTGCGCTGTTCGAGCCAACTCATCCATTTCATCCAATACCTTTCCTATCTCCTCTCTACTATCTGATCGGTGGAGAAAAAGCGCTTCAAAGACAGCGAACAGATCCTCAAACGCATCACTCATTTCATCAATCGATTTGAAGCCGTCAGCTGAATCTCTTAGCAGACCAATCGCCTTGTCCAATAGTTCCTCTTTTCCAGTTTTGAGAGCTTCCATGCCAGCTGTTCTCAACCATATTGTGGCCAACTCTTTGACATCCATTTCCATGAAGGCGTTGGCTGACTCCTCTGCCTTGACACTGGCCATCTCATAATATGATATACTCTTCTCGTCATCACCTAGTTTCTTTGCACAGTCTGCTGCTTTGCTGAATAATCTTGAACTCTCATCCAGTGTGTCTGATGCTGCAAGTTCCTCTGCAAGTTTAACATACGTTTCAAGAGCTCGTTCAAGGTATGCCTTTGCCTCCTCTGTTCGTTGTGCCTCCTCAAGAACATCCGAAGCGGCTTCTAGAGCTAGACCATATGCCTCCTTGCTATCTCTCTCGAGTTCTGCCTGTCCAAGGTAGTAATCAATCACATTGGTATAGAGCGCATCCGCCTCCTCCGTTCTCCCCCAATTCATGAGACACAATGCTTGGTATCTGAGGTATTGCATCTGCGAGTCTATTTCATCATTCTCAGCAGCTTTCTCCGCCAATACACCGAAGAGCTCGTTGCCCCGCTTGAATGCCCATTTCGCCTTCACGTCAAGTCCAATCTCAAGAAAGAGATTTCCTGCTTTGATTAACAAGGGCGCAAGTACCGCAGCTTTGCCTTCCATCTTCAGATAAGCTTCAGCTGCCTTGGTAATCGCTGTTCTGCGACCTGACGTCTGTCGTAGCATCTGATATGATTCCTGAGCGGCATCATAGATATTACCTGCTTTCTCGAAAAGGTTCACTGTCTCATAGAGCTCACCTGCTTCCATCATCAGTTTTGCTGCTTCAGGTGATTCGCCTTCAGTCTGCATTATTTGTGCAGCTTCCGCAAGAGCATTGCCGGCTGAGAGCAAGTCGCCTTCTCGCTTGGCTTTCTTAGCCCACTTCTGAGCGACCTTGGCTGCTCGATCGTTTATCCTCTTGCCAAGCTCATCATCCCCACAAGTGTAGTATAGTCTACCAACTTTCTTGAGTAGACTAACGGCGCTTTCGAGATCTTCTTCCTCCTCTCTGGTATCCGCCAAACTCTCAAGTGCATCTGCTGCTTTCAATGTGAGTTGCGATTTTGCTTCGTCATCTACAACAAAATCTGATGCACGAAAGTAGAAATCCGCAGCCCTCTTGTAGTCCGTCGTTTCTTCAGCTGTCTTTCCTGCCTGAGTGTTGAGGTCCACGATTTTCTTCTGTAATTCTGGTGAGTTGGGTTGTCGAATCAACATCAATGTGGCATTCTCAAATGCCTTGAATGATTCATATGCAAGATAGACCTCCCTGTAGATGAGAGCTGCCCGCTCATATAGAATTGCGGCCTTGTCATTGACTTCCTGTGATGCGAAGACGTTCGCAGCGTCATCAAGCAGTTTTGCAGCGGCCTCTCTTCTGCCCTCTTGAAGGGCACTCTTGGCCTGCAATAAAAGCTCGTCTACTGAAGTCACTGAACTGGCTCCTGATACATGATTCGAATCTTTGATGCTTATTAATCCTAGTCGTTCTCTTCACTATTCCAGTGCACACAAAAATCGAGTGGTTAATGAGCTTTGAGCTATAACCCTCTAGCGCACAGCTTAAGTAGTGATGACCTTCTGCTGACTTGAGCGAGAGTATGCGAGAGATCACAATCGACCAAGTAGACACCTCAAAATATGATACTATCATTGCCGGAGCTGGTGCTGGGGGCCTGCTCACGGCCCTCGGGCTGACAGCTAAGGGCAAAAAGGTATTGATGCTTGAGATGGCTGATCGCCTAGGGGGAGTCTGGCATGGGTATTGTGTTGATGGATATCGCTTAGATCAGGGCCTGCATGTCATCACTCGGGTGAAGAGGGGCGCTTTTGCGAGGTTCTTGCGGACTTATCTCGATCCCCCCCCGGAGTTTGTTCTACATGAGGGCTGGTTCTTCAGAGTTCATGAAAAAGTTGGAACAATCCCCTCAACGGTGGGTGAAACTCTGCGGTGGCCACTTACAGGAGCAAAAGGGCGACTTGGTCTCGCAAGGATTGGTGCTAAAATTAAGACAATGAAGCTCGAGGAGATGCAGAAACACAAAGACATCACCTTCCAAGAGTATATGGAGTCAGAAGGAGCCACAAATCAAGTGATGCTCGATGTCATGCAGAGCGCTATCTATATGGCTGCAGGAGTTCCAATAACTCGTGCCTCAGCGTATGAAGCACTACGTACATTGAAGGACACAGATAAGGAAAGCACAAAGCTCCAATCGGCAAAGAGGCTTATTTTTGGAGGTTCTGAGTATGACGAAGGAATCGCCATTGGTGGAATGCAGTCTCTAGTCGATCGTGTAACAGAGATAATTGATGGTGACTATGTGCTGAACGCACAGGTGGAGAGAATCACTGAAGAGAATGGACAAGTGGTTTCAGTCACCGCAAATGGACATGTGCTTGAACACGCTACTGTAGTGAGCAATATCCCACTCTGGTCAATGCCAAGAATAGTGGAGACCCAGAATGATACTGCTACAGATTTCTTCAAGAAATGGGACCACATGGAATTCACAAAAGGAGTCACAATGTGGTTCGGTCTTGATGAGGTCGTAATCGGCGACCGTAAGTCCAGAGTCATCGTTCATCCCCGTCCTGAGGCATGGATGATTTCTATGTCAACATTTGATCCATCTTGTGCGCCAGAAGGGAAGGAGCTCCTTGGCGTAGCCACGATTCTTCAAGAAGGGAAAACGCCTGATGATATGGTGAAACTGGTGAAGGAGAATGGTCTACGGTCCTACCATCCAGAGGTGATAGATCACATCGAGATGGAACATGTTCAGAGTTCGTATGCGACTCGAGCTGCACTCATACCTGGACAGACTGATTTGGACAGACCTGGTCCAGAAACCCCCATCAAAGGGTTATACATAGTGGGAACGGACACTGCAGGAGCCGGAGTAGGTTTACAGCAGGCTGCAAACTCAGCAGAGGGAGTCTTACGCATTCTTGAAGGACGCATCTAGAGCTTTGTAGCTTTGAGTGAATACATTAGCGGCATGCTTTCTTGATGAGAAGGCATGACCCATCTACCATTCTCTTCCTCCATTAGGAAGGGCAATGCTTTCCAAGTTGTAAATGGAAACTCGTTGAAGAAATCAATCCTGAGTCCTGCATCAATGAGCGAGTTAATCACACTTGAGAGACTATGTGACCACTCGTATGATTTTCTGGATTGCAGTTTCGCCGTAGAATCAGCGTAAGTCGAATCATCCTCAAACATCAATGGCTCATCGGTTTTGAAGTAAGGGTATCTGAGCTTCAGTTCCTCGTCATCTCTTTCATCATCAAAGACAAAAGGGAAGGGATGGAATTCGCGAATGTAAAAGAACCCCCCTCTCTTCACATATCGCGCTGCAACTTTTCCCCACTCCACAATGTCAGGTAGCCAGGTTAGGACACCACCTGAAGTAAACACTATATCAAATTCCTCATCAAGAACCTCTTTCAGCTTGTAGATATCAGAGGTTATGAATCGAGTCTCAACTCCAATCTGCTTGCTCAGTTTCTTTGCCAAGTTCACTGCCTTCTCGGAGAAGTCCATACCTGTTGCTATGGCACCAAGCCTCACCCATGAGAGAGTGTCCATTCCAAAATGACACTGTAGATGCAAGAGGGACTTACCAGAAACATCACCAATTTCCTCCAATTCTATTGGATCCAGAGTCTGTTTTCCCTTGAGGAACCCCTCTACATCGTAGAACTTGCTATCCTTGTGGACATCGACGCGGTCCTCCCACATCTCTCGGTTTGCCTCAATGAACTCGTCCATCTTAGTGCCACCTCAGGGCTAAAGCACACGAATCTTCTGATGCATATAGTCTTAGCGAAAGTCCTTTATCTTCGCGTTGCTCGCCAAGGGTCAAGTAGGAGACAATTCCAATGCCCATGATTGAAATTCGGTGGCACGGTCGTGGTGGTCAGGGTGGTGTAACCTCCGCAGAGCTTCTAGCCAAGACTGCCTACATAGATGGCTATGAGGGAGTACAGGCATTTCCCTTCTTTGGATCTGAGCGACGTGGAGCTCCTGTGATCGCCTTCACAAGGATATCTCACACCACGATAAATGTGAGGAGTCAGATATACGAGCCAGATATTGTTGCTGTGCTTGACTCAGGAATCATAGACGTCATAGATGTAACAGAGGGTTTGAAGGAGAACGGGAAAGTCATAGTTAACACCCAGAAAAAGCCCTCTGAGATGGAACTAGAAGGTCACATCTATACCTACGATGGAACAGGCATTGCTCTGAAGCACAAACTCATGGTGGCGGGTCTTCCAGTTGTCAACACTACAATGCTTGGAGCTTTTGCTAAAGCAACAGGTCTTGTGAAGCTTGAGAGTATACAGAAAGTCATTTGTGACAATTGGCCGGGCAAAGTTGGCACACGAAATGCCGCAGGTGCCAAAGAGGCATACAATACGTGCACTGACAAATGAAGGTTCATGCATACATTCTTTCATAGCCGCCCCTTGAAGGACCTGGCTGTTGTCTTCTGATGCCATCTACCTGTTGGGCGACCTCTTCCATCTTCTTACGGATCTGTTCAGCGCTTTCCATCAGTTCTGAAACTTCTACTCCTACATCATATAGCCTGTTCAACGCTTTGAGGACTTGTATAGCGCCTTCTGGATCTGGCATCATAGGTATTGCTGGTGTTAGCAAAGCAAAGCCCACCATATCTCGGCATAAGGTTTCAGAGAGAATTGAACCTGCAATTCCAGTTATGATTCCTTTCTGTAGAATCTCCATCTCCTCATCCTCCTCCAGCTCTGCAATCTTCTCTTCTTCGGCAGCAAAGAGGACTTTCCTATCTGTGGGTATTCCTTGAACTGGAATCCCATCTAGAATGACTGCTTCCTTAACGCCAATTGTTGTGGCCCAGTCAAGTAGAGCTGAGCTAACCATGTACATGCCTTCTTCTGCGACAGGGAGTTCCGCAGTGACAACAAGGAGGTTCTTTTCCTGCTTGGCATAGATTCTGAATGGATGCCTGAGTCTACCATCTAGAAAGATAGCTGCGGAGGGCATGTACCTAGACCTGACATGTGCAACTTCTTCCATCTCGAACTGCTCGATCATCGTATTAGCTGCAATTGTCCCAATCACTCCCGCGGACGGGAAGCAACAGACTAGAAGTGGCGCTTCCATTGATATTTCCATCTGAGTCTGTACAACCTGAGCATCTGGCGACCCTAGAATCTTGGCTTCACACTCTTCGCCCATAACTGAGAACACCGAGTTGGCAATCATGTACCTCAATATTAAGCTTGACATGAACATCTGACAGCGATTACAGTCTTGCTGGAATCAAACGCCGCCAATATGCCTTTATCACAGCCTGACATCTGCTACTTAGTGACTGTGGTCCCTTCTGATGGTGTCGCAGATGAAATTCCGCACAGATTCGATAATGCCCCCTCCAATCATAAAGCTGGTTGAGGCCGCACAACGATATGTATCATCGCCAGATTTCCTCAATCTTGGTCAGGGCCTCCCTGGACACAATCCTCCCACGGATGCTCTAAAGGCATTTGGAGATACTTTACTGCATCCAGCAACGCATAGATACACGCCTGATCAAGGACACCTTGAGCTCAGAGAGGAGTTAGCAATCTACCTGCGTCAGAACTGGAATGTCCAGATAAATCCTGAAAAAGAGATATCCATTACAGCTGGAGCAAATGCGGCCTTCGCAGGCGCAATATTCACCTTGCTGTCACCTGGCGAAAAGGTGGTGATGCCTGCTCCGTATTATTTCAACTCAGTCATGGCCGTACGATTTGCGGGAGGAGAGATCACAGAGGCTCCTGTAGGCCCTGGATTTCAGATTGATTATGAACAAATTGAATCTGCAATAGATAAGGATACACGTGTAATCTACATTGCTTCTCCAAACAATCCCACTGGTGCAGTTTATTCTCGAGAGACCGTTGACGCTCTAGTCGATCTTTGCATCGATAGGAATCTGATTCTGATATCCGACGAAACATATGGTAGACTTGTTTTTGAAGGTGCCACTCATTACAGTCCACAATCAAGGTCCGATGCTCGTGACCGGATTATCTCACTGGGTAGCTTTAGCAAGGACTTTGGAATGAGTGGATGGCGAGTAGGATACATAGTGGGCTCGGATGAATTCATGCAGGAGTTTCTAAAGGTGCAAGATACTGTAACTATCTGTGCTCCAACTCCTGGTCAGATGCTTGCTCTCGAAATACTGAAACATGGCCTTGATGAAATTCAGGAAGAACTCAATAGGCTAAGTCTATTGAGAGACCTTGCTTATCTGCGGATCAGTGAGATACAGGCACTCGAAACCACAAGGACCCCTGCGACATTCTACATGTTCCCTCGAGTAAACGATTGCACCGATTCTCGGAAGCTTGTACTTGATATTCTTCGGGATACAAAGATGCTAGTTCTTCCAGGGAGTATTTTCGGAGCGGCTGGGGAGTCGCATCTCCGCATATCAATTGGGCCTCTTACTCCTGAGGCTGTGGATGAAGCATTTGATAGACTGTCTGCATACTTCAGGAACCATTAGAAAGAATGATACTTCGACCATTCCCAACTAGTAATGGTATAGTTCACATACTCAATCCATTCATCACGCTTCACTTTGATAAAAGCATCAACCAGTTCGGAGCTAATGGCGTCACGTATCACCTCATCTTTCTCAAGGTGATTGAGCGCCTCCCTCAGTGAGGAAGGTAGCATTTTGATTCCAAATGACTCCCTCTCTGAATCAGTGAGATGAAAAATGTCCTCGCTCCTGGGATCTGGAGGATTCAACTCCTGATTCACTCCGTCCATGCCTGCAGCTACAATTGCTGAGAATAGAAGATAGGGATTGGCAGTTGCGTCTGGAGACCTTAACTCCGCGGCAGCTTTCTGCTTGTCATTGAAGAGTGGCACTCTTACTAGAACCGTTCTGTTTCTGAAGCCCCATGTGATATACACCGGAGCCTCATGATGTGGAACAAGTCGCTTGTAGGAATTTATAGTTGGGTTTGCTATTGCAGTCAGAGCCGGGGCATGTTCAAGAAGACCAGCAATGAAGCTCTTTCCAATTTCCGACAGATGACCATCGTCCTCACTGCCAAAGAGATTCTCATTTCCATCCCAGAGCTGAAGATGACAATGAAGCCCGTTCCCTGCGGCACCTTCGAAGGGTTTTGGCATGAAGGTAACATCGATGTTTCGACTAGCTGCAACTGTGCGGGTTAGATTCTTGAAAATCAGGATGAAGTCGGCCATCTGCCTTATATCAGCATATGAAATCTCGATTTCCTGCTGCGACTCTCCTACTTCATGATGAATTACTCGGGGTTTCATTCCCATACCGCGAATAACAGAGGCAATTTCGAGAAGAATATCAGAACCAGGATTCTGAGGATACGTGTCCGCATAGCCACCTATGTCGAATAATTCTCCGTCCTGCGTAATGAAGTGGAATTCGGGCTCAATCTTAGCCTTGAGGAACATCTTTCCAGGCAGAAGTTTTTCACAGACTGTATGGAGTGCCCCTCTACTGTCCAGCGGGTAGATTGCTTCTCTGCCCTCTATCCCTTCCTTTTCGCTCACTGAACACATAACAGCAGCCGTTCTCTGGATTGAATACGGGAGTTCAATCAATGAATCTGAATCAGGCACCAAACGGAGGTCTGAGGATTCAACCATTGAGAGTCCAGCAACTGAACTCCCATCTAAGCTCGTACCCTTAGCAAGCACTGGATCCTTTCGAAGCTCATCTAGTGTGTCCGCTGGATTACAAGGAACAATCATAGCCTTTATTCGACCCAGAATATCCACAAATCGAAGCTCAACATATTCTATCTGCTCAGACATCCGAATCACCACGAGTAGACAGGTGTCGGCTCTTAATGTCCAGTATTTAAGATGTTCCAGTTCGAGCTGTCAGCCCCAGAGCTCCCGGTACCATGCCTCTGAATCCTTGCCAAGCTCCAGTCTTATTGAACCACTGGCAACGCTGACCTGCTCCCCCTCTGCAACCTCGAAGTTCAATGCTGCTATACGTATTGCTTTCTTTTCAAGATGCACGTTGTTGATGTTGCGTGCATGAAGACGAGCAGTCCTCTTCCCTCCATCCATGACCAAGAGAAGGTCTTCGTAAGATACATCGCACTTCATCTTGAAGCCTCTGTCACGAAAGTCGCCCATGTGTATCTCGAGATTGTTGAACTCAGCCTTGATCCCTTTCGCCTTCATTGGTCAATCACAATTGGTTCGCAGTCATTGTCTCTTATGAATCTCTTCGTCAATGCCGGAAGATAGAAACCCCTTTGTTTCCAACAATATTGTGTGACATTGACACGAAAGGGACTCCATATTGGCACAAGTGGATGGTCGTATGAGGCAGATTGGAAGGAAGTGTTCTATCACTCCCGAAGTTCTCTTCTCCAGCAGTACCTTGCAATCTTTGAAACTGCAGAGATCAATTCGACTTTCTATGCTCTCCCACAACCCAACTTCGTGAAGCATCTTGCTTCGATTAAGAATGACAGATTCTTTACTGCTAAGCTTCCAAAGAAAGTGACGCATGATAGTCGATTGAATCTATCAGGGGAGGGCGGTGAAGCGCTCAGGTCCTTCTTTTCGCTGATGAGTCCTGTTAAGGAGAAGATTGCAGCCTTACTCATTCAACTACCTCCCTGGGATATATCCAAGATGGCCAATCTCGAGGCGTTTCTCTCTGAACTTGATACGTCCTTTAGGTATGCTATTGAGTTCAGGGATGAGAGTTGGTTGTCTCAAAGGACTTCAAAACTGCTTGAGGACTATGGTGTTGCATATGTGATTGTTGATGAACCCAAACTGCCAATTGACTTACGTGTCACCACGGACTTCGCGTATATCAGATGGCATGGCCATGGAGTTAATCCGTGGTATAACTATCTCTACTCCATCAAGGAATTGGAAGAATGGAAGCCTCGTTTGGAAGATATCATGAGTCGGACTGAATCTGTTCTTGGATACTGGAACAACCATTTCAGCGGCAATGCTCCATTTAATGGATTGCAAATGCTGCAGCTAATGGGTAAAATCAATCCCAGACAGCAGCAGAAACTGGGTTTGATGCTCAAGCACATGTCAGTCACACAAACGACGCTCGAGGATTTTTGACGTCTATCTCCGAAGTGTTGATCTCCTTCTGCAGTGAACCATTGCCTGGCCAAATCTATAAGTGTAAAAAAGAGTGAGGGTTACATGGAACACAGTTGAACTCTATGAGCAGACCACCCAAATGGGCCTATATTATCAGTGGCATTCTGATTGTGATGAGCATTCTGCTTGGGGTGACTGTTGTGTTTGTACTTCTGGAAATGCTCCCTCGAGGAATGGATATCCAAATGCCCTTGCTATTTATCATACTCCCTCTGAGCATTCTAATTCCACTAATAATGTTGACAATGGCAATCCTGCTGACGAGGAAGAGGGAGTAAACAGGACTTTCTGGTCAATCACTATCCACTTCTGATCGGACAGTTCATTACTCGATTGGTGTCCTTATACACTGGAAGAGAGATTCTGTGTGATAAGAGATGACTCAATGATGTCACTCCAAATACCTATAGTAGATCCTGACGGCTCAATGCCGTCTTTCCTAATTCTGGCGCTATCAATTCTTTTTGGTGCCGTCTATTTCTTTGTCTGGAGAACTGGTGTAATGTTCAGGGGAGGAATAGACAGAACTGCAACACCAGGTCAGCGTAGAGTGAGATTTATGTTAAGTTCTGGAATAATCTCTGTCTGGACTATTACTATAGGCTATCTCATATTCATTATGGGAGTGCTTCCTTCTTACGTTACATTGGTTCTTGTTGTTCTACTTGGACTCGCACTCTTTGACTTGTTCAGACAACACAGTAATCTATGACCTATCCAGACATTGCATCTCGCCAAGTCACATCTTTTCCATAATCAAATGAAACCTTTGGTACTCTGAAGGGAGAAACTTCAGACGAATTGCATAATAGCGAAATATCCTATTCATAAGTATTGGGAATAAATAATGTCACAATTGACGGATGATCTCTCTGCAGAAGTAGACGAAATGGATACAACAGTTACAATTGTAGCCACTCTAGTGTTTATGTCAGGAATTCTAGGTTTTGTCTTTACGTTAATGTATTTCGCTGGGGGTTTATATCCAGGGCCTCCGGGTTATGTGATCGCATTTGTTGCAGACGGAGTAATTCTCGGAGCCTTATCAGTAATTGCAATACCTACGGGATGGGGGCTTTGGCAACTGAAACCTTGGTCTTGGAGGATTGCTCTTGCAGTGAATGTTGCGGCGCTTGTAATGTACCTTCTGTCATTTAGCATTCCGTTTATCCTTCTCCATACTGTCATAATCGTATATCTGAGGACTAGACAAGTAAGAAACGTCTATGCTGAAATTGAAGTGATGTAACCCGCAAATGTTTGCCATCTCGAAAGCCTAATAAGCAGTCCACAGGCTGGCGTGCCGAATTTGGTGATTTTGTATGAGCTTCGAATTTGCGGCAGAGTCCCGCGTTAAGTCACCCGGCAAAGCCGTTCCACGTCGTGGTCGGGGATTTAGTATTGATGAGACAAAGCAGGCCGGACTTGCGATTGAGGAGGCGCGCCGCATGGGACTCATAATAGATTTGAGACGTAAGACTACCCATGAGGAGAACGTGGAAGCTCTGAAGCAATACGTCAAAGACTTGGATGACCTCGTTGCTGAGCTAACCAAGACTGAAGTAGCTAAGCCAAAGCCTACAAAGAAGGATGACAAGGCGGTCAAAGAGCTTTCATCCCTTAGGGCTGTCAAAAAATCTGAAGCAGAGCAGTTAGTAGCAGCTGGCATAAGGTCATTATCCGATTTGGCCTATTGCGATATTGACAAGGTGGCCAAGAAGACTGACATAGATGAAGATCGAATCACCGCCATGGTGAAGGCCGCACTGAAAAAGATCTGATGTTGGATCAGTACTCTAATGGAGGCGATGGAGCTGGATTATGCCCGGCTCATCAAAGCTCTTGAGAATCCAGTTGATGTAGGACGACCGGTAATTCTACCTGATTTCTATGTTGACCATTTTGTAATAGCAGGAAGCTTCGATGAATTCATCGATGGTCTAACTAGACTAGCAAAGCAAGGTGGAGGGAATCTCCTTGGCAACAAGCAATTCTTACGTCGAGGAGGTAACTCTGTAAACACAGCCTCAGCACTCCTCACATTAGGCCTTGATCCTGTACTCATTATCACCACGGATGATTATGGTTCAAAGATACTTCCAACACTCGTAAGTCCTGACCTTGATCTCAGTCATGTTCACACGGATGGCAGATTATCTTCTACTGTATCAATCGAGCTCGAACACGAGGGCAGACGCGTCAACCTCATGGTGAGTGATAGTGGCTCAGCAGCAGAGTTCTCCTTCTCAGACCTTACAGAGGCGGATCTGTCAGCAATCCAAGAGAGTAATCTTGTGGCTTTGCTCAACTTGAATCACAATCCTGATGCCCCTCAACTTGCACAAGACCTCTTTGAGATGATTGGAGCATCTTCCAAAGCGCTCAGATTCATGGATATTGGAGACCCTTCAGGCCATTTGGAGATAGTCGAGCCGCTAGCTAGGAACGTCTTAGCAGAGGGCTTGGTAGACATTGTAAGTCTGAATGAGAATGAAGCTCGCTGGTTTGCATGGGCTGTCAGTGGAAAAAACCGCCGTTGGAAGCAGCTCTCTGCAGATCCAGAGGAATGGTTGTCTGCTGCACAGCTAGTGTCTACTGAAACTGGAACGAAGATTGACCTGCATACTCCACATTTCGCCGCATCCATTTCTGAGGACAGTATCACTCTGGTTCCTGCTTTTGATACAGTGAATAGGGTTGCATGCGGCGCTGGAGATGCATGGAATGCGGGATCTATCTATGGAACGCTTCGGAAACTCTCAGAGAGCGATCGACTGGTTCTTGCAAATGCTGTTGCATCACTATATGTTGCCTCAGTGGATGCTTCTCACCCCTCTCCCGAGGAGATAATCTCATTCCTCCGTTCTCATCCTTCCTTTGAGTCCCTCGGCGAAAGACTTGTTAGCCGATTTTGACACAACCGGACAACCACAAATGGAAAAACAGGTGTACGTCTTCTTGGAATTAGAGCGTGTTTTGACCAAACTAAAGTTTGATGATACTGTTAGTGGATACGCTCTTATTACGAACGATGGACAACCATTTCTCTCATTCTCTCTACCTGATGAGGTTCTACCACAAATACAAGGTGTCCTTCGCATTCATGCAGGCTCTCTGAAGATGATGAATGTCATGACTGGTGAAGGCACAGTGGTCCTATCTAGGGTAGACGAGAATTGGGTGCTTGCGGTTCTCTTTTCACCTGATCTGCAACTCGGAGTGGCACTCCAGAAGGCAGCAGAAGTAATCAAATTAATGGACAGCGTTAACCTACCTCCGCCCCCTTCTCCTGTTTCAGAACCAGAGCCGCCTCCGCCTGTTCATGTCGAGGCGCCTCCTGAAACTATTGCTTCAGAGAATGTTCTTGAGCCTCCTACGCCTGAACCAGAACCGGAACCAGAAGCTGAAGTCGAGCCCGAAGTAGTAGAACCACCAAAAGTGGAGATAAGACATGGTTGTGTGGTCTTTCGCTCAGACAACTATAATGACACGATGACTCTTGAATCCGGTCTCAACAAGCAGATTAAGGAACGATTTGCTAACCTCGGCATCGATATCTTGCTGATGGTTGATGAAAAACGCACCATCTTCAAGATAGCTGAGAGTCTTGGACGCGGAGTCGAAGAAGCGCTCAATGTAGTTCGCTGGTGTGTTCCAATGAACATTGTTCGAGTTGAATGTCCTGAGGCGCAGGAGACTGGAGCTGTCGAGATTATTGAGCTGCCAATTTTTGAGGGTGAACTGAAGAAAGCAAAGAAAGAACATCGAGATCTGCTATCCCTGTGTAATGGCAATCGTCCACTCCAGGATATTGCCAAGGAATTGAGTATTCCTTATTTTCAGGCATTGCAGAGCATACTTCCCTATCGAGGCAAGACGCTCCGATTTATACGGAAAACCAAGACGGCGGATACTAAACCAGAGGTGTAAATTATAATGGGAATAAAAGGCAAGATTGCTTGGTCATTCATGACCGATAAGGTCTCCAAGGTTCTATTCCAAGCGAGTTACAGAGAGATGATGAATTTACTCATGGCAGGAAGCGAGAGTGTCGAAGACATCAATCGCAAGATGAAACAGATTGGATTCAAGGTCGGCGCGACCTTACTCATGGATTATGCTGACAGAATCCGCGACCATGCTGGTGAGTTTCACGAGTTCGCCAACACACTGGGTCTGGCCTACAAGGTCAATTCCGGTCAGCAATTCACGCAGATAACAGTCAGTGATGACAGGCAGACGATTAAATTCACTGATGCCGATTGTCCGATATGCGCTGGCGTTGAAATCACCGACATGCCTGGCCTGCAATACTGCAATATTGTCAGTGGTGTCTTTGATGCAGTAATGGAGCTCAGAGGGTTCAAGGCTGATAGTTTTCAGGAATCCTGCAAGGCTCTCGGCGATGATGCCTGCACATGGACACTACGGAAATATCCGGATACCACTCAGAATTACTAGTGTGATATAGAGATAGGCAGTTTTCTCGACCGTCGCGCATATGTATATAAAAGCACACAGCGAGAAGAGCATAGTAGACATAACGGAGGACCGCGCTTGGGTCAACTTCTCGGCACGTTTACAGGTCTAATCACTGCTTTCGCAATCGCCTTTGTCATTCTGACCTTCGGAGGAGTCATGCCTGAAGATCTCATCTCATCAACAATTGTGGCTGATTTTCTGTCTCACACTGATTTAGAGATGCGACTTGCAGTCGTTGGTACTGTTCTCTATCCCCCTCTCGTTGGATACGAAGGTCTCGGCGCAATTCTATCGACTGGCGCTCAAGGCGGCACAGTTTTGATGGCCTTAGCATGGGGAACCGGCGGTCTTATAGCAGGTCTCTTTGCTCGCGACATTCTCTCTGGAATCCTTGCAGCTCTGTTCGCTGTAGTTGCTGGCGCGTTTCTGACATGGATACTTGTCTTCGTACTTCAGACAGATGACTTTTTGGCTCTGTTCGGAGGCGCCTCGATGTACATCCTAGAAGCAGTGCTTTATGGATCAATTTACCCTGCAATCGCTGCTGTAGTGGGTGGTATCCTTGGTGGTGGCATAACTAGAGAGCGTGACTAGGATTCTTCAGTAACTGCATATTCTTCGGAAAACACTTTACCGCATTCAGAGCACAACATGGGTTTTGATTTGAACACGGCTCCACATTCGCAGATAGTTTCTATCTTTTCTGGTATTGGAAGTTCTCCTTCACGATGAGTCATTCTAATGATCCTGGTAGTGGGATAGGCTGACAAGAGGGCAATATTGGCAGTTACTATCGTAGATGTGAACAACAATAGTAAGCTCCAATTTCGATTAGCATCAATCCAAAAGGCGGGATTCAAGAGAAGAGTTGAGGTCAGTGCCCATATACTGACCCATACACCCGTCCAGACTGCTGTTCTCACCGCATTCCATCCAGACTTTGAGAACGGTGCTATGACAAGACCCACGATTAGCCAGACTAGCATGTACGATCCAACTGTGAGTGGATTGAACAATGCTACATAGCTCTGACTCAAGCTATAGCTGCCTGCAAGAAGCACCCATATGCTGGCCACTTCCTGTGGATAGGCTGGCTGGCTCTGGTTCAATATGAAGACCATTAACCATGAACCTATGAGAGTTGCTACCAAGCCACCCAGCGTATTTCTCATGATGTGTCCTCTTCAAATCCTTGAGTCTTGCTCTGGCGTACAGATAGGACTCTTAACGGTTTCCCAGGGTCAAGTATTCGAACTGCTAGCCGCAAGTATTGGGCAACTCATCGGCACATCTAGGAAAAAACCCTTCACGAAACCACAATGCTTTTCAGACCACCTCCAATTGAAACCAAGCACAGGCAGTCTAGATTGGTCTAGAGCGACATAGAGGTGCAATTATGAGCAGCGACTTGGAACGAGCCCTCTCGAAACTGAGATTCGATGAACAGGTGCTCGGCTATTCCCTGATGACGAAAGCCGGACGGCCATTTGTGAGCTTCTCATTTCCGGCCGAGCTCTTTCCTCGAGTTAGGGATAGCATCAATCTATACAAGACAGATCTGCGCCTCATGACAATTGACACTGACCGAGGTCTTGTAGTTCTCTCTCCTGTTGATATGAACTGGATTCTTACTGTTCTTTATGTCACGGAGCTACAACTTGGTCTTGCCATTGCCAAGACTAAGAACGTTATGAGATTGTTAGACGGGATTGAGCTTCCACCGCCCCCAGAGGAGTTTGAGGAATCAGCCGAATCTAACCTCAAGGTACTTGAGAGCATAGCAATGCAGGCGGCATCGACATCACCTGTGGTGACTCCAATAGAGCCTACGGGCGAAGCTCCTTTCGCTCCTGCTGAACCTGAGCCTGGTCCTGTTCAAGAAGAAGTGGTTCGGCTTCCAGAGGCATTCAACGTGCAGCCCTCAACAGTCCCGAAACGAGGGCCGGATTATGGAACTGCTCTTAGTCTTGACTCTGATTTGCATAATGAAATGAAGCAAACGCATCGCAATTTTGGCTTTGATGTCTTGATGCTTGTAGATGGTGCACTTTCAGTTGCACAAATTGCTGATTCGATGTTTCAGCCAAACGAGAGAGTTGTGGATCTTATCAAGTGGGCAGCTTCAAAGGGCATAGTTGAAGCTCCTTTGTGTGATGAAAAGGCTGATTCTGAACCTACAATGGGTCGATTTGTGAAGTGTCCGAAATTTATAGGAGACCTCTCTAAGATTAAGGGTAAGGACATAGAGATATTGAGGCTCTGCGACGGCAAGAAGACCACCGAGGAGATTGCAGAAACAGCAGGCGTTCAAAAATCGCAAGTAATCCAAATAATTGCCCGCAACAAGAAGCATGGTATCAAGATGATCGGCAAGACTGTCTAGAAAACTAGAAAGAGGTCCACACCAAATGCCAAAGATAGAAAATCCGTTATTCGTAAGCCTATACGCTCAATGGGTCGATAAAGTCCTCGCTGAAACCAATAACATTGACGAGGCAAATCAAAGACTGCGTGACATGGGCAAAGAGATGGGATCGAATCTGTACTTGACAACGGAGCTTGCATCCAAGACAAAAGACACTGTGATGACACGTGAAGATGTTGCCAAACTTATTGACAGTATATACAGGCTGCTGTTCGACAGGAAACCCACTGATGTGGACATGAAGTCTGCAAGAGGCTCAGTCAGAGTTGCTGACAAGGACTGCATTTGGTGTCAAGATATCACGCTGGAAGGTATGCGCGGATTCGGCTATTGCGAAGCGTTCAGTGGCATTCTCGAGGTGATTCTTGAGTTCAAAGGCGTTGATGCAAAGGTCTTCCAAGAGCTATGCAAAGCTACTGGCGCCGACAATTGCACTTGGAAAGTCCGTCTTGTATAATAATTCATCACAAAGCACTTAACCCGCAATCACGTTCCTCCTCCCTCGGAGACGCTGCAATGTCTAATCGGGAACGTGTTATTCCTTGGTGGCAAAGCCGACTCAAAGAGAAAGACCTGATGAGGGCTTTTTTTGCCAAGACATGGAATAAGCTGGGCAATCGCATCGCTGTAATGTTCCCTGACCGGGTTAAGGACCTCTACTATGGTGCTGGCCGTTTGGCTGGATTGGAAACGCAGCGTGAGTACTTCAAAGTAGGCAATCAAAAGCCTCCAGGGGACTTCAAGGGAATTGTTGAGTTTCTAAAGATGGCACTCAACAAGTTGATTGTACCGTTTGGTGGTGTAGAAATTGAGAATCTATACAAGCTCTTCCTAGATGAAGAAGCAGTTATTCGAATCCAAGACAATCCGTATGCATCTGGCTACGAAGCTGAAGAACCATCTTGTTATTTTCTCCAAGGCTTCATAGAAGCTGTCATGGAGTACCTTACAGATTACAATAGAATGGGATATGAGAAATTACTGATAGTTGAGGACACGTGCATGTCTGCCAAGGACGATGCTTGTAGGTTTAAGATAACCCTCACTTATCCAGCGCGGGGATAAATTGAAAAATAGTACGTTCCTTAATCATTCCAATCGCTTAATTGATATAGACTACACTTAATGACAGGCGGAAGACAGACAATGGGCTCAAAGTGGATTAGGAACTTCATAGTAGGACTGTCATTCCTTCTTCTAGCGACAAGTCTAACTGGCCTAGTCCTCTCTGGGTTTGGTTCTACTAGCTCCCAGCTGATTGCTCAGGAGATTTCCGATTCTTCAGCATTGCCTTCCATGGACCCTCAAGCTGGTGTGCAGTGGCTACATAACACATCAACGATTGATTTCCGGTTGAATTCGATACTGTCTGGCATCGGGACCTCAATTGTTTCTCTTGATAGTCTATCCAGTTCAATTATGCCAGGATCATTGATCTTAGCATTAGGTACTATCTCTCTGGAAAGAAGAGACCAAGAACGTATTGAGAAGCTACGAGACCGTGTTGTTGATGAGATCTCTACATATCCTGGCATTCATCTCAGAGAGCTTCACCGATGTATAGGCTGTGCCATGGGAGCTCTACAATATCATCTAAACAATCTTGAGAATGAAGGATTGATAATCTCAGTTAGAAACGGCAATGCCCGCCATCTGTTTCTTAATGGTTATTCTTCTGAGGATCAGGTGCTGCGACTGGCTGCATTCACTAGAAACCCGACCATCCATTCTATCTTGCAGGAGTGTGTGGCCAACGGTAGAATTACACAAGCAGAACTGAGTAGGACACTCTCGGTTGACAAGAGCCTCGTCAGCTACTATGTAAGCGGGCTAGTGAACGCTGATATCCTCCAGACAATTCGAGTCTTTGGGAGAGAGAAACCTCTAGTGATAAGTGATTGGGCTCGTAATTCGATAATCTCCCTCGGGCTGCTAGTACAGTAGTTGAAGTACCTCTAGATTTATCTTTCAATCAGAACTGACCTGAGCTGAGGTCACGATGGCCTCAAATCTTACTAGAATAACACAGGAGAGAGTCAGTATATGTCGGATGATGATGCCTGGGTAGCAGATGAAACCTACGATGCTATTGAAAGCGTTAGCAGAGACGGAGTCGATTTCGCTGTGCGTCTTCAGGGCGTATCACGAACGTACTCCTTGGGAAGACGCGAGATTAGCGCTTTGAACAATATCACGCTAGAAATCGGAATGGGCGATTTTGTTGCGATAACGGGGGCATCAGGGTCTGGAAAGACAACATTGCTCAACATCATTGGTGCAATAGATTACACTACTGAGGGCCGAGTCTTTGTGATGGATGTACCAATCGGCGATTATGATGAATCATTTCGGGCGACTTTCCGCCTTTCGAATACTGGATTCATCTTTCAGAGCTATAATCTGATATCAACCCTAACTGCACTTGAGAACGTCATGTTTCCAATGCAACTGACAGACAAGAGCCTAGAGGAAATTCAAAATGACTCGCTCAAGCTCCTCGAAAGAGTGGGACTTGCAGAAAGGACTGATCATCTTCCTTGGCAGCTAAGCTCGGGCGAGCAGCAAAGGGTTGCCATCGCAAGAGCTATGGCAAATGATCCACCAATAATCTTGGCTGATGAACCAACAGCCAACTTGGATTCAGAGAGTGCAAGAATGGTTCGAGATCTCTTGCAATCGCTACATCAATCCGGAAAAACAGTCATTGTAATGACTCACGACACTGCTATCGTGAGAACGAAAGGCGCACGTCACCTGATTATGGCCGATGGAGTGCTGTCCTCTAATGTCTGAGCAAGACTATGCATCAAAAGAT
>JAEOTX010000240.1 GCA_016839605.1 Candidatus Thorarchaeota archaeon | reverse complement strand
CAGATGGATATCATTCTGAGTGAGCTTGACGGTGCCAGGGTCAGACTGAATCGAGAGCAGAGCGCCGTACGAATTGAGAGGGTGGGCTTAGGTGGCCATATGATCTATGGTGCTCAAAACTATCAGGGCGACATAGAAGAGGTCAGGGAATATCTCAGGGCGCGAAGAATCTCAAACATAATCGTTCGATTTCAGCAACCTGCAACATTTGAGCAGCTTGTGGACGCTATGGATGCAAGCGTGGCTTACGTGAGGGCGCTTGTGGTTGCTACAAAAGGTGATGTATCAGGGTCTGAAGACAGGTTTGCCGAACTGATAGAGAAATATGGGGAACGTTTTGAGATAATTCCGATCTCAGCTGAGACTGGAGAGAACCTCGATGGAATGAATTGGGCTCTGTATAATCATCTCGACATCCTGAGAATCTACACCAAGATACCAGGCAAGAGGAGAGAGGACAAGCCAATTGTCCTTCCAGAGGGGGCGATTGTTGAGGACGCTGCTGCAAAGGTACACAAGGAGCTGTTTGTAGAGAGATTTCGAGCTGCCGTGATATTTCGTGCAAATGACAAGATAAAACGCAGGCAGGTGGGACTCAGCTATCCCCTTGAAGATGGTGACGTCCTGCAGCTATTGAGCAGATAGAATGGTGCTCGAAATTGACCGAACTCCCGAATATTACAGTTGTAATAGTTAACCCATTGACACCCGGGAATGTTGGATTCGCTGTAAGGGTATTAGCTAACTTTGGGGTCAGCAATCTCAGAATCGTGGGTGAAGATCCTCGAAACGACCAGTTTGCACAGATGTTCTCAGTGCGGGCAGTAGACATTCTTGAAAGAGCAGGAATCTTCCCGAATCTAGAGGAAGCTCTGAGCGATATGCATGCATCTTGGGCGGCCACAGCAAGAGTCGGTCGAAATCATAGTGTGACTCGTGCCGCTGTACCTCTTCCCGAATTGCCAGATCCATTAAGTGTACCTGGACAGGTTGCATTGGTATTTGGAAGAGAAGACGCAGGATTGACAAATGAAGAGATCGCTCTCTGTGACCTTGCATTCACCATACCAGCCTCCAAGGACTACCCAAGCTTGAATCTCAGTCATGCTGTAGCTGTCACTCTATATGAACTGTTCAACAAGTATGGATCTGAAGAACCTCCAGAGCCTACAGAAGCAAAACCTGCGACTCGAGAGGATCGAGAGATCGTGTATGGGTTCTTTGATGAGGTTGTAGATGACTTAGAACTCAAGGACTACAGGAAACCTATTGCTAAACAGGTATTCAGAAACCTGCTTGGCAGGGCCTATATGACTGGGCGCGAGGTCACAACACTGACTGGTGTTGTTAGAAAACTCAGGGATTTGATAAGGAAAAAGAAATAGGGGACCCTTTTGGAGGATGTAATGAGGTTCGTATTTCCATTAGGAGGAAGGCTTCAATGGATCTTCTGTTTGAAGGAGTTCACTGGGCTTTTGAATTAATACTCCTGATCTTTCTTATTCTATTTCTCTGGGTCTGTGTTTGTGTCAGGTCTATTCGCTACTTCTGGAAGTTCCCAATGCCTTCTGCCATGGGTAATGCAATCGCTGCGGGCCCGTATAGAAATAGGGCTCAGCCGCCATCAATGATTATCGAGGCAATTGCTGCTAGACCGGGTATGACTGTAGTTGACGTGGGATGTGGCTCCGGTCTGTATACTGTGGCAGTCGCTAAAGCAGTGCAGCCTGATGGAGTAGTCTATGCCGTTGACATCCAAGAAGGCATGCTTGAGAAGCTAAGGAAAAGAATGGAGCGTGAAGGTGTAGAGAACATAACTCCTATTCTGGCCGATGCTGAGGGGCGGATTCCTCTTGATGATGGTGTTGCTGACGCAGTGTTTTCTGTCGCGGTCATTCCAGAGATTCCGGATCCTGTGAAGGCAATGGAACAGATAAAGCGGCTAATGGCTGATGATGGCGTCTTTGCTGAGGCTGAATTGCTGCTGGATCCAGACTATCCTCTTCAGCGGACAGTCATCAAATGGGCAAGAGAAGCGGGATTCGTTCTTGACAAGAAAGTAGGCAATGTGTTTCGCTATGTATTAGTCTTCAGAAAAGAGTCGACCTAGATATCGGTAATAGGTGGTTAATTGGGAATTAATCAGGTTGGCCGTATCCCATCCTCCGTTTAAGGACTGGGTCTATCTTGTCAAAACGAACTTTGCATGGGGTTGGGAGTTTAGGAGCAGCCTTCCTCAAGGCAT
>JAEOTX010000049.1 GCA_016839605.1 Candidatus Thorarchaeota archaeon | reverse complement strand
TGCATTACACAACACCTAACCAAGAAGTCTTCTCTAACACTCCAGAACATGTATCTTACTCTCAACAAAACTGGGTGTACCTTTGACCTCATGAGAAGGAAAAATAAAGAGAAGTAGGGGATGAATCCCCATCTTCTATACTTCAGACTAAGTTGGTGCAAACTTGCTTTTGACCTCATACCAGATTCTAGCAGCAACTGGTGTCACGAAGAGGAGTGTTGGAATGCCCATGGTGATCATTGGAAGCATATTGTAAAGAAGTCCGGTAGCACCCTTGAAGCTTCGCTATGATGTTAGCAAGTACGGCGAGTAGTTCAGATAAACCACTAT
Source organism: Candidatus Thorarchaeota archaeon (assembly GCA_016839605.1). Taxonomy (GTDB): domain Archaea; phylum Asgardarchaeota; class Thorarchaeia; order Thorarchaeales; family Thorarchaeaceae; genus SMTZ1-83. Next base: position 7,618 of record JAEOTX010000049.1, on the reverse strand, counting down.
GATTGCGTAAATCATTAGTTAATTAGTGGTGTGATGTGTAATAGATTCCATCACGCAAAAGGAAGCACGCCTAATGCATACACTAGTTAAGATACTATCAGTATTTGTTTTAGTAATGGGATTCTTCATCAATCCCGCTTCGTATGAGAACAACAGTCTCTGCCCCTTTCAACCACATGTTGATGGTCAGATCTCAGATATAATGGAACAACACTATATACCATCAACCACCGTTGCTGTAATTCGAAACAATTCAGTAATTTGGGCAAAAGGTTACGGAGAACAACAGCGACTAGATCTCATCTACATGATAGCTTCAGTGACCAAGACATTCACAGCGACAGCAATATTCCAGCTCTATGAACGAGACATAATCGATTTAGATGATGATGTTAATGACTACCTTCCATTTTCATTTAGACACCCCAACTTTACAGAAACACCAATTACTTTCAAAATGCTACTTCAGCATACATCTGGATTGAGCAAGGACTCTGACACCTACTGGTATGGAGTAATGGCAGATATTCTCCAACAGTTGGGCTGGGAGAATCCTGGTGAATGGTTACCGTTTCCCTACTGGATAGAGGAATATCTAACAGCTAATGGTTCATTATATGAGCCAGCCGTTTGGACTTCTCACGAACCAGGGACCAATCGGTTTTATTCCAATTTCGGTTACAATGTCTTGGCGTATCTCATTCAACGAGCTACAGGGCAACCAATTTGGGAGTATTTTCAAGAGAACATCTTTGACCCTTTGGGAATGCATAGCACGAAGTTCAATTATACTGAGTTTGACACAGCTCAGCTTGCCGTTCCTCACATATACATGTTTGACTTAGACCCAACATCTACTGGCAATAAAGCATATCCCCACTATAGCACACTCAGCTATGGGGCCGGCGGACTGCGCTCGAATATCTTCGATCTAGCTAAGTTCTTACTAGTATTCCTACATGATGGAGTTTCGAATGGAACACGTATCTTGGAAGAAGAAACCTTACGAACAATGGAATCTCTGCAGACTGCTTGGCTTGCACCAGGAGATCCACTCATTCAATGGGGTGGATGGGGAGGTACAGAAGGTGATGAATGGGCTTTTCACGCAAAAGCCTACGGCTATTATGGTGGGAATACAACAGTCCCCTATGGAGTGATAACCCTTGTAAATCAAGGCTTGGATAGTGCAAGAGATGCGGCTTTTTCAATCACGAAACTACTTCAAGAATATGTTCATCAATATGATGCAACTGCAATGGATTGCCCTAATGGGTTGGTATGGCAAGATGCTATTTTGATAGCCGCTTCGGCGGGAGTTGTGATAATGGTGCTAGTAGTTATTGTAAGAAGAAAGATGTTCAGCTGATATATATGGTATATAGTTCAATCTCAATTGATTACACATGATCCGCCATGTGTTTCAAAATGGACTAAGACTAGAGCATTAGCTGAATACCAGTAGGACTGGCAGAATCGAGTATCCACTGAATGCTATTGCTGCGATATTGATCAGTACATGGATAATTGCTAAGGGCCACATGCTTTTTGATTTTCTATACAGAAAGACGTAACCAATCGATATCGCCGTCTGAATGGGAACAAACAATTCACTGAACGGGAATACATATTGCCCCGCGGGAAGGACCAAGATCCAGAATAGTAAATGAATCAAACTAATGAGAGCAATGTACAATAAACCACCAATTGCAATAAACACCTTCCTCTTCGGACCCTCCTTGAAGAACTCTGCATAGGAGTCGAAAGTGTATATCCAGATGAGCTGTTCAGAAAATGCATTCAGGGGAGCCCAGATTACAAGTGTGATTATGAAACCCAGAAGATTGAAGTCCGTTACTCGCTCGAATGTTATCCATTCGAATCCGATTAGAATTAACTGAAGCATCAATATGACCACAAAGATTGGACTTACATAACCTGCAAACTGCTTTCGGATTTCTCCCCGGTTTATACCATATCCAACTGCTCCCCTTCTCCATCTTACGATTATGAAACAGAAGACACCATAGTAAAGGAACAATGGAATCAGTGCTCCCGTTGCATTGAAGATATATGCTGCAGCAAAGGGTAATCCTATTGCGGCGAAAGTAGCTAAAACTAGGTCAAAGTAAGTCGGTTGGAAATTATCTGGAACATCAGGGAGGATTTGCATATTGATTCGAGCACTTCGGACCCAAAAAGCTATATCATGCTTTTGAAATGGTATTCTTCTGCTTAAGAGAAATGGACCGCATTCTGGATCCAATGATGTCAGCAAAAATGGCAAGCAGTTTTGCGTATCCCCCCCTCTTCCGGACAGAAGCCATGAAATTGATATCTACTAGGAAGCTAAATAGTAGCGTGTAAGACTGCCTCTTCGTTTCTTAATTCTGACATTGATATCGAGCGGGAAAACTCCGTTATTTTGCGAGAACTTGGAAGACATACGTTTAGGGATTGCATTAGATCTTTCTTCATATTCATCGAATTCAGGACATACATCGCATTTTCTATAGACTTCTGTAGCCTTCACGCGAAAGCTCTTAGGACTGATTTTGATGATTTCACTAATATAACGGCGTCTATCTCCTTTAACCGTAAAACACGCGTCGACTAAATCTCCAACACTAAGGGTATCCTCCCACTCGAGTAGCCTTCTTTCATCCTCAAGTTGGTCCTCCCGGGTTTTCTGCCTTTTTCGCAAGAAACGTCTCGGTCCATTTGCCCGCGGATCCACATGAGCCATTCTCATCGATTTGGCTTGTAATTTGCCTTTTGGGTCCCAATATAATGACCCTTGAAAAGAAACTTGTGTTCTATAGTCCCCAAATGGATCCTCACTATAGACGTATTCGAAAATGGCGCAAATACTTCCATCTTTCTGTCTGCTTATATCAAATCTCCAGAGGCCATTGAAGAATAGTATGTCTTCGTAATCTTTCTCGAGTTCATCACGAACGAAAACTACAATGATAGATCTGATATCGTCTATGAGTTCTTGATTCATCAAAGCACCCGGATACAATTTCTTTGAGGTCTATCAATCAGAATAAGCTATTCAGTATTGCCGTACCTATCTGACTCATTATACTGAAGATGCTTTTCTGCAAATTGGACGTGTCTAGGATTCGTTGAAACCAGTGTGTTCTTTGAGAAATCTAATGAGTTCCGAATTCATCTTAGAAACATGTTCTCCTAACCAGACTAAATGCCCCATGTTCTCAAGGCGGTATAATCTGGCATTCGGGATAGACGAAGCCGCAAATTCAGCGTTCGAGAATGACACATCCCCATCAACTGTGCCATGAATCACCAGTGTTGGACATTTTACATCCTCCAAGCTGGTAAAAGAGACCTGTTGAAGCAGCTTAATGTCATTGTTTAAGCCTATCATTCTTGGACTCATCGGACACGTCGTGCGAACGAACCTCTTATACCAATCAACTTGCTCCGGGGTGTCCATCACCTGTTTAACATAATTGCTCCGCTCCTCAGAATCCACAATCATGGTTTCTTTGAGCGCTTCCTTTAACGACATAGTAGTCCAGCGTCTCGTTAGTACATCATACAGCCATACCCCAAAGTCTGCTCCAGAATCGGAAAGGAATATTCTGGCTAGTGTCGAATCCAATTGTTCCTGACTCACACTATATTCATTGCTGACCGCCGCCATCAGAATGAGCGCGCTTAGTCGATCTGCATGCCGTAAGGCAAAATGTAGAGCTATGGGACCTCCACCTGAGGCTCCAAGAATAGCTACTTTCGAGATACCAAGTGTATCCAGTAGTGCTTCAATTGCGTCTGCTTGTTCTTCGAATGTCTCTCCTGTACTCAATGGCGTACGGAGGTATCCTGGTCTAGAGATTGATAGCAAGGAGAATCCTGCGTCAGTCCACATTGTCACATCAATAGCGCCTTGATCATATCCTCCAGGAGCTCCATGTAGCAGCAATAGTACTGGTCCACTTCCTTTCAGGATATATTCAATCTCGCCCAGTGGTGTCATCACAACTTTGCTATTCTCATTTAGAGATGTGAGTAATTTCCGTTTCCAACTTCTGTATGATACAAAGATCCAGACAAATAGTGCTGCAAAGAAGACCAAGGAGATTTCAGTAAGCGAAGTGAACACACCCCTTTTGGCAAGCCAATGTTGCTACCTGACCTTGTCAATAAAGGCCTCAAGCTCAGCACTGTAGTCTTCGTTCTTGAATCGTTTATCTTGGATGCCAAAATTAGCAATGTGCTCTGAATCAGGAGTCATTTCGATTAGTTGTGGAAACATTTCGTTGTAAGCTTCAGTCTGAGAACAAATGAAAAATGCTACACGTTTCCCTTTCAGGTCAACTTCCTGTAGATACGTCCGAATTGGAGGAATTGGATTAAAGGCCCAGATTGGAGCACCTATGATAATGGTGTCATAGTCTTGTGGATTCTTCTGGTATTCGATCTCTGTGAGCTTTCCACCTCTTGAATCACTTCCAGCTCGAAGCCAATTGAGTCGTCCTTTACGATTCTTCTTATCGACAATCTCATCCGCATCAGCAGAGAGCCCTTTAGCAATAGCCTCTGCGAGTGTTCTGTTATTTCCCGTGCGGGAGTAATACACGACAAGGTAACTCATACTATCACAAGAGGAGGATTCCTGTTCGTCATAAAAACTCGATTGTATCACGGTAGACTTCAAGTGAGATCCGATAAGAGCCTCTCAAGTTTCTCAAAAGCTTCATTCCAACCTTGAATTGCTCCGTTTCTGAATTCTTTTGTCGGAAACCCATAATGACGAAACACCATCGTAGTCGTACCTTCACGCTCTTCAAGTGTGATCGAGATTTCTGTCTCTGGACCTGGTGCACCAACGCGTGATTGTGTATAAGCGAGTCTATCAGGTCGAGCAATCTCTTTGTATTCACCAGCCATTGCAAATTCAGGGCCGCCACCGGATTTCATGCCATAGCTATACTCTCCACCAGGTTTGAGTTGGCCTTGACTGAAGGTGACATCGAAGTTCTTTGGACTACTCCACTTCCTTATGTGTTCATGCTCAGTCAACGCCTCAAACAACAGACTCTTCGAAACTGTAAATTCCCTAGTGATTACTAATTGATCCTCGCGATTCTCTTCGGTCATTATCCTCTCCAAGTTTACCATTGTTAAGATTGTTATAACCTCATTGATGTAGTATCTCGGTCCGCAAGAGTAGAGGATTGAAATAGGAGGCATGAGGGGGAGAAACGATGGCAATGGGTAATAGAGAACGCATGCTTGGAAGAAACCATGAACCAACTAAGGACCAGATTCTAGAGTTTATCGGGGCAAAGGCATCAAAGTCTTGGATGGCTCTTGAAGAGTTCATGACCAAGAAATATGACTTTCAGCCTGAGCTGAGCTACTGGGGTGATAAGAATGGCTGGATCCTTCGCTATCGGAAGAGCGGCAAAACATTAGTATCATTCTATCCTGAGAAAGGCGGATTCACTGTACAGGTCATTCTCGGAAAGAGGGAAGTAGAGAAGTTCGAGGGAATACGAGGGGAACTGAGTACAGACATCATCAGGCTCTTCGATGAAACAGAGCAATTTCACGACGGGAGATGGCTCTATGTCAGGCAACCAGAAATGGGCACTATAAACGATATTGAGAAACTCATTCAACTGAAGAGGAACCCTAGACCAAAGACCTAGCTAAATTGAATTTCAAGATAGGATTGCCTAGAAACGTTTCCTCATGGATATACTCTCACGATTTTTCTTGAAGCCTAGACTCTCAATCTTCGTAATTGCGTCTGTACGATGCATTGAGCAGTTGACAGAAGCAGTTGTTAATCCCCTAATGGCACTCTCAATTTTCAGAACCCGTGGGATTACTTCCAGCAGGAGATCATTGTCCTTTTCTAGGAGAACCGGAGATGAGAGAGAAATTCGATCTTCGACTCTTGATTGAGATGCTTGGACATAACCATGAAGTTTCTCCTCTCCTTTCACGAAGAACGCATAGGTGTTGATTGTTTGACCTCCAAGTCTTCGAGCAAAGAAACGCAGTGCTCTTGATGGTATTTGATCCTTGACGAACTTCTCACGACCCTGCACTTCTAAGTGTGAGGCTGGAAAGCAATCATCTAGCATAGCATCTGCATCTTCGTATCTAATCTTAGTGACTCCTGCAAGAATCAAATCGTTGGAGGCAGCTTTTGGCATCCCTTTCTCGAGGTCTGTATCAAAACGACCGACGCGATATGTTGTTTCGAAACCTTCGGAGTTGTATAGACTCACTGCATCGACGTTGTCAGCCCTTGCTCCTAGAGTGACTATGTCAACACCCAACTCACGAGCTCGATCGAAAGTGAAACGAAGTAACCTTCTGGCAAGTCCTTGCCTCCTGTTATTCGGATGTGTCATCAAATCACCCACATGGACTTCGTTCTTGTTAATATTCAAGAGAATACCACTTGCGATGCTATCATCCACCTCGATGACATAGAACTCAATTCGCATACCTATGGCTCTTGTAAGAATTCTGCCGGCGGGGGTACGTACTTTCTTCATTAACTTCCGTATTTCTTCTTCGTCAAGTCGGTCTTCCTCAATACTGTCCTTGAACGCAATTTGCATGAGTGAGATGAACTCGTCTGTCTCATCGGATCTTAGCTCCCGTATCTCTCGAGTTGTAGAGTTATCGGTAGATTTCATAATGATTCACTATAGACTGGTCACTGCCTATGGCGATTGTGAGAAGATGTGACCATAAATGTGGTCACTAACGCATTATCACCATTAATTCTGGAAGGCTTATTATATCGCCATACCTGCGTACAATTCTCCAAGGTGAATGATCCCATGACCATTCAATCTCAAACGAAGCGGCTCATCTTCCTTGATAATCTGAAGATCTTCTTTGTTATTCTCGTGATTTTCACACACGTCATGGTCACCTACGGGGGGCGAGGATCTTGGTATTATTATGCGACACTTAATGAAACCAATCCAGTTGATATCTTCACAATCATAACTCTCTACATGATAGCTGGAATTGCAGCTATCCTTCTACCATCCATAATGGGATTGTTCTTCCTGATGGGCGGCTATTTTTCTCCAAGGAGTTTGGAACGTAAGGGAGTATCCTCGTTCTGGAAAGAACGAATATTCCGCCTCGGAATCCCGGTCCTACTATATGTTTTATTGATTAATCCCGCTATCTACTATTTACTTGCAGTTCAAGGAATTGAACCATGGAGCTCGACCCTTACAGCAGGGTCATTTCTGGAATATTATCTGAGCAATTTTCAATCCCTGCCCAATTTTGTGAATTTCATGACAACCTTTGCTATTACGTGGTTCCTCGTTGTTCTATTGATTTTCACTGCAGTCTATACCATTTGGCGTCAAATAGCAAAGAATGAGTCGATGCAACAACGCATCCCAGAGGAACTGCCAATTCCAAGATTCATCTATCTTTTCCTCCTAGCCATTGGATTAGGAATTCTTTCCTTCTTAGTTCGCATAGCCTACCCAATAGAACAGTGGCCGCTTGGATTACCTATCGGATATATGATTCAGTATTTCATGATGTTTAGCGTCGGAGTCATCGCTGTTAGATATGGTTGGTTCGACCAGATGAC
>JAEOTX010000048.1 GCA_016839605.1 Candidatus Thorarchaeota archaeon | reverse complement strand
TTCTGTTCCTTGTCATTTGGGCTGTCTATGTCATTTCAAGATTGCTCATTGCTTTGAATCTATCATTCTATTTCCTGTCCATTGTCTTCGCGCTTTCAATCGTCTTTCTATTGCCAAGATTGATGGATGACACCAAGAGAATCTTGCTAATCATTGGACTAGTTCTTATTTACATCGAACGAGGATTGACTCTCTTTGATCCAATCACAGAGTCGATCATTCTTGTTGCAGGTCTGTGGCTGGTGTTCATCTGGTATCTGATGATGAAGCGCGCTGTATAAAGCAGTAACCATTGCTAAGAGACCGCAAATCGGTCTCTCTCCCATTCTTTTTGCTTTTAGAAAGATGAATGACACTGCTCCTGGATGGGGCATTTCGGACATTTTACTCGCAGCATAAAGTAATAATTCCCAACCAGCACGACTACAAAACCAAGTAGAGCTAATAGAACAAACGCAGAGAAATTCAGAAAGAGCGAAGCCCCGATCAAGACAAGGGGTGCTAGCCATACAATAGCCATAGCGAAGGCCCAACCCTTTTGACCCACATGCATATGCAAGTGCGATTTAGTCCATCTCTCTACCGACAATAGTGATGCAGCAGTCTTCCCCGTTTCTTCATTTGTCGAGGTTTCTGTTATGTTGAAATAGCAGTATCTACACATTGTCAATGGCATTACCAAGAAGTAGAATACAAGAGAGTATGACAGGTACCCCACAGCAGCCCAATAATTGAGATAATAGACGCCCCAAGTACCCAAACCTATCAGAGTCAAAATAATCGAAAGAGCAGTTGCTGATCCGAAGAAGGGGCACTTTGGGAATATCCTCAGGAAGAATAAATCTGTATCTTGCTCTACCGCCAATTTACGGCACAACCAGATTTAAGATGACTGAATACTCCATCTGAAAAGGGCTCTGAAACTTATGAAAGCGATTGTTTGTATGAAATATGGGCCTCCAGAAGTTCTTCAGCTTAAAGAGGTTCCAAGACCAATTCCCAAAAACGATGAGATATTGATCAAAAACCATGCGACTACTGTCATCTTGGGGGACTGTGAACTTCGCGGTTTCAATTTCCCACTTTATGGCCCCGGGTTTAAGCTCCTGATGCGACTTGGATTTGGCATTAGAGGTCCAAGGAAGAAGATATTGGGTCAGCAGTTAGCCGGTGTTGTTGAAGAAGTCGGAAAGGATGTGACACTATTCAATCCAGGTGACCAAGTGGTTGCATGTACTGCACTTGGCATGGGAGCATATGCGGAATACAAGGCGATGTCCGAGAATGGATTGGTAATAGCAAAACCAGCTAACATGACCTTCGAGGAAGCCTCCACTATTCCCATTGGGGGATGTGAAGCGCTCCATTTCATTAGCAAGGCACACATTCAGAAAGGCCACGCAGTTTTGATTAACGGAGCGGGTGGATCGATAGGAACAATCGCACTCCAGCTTGCTAAATCCAAGGGAGCTGAAGTGACTGCCGTGGATAGTACAGGGAAATTTGACATGCTGCAATCCCTTGGGGCGGACCATCTTATAGACTACAAAAAGGAGCTATTCACAGAACGAGGTGAAACCTATGATGCTATCTTCGACGTTGTGGGTGTCACTAAGTTTCCAGGTTGCATCAAATCATTAAATGAGAATGGAATCTATCTCCAAGGAAATGGGACGGTATCTCGAGGTGACAAATCGACTGCAAGGAAAAACAATATGCTGGCAATAGCTGGACCCGCCGATTATACGACTGATCGTCTAATCGAGCTTAGAGAGCTTATTGAAGCGGGAACAATAAGGACTGTCATAGATAGGACCTATCCACTGGAACAGATGGTTGAAGTCCATAGATTTGTTGAACAAGGTGGAAAACTGGGGAACGTTGTCGTTACTATGGAATGAAATGCAGTGAGTATCCTCTTGGTAATCATTCTAGGCGTCGTAGGATGTCTCTTGTTTTTCTTACTTACTCTACTATTCTATAGAACTCTTCTGAGATATTCCACAAGGATTGATACTACTAATGGAATAAGTTCCTTGGATGAAATCGAACTCGGCGGCTTGAAACAATGGATATTCATCAGAGGCGAAAATCGGAACAATCCAGTCCTGCTATTCCTTCATGGCGGTCCCGGCGAACCAGCAATGGGTATGTCAAGTTCACGAAGATTTGATAAAGAGTTGACCAATCATTTCACAGTAGTTCATTGGGACCAACGAGGAGCAGGTAAATCGTATTACCCTGACATATCGCCGGATTCAATGACTTTGGATAGATTAGTTGAAGACTGTAGCGAGTTAATTGATTACTTACGACACAAATTGGACAAACAGAAGGTTTTCATTGTCGGTCATTCGGGTGGAACATTGATTGGCATTCGAGCTGCTTATCGATATCCTGGGAAGATACATGCTTATGTTGGAGTGGCTCAAATAGTCAACGACTACGAACAACACAAAATATCCTACGACTTTATCCTCGAACAGGCTGAAAAATCTGGAAATCGAAAAAAACAGTTAGCTATAGAATCAATTGGCCCTCCACCATACGACTCCCCAGAGCGGTGTTTTAAGAAAGATGGGCATATCATCCAATACGGAGGATTCATGCATGATTTTTCGATTAGACGAATGTTTGGTTTTCCACTCAATTATCTCACCTCACCAGAATATTCGATATCAGAAGGATTTAGGACTATACGAGGAAAGGGACTTCACTTCACACAAAATGCCATGTGGGAGGAATTATCGAGCATTGATTTCATGAAAGAAATCCAATCATTCGAAGTTCCAATATTCTTCTTTGTTGGAAAATATGACATGATTACTCCAGCGATTCTTGTTGAGAACTTCTACAATGCTTTAGACGCTAGGATGGGAAAAGCACTAGTTGTTTTCGAAAACTCAGCGCACTTCCTAATGGTGGAAGAAAATGAGAAGTACGAAGACTACCTGATAAATACCGTTTTGAAAACAAGTCAAGGTTGCTAATTATAACCTCCGATACATGTCAATTCAAGCGAAGCGTTCAACAGAGATTAAATTCCAGTGTGCAATGTAGAACTTTACAAATGCTGTTGGGATGCCCCCATACAGTTCAATCATCGTTCACTCTTGGCAGTTCGACTCCTGAGAGGTATTCATCTTATCGTTGATCTCGTTCACGGCCTGCTCGAGATTCTCGGCTGTCCGCATCGAGGTGGCTGTCGGGACGCTCGTCGTGACGAAGTGCTGCGCGTACGGGAAGCACGCCGCCTCGAACGGCTTCGGGTTTAGTGCGCCAGCGCCGAACGTGTTGGTGCACAGCGAGATATCGTCGAGCGGGAGCTTCAGCGCCTGCGCCATCTCCTTCGGATCGAACACCAGACTGAACGGCTTGGTGCATTGCTGCAGCTCACCGCCGTAGTCGACTGAGAGGTTGC